>PBPV01000067.1 GCA_002724815.1 Methanobacteriota archaeon | reverse complement strand
CATAGACGGAGTAGAGCGATTTCCATTCAAGTTCGGCATCCCAAGTGGTGGGGGCGTCTCCAGTAAAAACATCTTCTCCATCAAAATCTGTAGAGCCAATACCGGCGACTACTGCGATGATACTGCCAATCAACATGATGGCGCCAATTATCAGAGTCACTTTTGGTGCAGTTCGCATAAGGGCTCCTGAAGTTGGGGGTTTTAGGCCCTTTCGACTGTTTTTGTCCAATTCCTGAAACCCTTCTCAGCGACTCGATCTTTGTCAAGATGGCCTTGAATGACAGGCAAAGGAATCACATCGGCTTCGGGTTGACGCAAACCAGGGCAAAGTTGTACGGTTTTGTGCCAAGCTCTGGTCGAAACCATATTTTCATTCCACCATGGGAATGCCGAGCACTGGTCGGGCTTGGCTTCATACACACCGCATGTTTTGTCCTCATTGAGGTAAATACAGACGCCATCATGTTCTCTAGAACGCAGGACATAGCGCCCATTTTGGCTTCGAGTACAATCTCGGTCCAACCAGTCCTGAACTTCCATGTTGTGGTGATTCGCCAACCGTTGTGCATCGTGTTTCGCTAGGAAAACAACGCCTCCGGGTTGGTCACAACATTTGCCACATTCGGGCAGGCATTGAAATCGAACGCCGTTGGAATACCACGGTGTTCGAGCGCCCATGCCTTCCGGACTTTCGGGTTGGTTTTGAGATTCTGGGTGTAATACACCCAACCCTTGCCCTTATACCAAACGCGCCTTTCGCAGGGCCGAGGAGTCCAGATGAGCGACGAAAATGGCAAGGAAGTACTCTTTGAAGTCACAAAGGACCACCTTGATACCGGTCTCCGTGGAATCCCAGTTGGAACTTGCCGTACATCTTTCGTCGATCCGAAGAAGGGAGTGCACTACTGTGGCTATCCAGTAGGCGACCTTGCAGACATGAGTCCTGAGGATGTCATTTTCCTGCTTTTTGAAAAGCGTCTACCCAACCGTCAGGAGTCGCAGGACTTCAGACATGAATTGGTTCAGCGGGCTGAAAGACTGCCAACCGGTGCGTTGCGTGTCTTGGAATCACTGACACCCGGTTCGGGACACCCCATGGATTGGCTGAGTATTGGAATTCAGTCCCTGGGTGTTGCTGAAACAACAGGGGACATCCGAGCCGATGGCCTGAATCTGATTTCACGAATGCCCGAACTGATGGCGACAATCTTCCGCCTTCGCGGTGGACGCGGTTTGCCTGAAGTTGCCAGTGAGCCCGAGCGCGGCATGGTTGAGAATTTTGTACACCTGTTGGGACTTGAAGGTGCAGATGCGGAGCGAATGATTCGAACGCTTCGAGTTTTCCTCGTCCTTCACATGGATCACGGTGGAGGCAATCTCTCGACATTCACCGGCAAAGCAGTTGCCAGCGGTTGGGCCAGCCTGTATGCTTCAATCTCAAGTGCGATGAACGCTCTTTCCGGTCCGCTTCACGGTCGTGCCAATCAATCCTGCCTTGAGTTCGTCCAGCGAATCGGGACCTCGGATGAGGCTGAAGTCGAGTCGTTCGTCCGAAAAGAATTGGCCGCAGGGAGACCCATCTATGGATTCGGTCATGCAGTCCTTCGAGCTGAAGACCCTCGCGCTGCAGCTCAGTTCAAACTCGGTGAGGAAATTTGTCCTGATGACTCCAACTTCAAGACCGTCAAAGCGCTTCGAACCATTGCTCCCAAGGTCCTCGGAGAGAACCCGAAGATCAGCAATCCGAATGCCAATGTGGACATTGCTTCTGGAACATTGCTGAATGCGGTAGGATTCCACAAGCCTGAGTATTACACCACTTTCTTCGGTTGGGCGCGTGTTGCAGGCATTGCAGCTCAGATTCTAGATGAGCGAAATGCTCGTGGCGGACGAGGGACTCCGATTTATCGACCCAAGTATTACGCCGCAGATTCAACCATTCGCCGTTTGGAGTAATCAGTTGAAGTCTTTGCCACTTCCACGATGTCCGATCATTCGACTGACTTCCCAAGGCATGGTTTTCGCACTTGCATCTCGAGACAATTCATCCAAGTCTCGTTCCCAACCCCACTGTTTTCTCCATGATGCAAGGAAGCCTTTGCGTTCAATGTCCGTCAACTCATGCCAAGGTGTCACTTCACGCGTCGCTTCCTCAATCAGTGCAGCATGATGTTCTGGCTCGGCATTCTGCAATAGGGCCTGACGTTCTACGTCCAGCGGCTGGCTTGCCCACCGCGTCCATCGTGCACCACCAGTTGGCAACGTCACAAATTCAGGTGATGTGTAATCTGTCAATCCCGTCAAACCCAATGCGCGCAAGGACCCCTCGACTTCGATAGTCATTGGCCAAACATATGCTTGGTATCCTTTCCGCAATCGATTCAAGCGCCTTGAGGTATATCCTTCAAGTCCAAAGGTTCTGCCAAGTGTGATGTGGCGGGTGGCTCCATGCAAATATTCCAGTGCGCAGGGTAGCATTGGTGCTCCGACCATCTTCTGATGCTTCAGATGGAATGCCAAAGACAACCACATGAAGGATGGCAATGTAAGCAATCGCTTCATTCGCCGATTCCCCACTTCGGGTGTTGCAGGTTGCAATTGGGCAACTGGCCAGTTGACATTCGCGCGTGCGCAGACATGTCGGAACCTCCGTTTGAAAGAGTAAATCACAACATTTTGTTGGTCCAAACCGACATCATTGAGCATTTCATTTGCCAAACTCGCAATCGTACGTGCATGTTTTTCTCTTTTCTTTGGATTGACTGATCCTGCAATCGAAGATCTTGGATGTGGCATCTTGAGTTCAACACAAGCGACCTTACCATGTTCTCTCCAAGCATTGGTGTAGATTTCATCATCAAGCAGTGTTTGGAACAAGGGGATATTGAGTTCTGCCAATTCTTCGGATGAATAGTCCTCCACCCACTTGGAACCTCCCAATTGTTCGATTTGAGTTGGGGAAAGGAAATTGTCGTGGAAGAGGACTAGCTGTCCGTCAGTGGTCAATCTGAGATCGAACTCTACGCCATCGGTATGGACCATACCGTGACGTATTGATTCGATTGAATTCTCAATCGGCTTGACCCAGCCCTCGGTCATTGATTGCTGCTGAATGTTCCCCATATTCAAGCGTCCCCCCTGCATCAAGCCTAAACACCGTCTANCNTAGTTTGTNNACATGNCNGANGNNGACNAGAAAGCNGTNCGNGGTTACTGCATGTANGATTGGGGNAAATCNGCGTTTGAAACCAGCGTNACNACNGCNATTCTNCCNCCNTGGTTTCTCTATCTNTTCNTNGAAGCAAANGGNNTGACAACGACCATTGCNGGNATNGANATGTCGGGNACNGCCATTTGGTCATATTCNGTTGGNATTGCNACGCTNATNGTNGCAATGCTCAGNCCNTCNTTTGGNGTCATTGCAGANCGNAGAATGATCAAAATGTGGTGGCTCAGAATNCTNACNTATCTNGGNGCNGGNGCNACNTTCCTTCTGGCCNTNGCNGGAACAGGNCTGNTTCCAATCAGNATGAAATGGGCTTGGTTGATGATNATGTTTGTNNTNGCCAATATTGGTTTGAATGGTGCTGGTGTATTCTACAATGCACTGTTGCCACATCTCGGCGATGAAACCGAGATGGACGATATTTCCAACCGGGCCTTTGCATACGGTTACTTTGGTGGAGGNATTCTGTTGTTGGTCCATCTCGCCATGGTCATGTTGTTGACCGGTGATTGGGTGATTCCTTTCGTCATGGCATCGTCAGGAATATGGTGGTTTGGATTTGCGATATTGACCTTCAAATGGGTCCCTGAACCACATATCGAAGAGGAAATGGAAATCAAGAGTTTCATTGAATCGTCAAAGTTTGCACTTTCAGAAGTCATTTCAACTCTGAAAAAGCGCAAGGATTTCCGAACACTCTTCTTCTTCATGTTAGCCTACTTCTTCTACATCGATGGAATCAACAGTGTGACTGCTTTGGCAGGTGTCTTTGGTCCTGCAGTGTTGGGTTTGACAACGACAGATCTGATTCTAGCCATCCTAGCCATTCAGTTTGTAGCGGCCCCATCTGCCATTGGGTTCACGAAAATTGCTGAGAAGTATTCGACAAAATCAGCTTTACAACTTTCACTCATTGTGGCGACATTGGTCGGTGTTTTGGCCCTGACATTCGCACCACTAACTCCTGATTCACACGAAGGCTATGACTTGCAATATACTTGGGATGAAGAAACTGAATCGTATCATGCCATCGTACTCTCCAGCCTGGGTGAATTGGCTCAAGATCCGGACAATGAAGAGCAAGAATGGGCACAGGATTTCAAACACATCCTCCCAGTTGAAGTGAATGATAAAGTCGACGAAGCAGAAGTACTGCAATGGGCCAAGGACAGTGATGGGAATCCAATGTCCGTTGATGTCGGCAATGTTTCTCTTGATGCCCTAAAGGCAAAGATTGCTGATTCTAGGTTCAGCATGAGCGTCAAAATCGGCGATGATGTGCAGTCGTTTGCAGGAGTCGATCATCCAACAAACTTGGGCGATGGTCCTCTAGACTTCATCGCAGAAACTGCAAGGGACTTGGTCTGGCAACCACTTGGAATTTCAGTCACCCTTCAATTCATGATGCTGGGCGTCATGTTCGGTTCAATCATGGGGGGCTGTCAGGGTCTTTCCAGAAGCCTGTTTGGTCAAATGGTTCCAGAAACCCGCAGTGCTGAATTCTTCGGTTTCTTCGGATTCTTTGGCAAGGTTGCAGCCTTCATCGGGCCGATTCTATACGGAACTTTGGCCATCATGTTTGACGACCGAGTTGCCATTATGAGTATTTTCTTACTTATCTTGACGGGCACCATCATGATGAGGTGGGTCGATGTCGAAGATGGCATTGCCGTGGCCAAGGCTGAGGACGAACGTAACCGGGGCCTCACTTCTGCTGAGGGATGATTCGATCAATCAACAAGGCGAATTCAAACAGTACAATCATTGGTGCGGCAATCAAAGCCAATGAAAGAGGATCTGGCGGCGACAACATGGCGCCCACCACGATACTGGAAAACCACAGGTGTCTACGATAATGAGTCATGACTTCCCGTTCGACGAGACCTCCTTTGAGAGCAATCAAGACTGCCAATGGAACTTGGAAGGCGAGGGCACTACCGAGAGCCAATGAGATGAGGAATCCAATCCAAGCTTGCAAGTGCCATGTCGATTGCAAACCTACAGNTGCAGCGTCTTCATGCAAATATTCGAGCAGGAATGGGATTAGAATCTCCCAGGCATAAATCAATCCTGCAATCGCCAAAGTCAGGGACTTTGCCAAGGCCCACAATCCCTTGCCAACCGAGCTGATTTCAAATCCTAAATCCAAGTCACGACTGTACCTTGCTGCATCCCAAATCAAGGACATTACCACGAGCATGATGCCGATGTATCCTGCGATTTGCAATCTTAGCAGGACCAATTCCAGCGGTTGCAAGACCACAATTTGTGTTCCCTCGGGTATGAGGCTGGATTGGTTAATGATCCAATCAATCCCTTCTCCAGCAAGAGGATAACCGAANACAAATCCAATCAGGAACAAGATGGAGAGTCCGCGAACTCGGGTCCGCAGATGCTCTCCCAATTTTCGAAACATGCGCATTCTCGGTGCGTTCATGAGTTCCTCAAGTTCCAATCGTTCAACCATGGGGGTGTCCTCGATTACGGCAATTCAGGAATAAATGGTGTTTTTCGACGTGGGCTTGATTCCATTGGCGATTCAGTTTGGACCACTTCAGTGACCGCTTCTTCTTGTTGTGTCCATGCCGGTGCCGCAACCTCAGGTTCGGGTACAGTTGCGATCTGGACGGTGCGTCCCATGAGTGTCCATGCTCCTTTTTCAGGGTCCCATTCTGCCATACTGGGGAGTTCGGGAGGACGGACAGGCATCACTGCGGTGGTGGATTGTTTGCGAACTTTCTGTACCACTTTTTCCTTGATTCCAACAGCCATCGAAGCCACCTCTTTTGCGCCGGTCATCGTTGCACTGACAACCTCCTTGGTGGCACTCAATGTCACGTCAGCTGCCTGGGTTGCCATTGAAGTAAGTCGTTCGGAAACATTTGGTTTATCTTCATCTAAGGTCACAATTTCTGGAATTTCAGGTATCGATGGAGTGGCCAAGGGGTCTTCTTCAATGAGTGCATCATTCGATACAATGGGTTCTCGGAAGAGTTCAGGAATCTCCGGCAAATCATGTTCTTCTGCACTCTCAGGAGTTTCCACGATGGGTTCGGACACAGATTCTGGCTCAGGGTCCCATACTCCCCAGCCGATGTCATCATCCTCCAAACCGCCGTCGTCTTCCTCTTCTGGCAATACTTCAGATTCTGGTGCATCCTCAATGTATGCTTCGACCATTTCTGTCGATTCTTCATCAGGAATCGTGGTCGTAAATCGACTGTCCATGATGGGTTCTTCTCCGTCAAGATCCAAGTCGTCGGGGATTTCTTCAGCGGCGTTTGCGGCCGCAATCGCACCCATCTCTCCAAGTGCAGCCGTGACGGCATTCTCGTCAACAGTCTGAGTTTCACCAATGACCGATTCTACAATGGCTTGGGTGTGNGCATCGCCACCCATGGATAGGAGTGAACCNCCGCTACCAAACTCAAGGGCTTCTCGNTCTTCAACATCATCATTTTTCTGAATCGCTCCAAATTCNGGACGNCGTCGNAAACAGTAGATTGCGCCCAAGGTNGCAGGGAGTGCCAATNCAAAGAACAACCACTCTTGGGTCGTCATAATGCCTGCCTCAGACCATACCGGNTCGGGTGAACCACCGAAAAATCGGTCTTTCAAAAAAAGCCAGAAATGAAACTTCTGGCCAACGCCCCCGTCCGCAAAAATGACTGCGGGNAAAAAGCCCAACATTCCGTTGATNACNAATACGGCCCATGTGGGAAATGCCACAATCAGACACCAGAGTCCGGCTCTGGGATGGTACCGCTCCATGTTGTCACCGGGGAACCTGCGATGGTGCTCGTCCCTATCAACATCTCCTTCGGAGATGAACCCCTAAATCAGCGTTTGATGATGATTGAAAGCAAATCTCCATCCTTGAGGTGATGCGATAATCCTACGCGCTGCCAATCAAATTTTGCAGAGGGTCCTTTCACTCTAGCAAAGCGGAATTTCCGCACGAAATCGCGGTGCAAGTTGTTGCAAACATCTTCGACAGTGGAGGTATCTTTGACAATCAATGGCTCGACCAAATCAGCTTCCTGACCTTGAGGCTTGAGATAGATCGACATGAACCCTAAATTATCGTAAAGGAAGTCTTTCATTTCCTCAATTCCCATCCCGGTAAATGCNGAAATGGGCATGACCGGCCAACCGTTTGGAAGCATATCAGTAGTGCGAGCAAGGTCTTCCTGACTTGCAATATCCATCTTGTTGACGACGACGACCGCCTTCGAATAAACTCGATTTTCCGCCATGGTGTCAACGATGTGATCAGCCGTTGCGTCAATTCGCATTGTAACGTGTGCACTGACCATGCCGAANGATCGAACAATGTCTTGAATCTCTTGTTCTGTAAGGTGTGTNTGTTCGCATGTCGCTCGAACGACAATTCCTCCCCTGTCAGTCCGTTTGACAAATACAGGAGGTTTTTCCTCATTGAGCCGCATTCCACTGATTTCCAATTCACGATTCAAGACGTTGAAGTGTGATTCTTGGAACGGGTCGACAACATAGAGTACCATGTCACAAGAACGAATCACACCGAGAATTTCCTTGCCACGACCCTTGCCTTCAGCTGCACCGGGAATCAATCCTGGCAAATCTAAAATCTGGATTTTGGCACCTCTGTGTTCCATCAGCCCAGGAATACAGGTCAGCGTGGTGAAAGCATAGGCACCGGTTTCGGATTCTTGGCCCGTCAATTGTGCAATCAGTGTCGATTTNCCCACAGAGGGGAATCCAACCAGTGCGACGGTGGCATCTCCAGATTTCTTCACCTCAAAACCTGAGGCCGGTCCGCTGCTTTTCGAATGGGCTTCTTGCGCCTCAATCTTGCGCTTTAACGCTGCAATTTTGGCCTTCAGTTTGCCAATGTGATGCATGGTGGCCTTNTTTTTCTGCGTCTTGTCAATCTCGGCTTGGATCTCTGCGATTTGTTCCTTGATTGTCGCCACAGTATCNCCTCCCCGCCGGCTCTCCCGACCCTACGGGTCGGGCTCAAGTTCTTCAATCCGATGTGCTAAATCGACATTGGGAGCATTGATGGATGGGTTGTACAAGGCACTGGTATGGCCTCGGTAGACTTGGTCGCCCGTTTGGTCGACATCGCCGTGTTTCGAGGCTTGTGTTCGCTCCCGGGTGACCAATTGGCATTGGCATTGTCAAAGGGNGAACTNCGGGACAAAAGNCCGGNTGAAATTCCGTCTCTAGACCGTGCTTTTGACATCGATGCNGAAGCGGAATTCTTGGATTGGTATGATGAACANCCNGTAGATTGGACTCCNGCAGGATTTCTTCAAGATCTTTCACAAATCCCACTTGAAGAAGCGGCAAGCGGTCTTCGATTATTGTCCGATTTGGCCAGTCCCGGCTCTTTCCGATGCTGGGAAGGGCGTGCAATGTTGTATCTTGATGTGTTGTTGGGCCGGACCATCTCTGACATTGAGGACCTGTATTCGGACTCCACCTGGGTTGATGCAAAAGCAGCGGTTTCATCCACTCAACCTGACGAGTATGCGGAGTCTGTCGTGATGTCATGGATGGCACANAGAGAAGACATGGGCGAAACGTTGGACCCCAACAAGGATGCCCGNATTTTACCAACNATGGAATCTCACCAAACCACAGCAGATGTCCTGCACAGAACGTTGCAAACCGCATTATTGCCGGAATTGTTCTTGATGGTCGGTCGTGATTGGACTGAAGCCTCGGCNTGGGGCCAAGGGCAATGGAATTTGCAGAAGTTGCTTGAAAGTGGNCTNCCGGAGGTGTCGGAGTGAAACCTTCTCTCATTGTTTTGGGTCGTTTNCANCCCTTCCACAANGGGCACGNTTCAATGATTGAAGCNGCCCTTGAGCTGGGTCAGGGATTGCGNATTTGCATTGGATCTTCTGAGGCNGAACAATCCTTGGACAATCCTTGGAGCGCGATTGAACGCGAGCAAATGATTCGGGCTTGGCTGGCTGGAAGAGAGGCCGAAATCGTCCACGTTCCAGACTTGGGGGATCCTCCAAATTATGTGCGCCATGCAGAGAAATTCCACGGCCCAGCGGGCACCTTATTCACAACTGATTCGGGAACAGCAGAACTCTATAGAGCGGCTGATTGGAATGTTATTGAGCATCCTTTATCAAACCGTGAGGATTGGCAAGGTTGGCGAATCCGGGCTACAATCCAAATGCTGTCTACGGTCATGGAAGAAGAGGCCGTGATTGCGGCCTTGAGTGTCAATGTCCCTCTTGTGGTCGCCCAACTGATTGTCGAGAATGGTTGGCAACGAAGGTTGTTCCACATGGGGACGGGTGGGGAACCCGTCGGCTAACATGGGCTCGTTTCAAACGGTGTCTTTGACAAATGTTCAATCAGCCCATCGATGCGTTCTCGATTCACTCCCATGTCGCCCCATCCCACTCTCGACTCCGAATGGATTTGGATCCATGTGCCGTTTTCAGTGCATCCGGTTTGAACAAAGAAATCATCCGGGAACATGAACCATCTAGAATGGAATACGGTGTGTGAACTGGTATTGTCTTCAAATTCAATCGTTGCTCTAGATTGAACTGAAATCCATTCCATAGTAGCTTGATGAAGGGCTTCAGGTGAGGCGTTTACTGCCATCATCAACCGCTCACAATTGTTGCTGTTTTCAGGACAATCATCGGGGATTTCAGAGGTATCGGGTGCGGTCAATACTCCCAAAATGTGGATGGTCATCAAGCATGCAATCCAAATCGCAGGTGGAATCAATATCCACCTTCTATCCTCCATGAACTCACTCCTTGGATACAACGACCCGGGCTGGGCGTAGCACCCGATCTTTGTACATCCAACCCGACTCAAGGGTTTGAATCACGGTTCCATCGGGGTGTTCTTCTGAGGCAGGNAGAGTGGTTAGGGCTTCCATGACGTTTGGGTCGAAATCAGAACCCACCTCAATTGGAGTGACACCTTCGGCCTGAAGGGCATCGAGAAGATTGTCTCTTGTCAACCGAATTCCATCGGTCAGTGGNCCCTCCTCTGCATTGTCGAGGGCTCGTTCCAAACTGTCCAGTACGGGCAAAATTCGTCCAGAAAGATTGAATCCAGCGAATTTCATCAATTCTGCACGGTCCGANGCATTTCGCTTACGGATGTTGATGATGTCTGCGTCTTTGTAGGTGATTTCGGCTTCGGCCTTTTCTGCACGGGCGATGGCTTCGGCGAGTTTCTCCTCTAGGGTGGGCTCAATCGTCTCATCCTCAACGACTTCATCAGTCGCATCTTCGACGGTTTCATCCTCTGACATCAATTGTCGGGGAGTGGCGCCCATTCTTGAATCCGACGTGTACGAACTATGGGCGCAAGTCGTTCAACCAAACGACGCCAACTTCCAATCGCTCGTGTGTGGGGNGAATTTCGANCATGGCGACAGGGGCATCGNCGACATCGGCAATTTCCTCTGCCAAGGTCAGTGGGATTTCCAGCCGACCCAGGGTTTCATCGTGGAAAATGAATTGNTCAGGNATTCCAGTTTGCGATTGAATTTCAGCACTCCAANCNNTTGCNTCNTCATCGGAGCACCAAATGGCACCNAAGACCATGGTGCCATCCTCAGTCATCTGTTCATGNGGTGAAATGGTGTGTTCGCCACGTCGTAAAAAGCGNCGNCGAAGCTGACCTGAATCNTTGTAGGAGGCNGTGCAATACTTGACCATGAATCCGTAATCGGGCGTGACCTTNGCATGCAAGGCTCTGGCCAACTNTCCNGAACCNTCTGCCCCGGCNGTAATTTCGCTNGACAGGTTGAATCCTCGAACTTCCATGTTGTCATANTTGCCGACCGTNATTTCCAATTCATTGAGGTTGAGAAACAATGCCGGTCCATTTCGCATCTCCTCAATCAATTCGTGCAANCGCTCCTCTTGATCGGGTTCNCAGGGCAATTCNATGCCGACATANATTCCAGCATCTCTGCAGGCCTGCATAGTCTCAACATANCGNTCGTAATCGAGATTCAANAAATGAAATCGAATTTCGTCCANTCCTGCATCTGCCAATTGTTCGGCCACTTCAGGTTTGAATGGAATACTGGTGTACAAGTGGATGTGNTGATTGGGTCCGAATGCACGCTTCAATTCTCGACAAGCTTCCATGCTCCGTTCCGCGGCCATCATGGGGTCTCCACCCGTGATCCCGGTTCCAGTAGCATTCATGGCTCGCCCTTCCTCAATGATGGCGCCCCAATCTCCAATGTCGACTCGTCTTTCATTGGCATACATGAAATCAATTTCACGTCGATTTTCTGAAAGTGGGCAATAGTCGCACATCCAGTGACAGTGCCCCGTCACGAATAGCACGAGTTTGCTNCCCATTTGGCATTGAATACAGCCCTCGGCTTCGTCAATTGAAGGCAATTCGATCAAGCGCATGCCTCCANTAGCATNCGATGNTAACGAGAATCCTCGCTCAATTCGGGGTGGAAGGTGAGAGCCAATCGATTTCCTCGCTGCACGCCGACCACTTCCCCTGATAACGTGCACAAGACATCATCGNGNACCTCACCAAAGCGTGGTGCTCGAATGAAAATNCCAGGGAATCCACAATCTAGAGCTGATTCAAACGAATCCACTTGGCCACCGTAGGCGTTTCGATCAATCTCTGCATCTACCAAAGGGTCCCCTCCGTCCTGAGGGTCAGCCAGAAGTATTGCACCCGCGCATGTGGCTAGAACGGGTCGCGACTCATCTTCACGCATCCATGCAAACAAAGCAGGCAAGAGTCGACTCGCCTCGTCATTGCCACGCAAACGCATGACTGTACTCTCTCCACCGGGCAACATCAAACCATCAATCGGTTGTTTTTCTAAATCTTCGATGGTACGCAATTCAACGATTTCCACATCCAATGACATCTCACTCGCTGCTCGTTGAATGGCATCGATATGGGCATGGCGAGCCCCTTGCAGCATTGCAATGCCGATGGTCACCATGTTCTGTCCGCTTCAGTGCTCGTTCTTGACGGCTCCGTTTGAACAACAGTTCGCAATTCAATTGTGACGTGCAGAGAATTCTCGCATAAAGTCGACCAAGGCCACCACACTTTCCATTGGGCACCCATTGTACAAACTCGCTCGAATTCCACCGACACTTCTGTGTCCCTTGAGTCCACCCAGGCCCGCAGCTTCCGCTTCTTGGAGGAATGTGGGCTCCAGTTCTTGATTGCTCAATCTCCATGTGACATTCATCACCGAGCGTGAACCCTTCTGTGCATGGGGCGCCCAAAAATCAGTTCGATCCAGTTCCTGATAGAGCAGGTTGGCTTTGGCACGGTTGCGTGCAATCGAACCTTCCAATCCGCCGTTTTCTTCCAACCACTTGAACACCTGATCAAGAACAAAAATACCGAATGTATTGGGGGTGTTGAACAATGATCCCTTGGAAGCATGCACGTTGTAATCCAGCATCGTGGGCAGATTTTCTCCACAGCGTTCCATGGCCCAAGGAGATAGAATCACCAAGGTCACTCCACTCGGCCCCAGATTCTTCTGTGCTCCGGCATAGATGACCTCGTGAGCGCTGACATCAAGAGGGACACCCGCAATGTCTGAGCTGGCATCCAAAATGCGTGGTTTGCCTGAACTGTCTGGAAGATGATGGTATTGTGTTCCATAGAGCGTATTGTTTGACGTATAGTGGAGATAAACTGCGTCTTCTCGAACCGAATATTCTCCATCGCTTGGGACCGATTTGAAACTGTTATCCGCATCATTCCAGATGGCTTCAGCATCCCCGATACGACCCGCTTCCTTGAGCGCCTTCTGCGACCATCCTCCGGTCACCAAGAAATCTGCCTTTTCCCCTTCATTCAATATATTGAGAGCTGTCATGTAGAACTGCAGTGAGGCGCCACCCTGCAGAAACAAAACGGTGTAATCATCGGGGACCGAAAGGACCCGGCGCACCCTCTCCATGGCGCTATCGACGACGCTTTGGAAAGTGGAGCTTCGGTGACTGATTTCACACAAGCCAAACCCTGAATCCATGAGGTTGGGCAAGGCCTCCCCCACCGCATTCACCACAGACAGCGGCAAGACGGCGGGGCCTGCACCAAAATTGTGAATTCGTTCGGGCACAACTCGATGCCAGTGCGTTCGGTCTTTGAGGGTGTGCCTGTGGGTTTCAATCCTCAGGGGCGTTAACGGGACTGGGGCAGATGACCGAACAGCAAGACTCCAAGTCTGCCAACGGCAATAGATACCCTCTGGCATACATTCGCTTATCNCGACTTTCCAGGTTCCGTCGAGAGACGTGATCTTGCAATTCACGACGCTGTTTTTTGATGAGTTTTGCCAACTTGTTGACATCGGCCATGAAGACGTCTTCCCCATTGACCACAGCCCAGTACTGGGCTTTCTTTTGAGCCAAACCAAATCCTGAAGGTTTCCATGAACTCTCTCGATTTTCCCGGCTTTCAACTTCGAGGTAATGATTGCCCGTTTCCACGGAAGGCCAGTCGAATCGCATGGCAATCATCGAACCATCGGGACCCTTGCAGGTCATTCCATCCTGACGTTCGCTTGAAGGCAATATGTCCCAGCCGAGACATTCTGCTACCGCGCGCTCGACTTCAGCTCGTTCAGACATCCGTTCACCGGTNCGCGAATGCATCTCTCAAATTTGAGTGAACCGGTGGTGCATTGTGCAAAGACTATCGCGCATGTGGATGAGGCGATTTCGTGTCAGATGCCTTGCTTGGATTGTGTGACTACACAATGCTCGATCCCGAGGGGGACATTGAGGCCTTTCTCGAAGAAGCAAATCAGCACNATTTCGCAGCCATTTGTGTCTTGCCGGAACACGTGAAAATGACGCGTTCAAACTATGCGGGAGTCNTCGCTTGTGCAGCCGGGGGTTTTCCCAACGGNGACGGCCCTTTACACGAGCGAATTTCCGAGGTCAAAAAGGCCATTGCGGACGGGGCGGATGAAATTGACATCGTCTTGGATTTCGATGCGCTGATGGATGGAGATCGCAACAAAGTGGCCACGGATTTGGCCCAGATGAGACAAGCCTGTGGCGACAAAATTCTGAAGGTGATTTTGGAGACGCCAGAACTGGATTTGTCCTATGTCGAATTGGCTGCCAAATTGGCCTTGGAATTTGGAGCAGATTTCATCAAAACTTGCACGGGAAGACGCGGAGGTTGCACACCTCTAGTCGCACAAGTTTTGGCAGAATTGTTGGCGGCGTGGAGTCATGAAAACANTGGCAAGGTTCGCGGNCTCAAACTCTCGGGCGGNATTCGTGAACCGGGGCAAGCGCAAGGCTATCTCGACATTGTGCGGACCGCATTGGGGGATGGATTTGTGCATCCTGCGACGTTTAGATTTGGAACCTCCTCGGTGCTTGAATCCCTTTGAGGACCCGTGGGCACCAATGCATGGCATTGAATAACGGAGTTCGCATCCCTTGATTTGGTGAGCCGTTGAGCGAGGAAGTCGAAGAAGGCATGTTCACCGCTGTGGGTGACCCTGAAAATCCCGACTTGGAAGAAACCAAAATCGAGGAAACGCAACAAGCCACCGTTGTTGAAGAATGGAAACCTTCCCTTCGTTATCGAATCCAGCAGAAGACGGGTTGTGACCTTGGGGTCTTCACCGAGAAAAATACGTGGTATGCGTTCGCAATCTCAGTGATTCTGTTTTCCGTGATTGCGACTGCAGGTCTTTCGATTTTCGAATCGACATCTTCNAGTTTCGGAACCAGCGATGAGATTGACCCNGTTCCAGACTTTGTCACACCCACCTTGAATCGTACAACATACGAAGCGAATTTGACCAATGAAACAGGTATGTTCCAACTTTCTGATCTTCGTGGACATACCGTGATTCTCGACTTCATGGCGGTCGCCTGTTCGAACTGTCACTATGTGCAGGAGCACTTGGAAGCATCACAGGCAGATTATGAGGCGATTGAAGGACCCTATCCAGTGGTCATTGTCTCGATTGGAGTTTGGTGGGATAGCGAAGANTTCGACGANATCAACGAAACCTTTGGCAGTGGAGATCGAATGATGCCCTGGGTNGTCGCCGTTGCCGATGGGGACGATGTCATCCTCGATGCCAATGATACGACNACACGCAGCATCGTTGCCCATTATTCNGCCCAAGCCATTCCACTTGCCGTGGTCATTGACCACGAAGGATACATGGTTCACAAGACCAANACGGGTACGCCNAGTGATCAATGGAAGTCGTTTGATGAAGCTGTAGAATTGTCCGTCAAGGGTGAGGCTGAATCGATTCGGATTGGTCTGGCGAAAGTCGATACTTCAGCCTGGGCCATTTTCGCACTCGGNATGATGTTGGGTGTGTTGGTGTATTTCTCGCCCTGTGCCTTCCCCATNCTNCCCTCCTANATTGGCTACTACATTTCNTTGGGCGCACGTGAAGAAGAATTGCGCGAAAGTGGCAAACTCGAAGGACGAATGCCAGGGCACTTTTCGGTCGGNTTCTTGTCNGGNATGGGGATGTTGACCTTCTTCCTCGTTCTTGGGCTTCTNGTNATNGGTTTGGCAGAGNTTGTNCCGATTTCCTTGTATCTTCACAACTTCGCCCTCGGNATNGCCATCTTGCTCATCATCCTCGGTTCATTCATGCTGATGGGNGGNACAGCCCATCTGTTGGGTTGGGTNGACAAACTCATCGTTCAGCGATTCTCGACCACAGAAATGGATGACAAATTCACTCCACGGCGTAACATGTACTTGTGGGGCATTGGCTATGCAGCCGGTTCGATTGATTGTACAGCTGCAGCCGTGATTCCCTTTGTGGGCTATCTTGCNGCCATTGGTGGCAGTTCGATGTANACNGGACTTGCCGGNATCATGNTGAGNGTNCTTCTACTGATGACCATCGTTACCGGCATGGTTGGAACCGGTCGTGACATGTTCCGTCAGATTTTGATGAAGGCCAGTGGCATGATCAAGTTGGTCGGGTCGTGGATGATGATGTTCGCAGGCATCATGCTGACAATTTACCTGACCAATGCGGAACTGACCAATGCCATTCTTTGAAACAAAAAAAAGCACCCGCCGCGCCACCTATTGGNGGCACGACGGGCGCGTGGTGTTATCATTCAGGCAGGGATTCTGTCAAGCATTTCTTGACGCAGTTCCGGAGTTAGGCTGACGAAGCCTACATCTGCAACCAAATCTTGTCCTNCGGATGAAAACCCGAATTCCATGAATCCTTGTACCAGTCCCCAATCGTTGTTGTTCACGTTCATGTAGATGTAACGTGANAGGGGTGCATACGAACCATCTGCAACGGTNGAAGACTCGGGTGNCACTGCACCTCCAGCATCGGCAATNCCGTGGGTATCGTTGTTTGCGATTGATACGACAGATANGACGTTTTTGTTCTCCTCGTAGTACGCGTATCCAAAGTAGGCAATGGCATATTCGTCACCGGTGACACCAGCGACAATTTGATTGTCATCTGCACTGTTTTGGTATCCACGGGCANTGTCAAAACCTTCTGCTACAGGGTCGGCCTTTGCGAAGCAGTTCTTGCAAAATACCTGCTCTCCGAAGTATTCGTAGGTCCCTGAGTCTGAGTCGGCACCCCAGAGCTTGATTTCCTGCTCTTCACAAGCAGAATTGTNAGCGAAATCGCTCCATTCACGNACACCNTCACCATCGTTGTTTGGTGTTGTGCTGTTCATGTCCAGGCCACCTTCAGCATGGTTTGCGAGATCATCCTCGCTCCAGTCTGAGTAAATCCAGCGTAGTTGCGACATACTGAGTCCACCCATGCTCGAGATGCANTGGTCAGCAGCTCCGTTCTTCTTGATAACGACGCTCAGGCCATCGATTGCGACGATCATCTGTGTCACTGTGACATCGCTGTCTAGACAGTTGTAAGTGTAACCATCACTGTCCATAGTCGCTTCGGAATCCTTCCATTCTCGACTCATGTCACCGATGTTTACACTGTCGGTATCGGTGCTGCAAACCTTGCTTGCACCTGCGCCACTACCGCCACCAGCGACAGTAACCGTTGTGTCAGNATTGNCCATACTGTACGCTTGACCCCAGGCACTTGCCACAGGGAAAACCGTACTGCTTCCAGCAATATTGATTACTTTCTGTTCGGTGTTGTNAGTGTTATCTCCGCCTAAGCACCCGGCTAGACTCGCCATNAGCATGGTCAGNACCATCATTATCGTCACGCTATTTTTCTTCAAATTCATATTCATCAGGATCCTTCTCCCTTGGCTGCGGGAATACCAACTTAGGTATCTCTCTNGCCAATANNTTCTCATTGGTGATATGGNTTAATATATATTAAACAATATAATATATATCTCTCNTATGTATGGGCNGGATTGCACGTAGGCGCGAGTGGTGTACACATGCCCGANCAGGATACTGAATATCGGAAAATTCAGTTGACTGGCGGCTCGACCTACGTCGTCAGTTTGCCCAAAGACTGGATTATCGAAAACGACCTGCACAAAAGNGACACCGTCAGTGTTGAGGAATTGGCCACAGGAGATTTGAGAATTTCCTCTATTCGAAACCGTGAGATTCGCAGGATTTCTGTGATTAACACCGATGACATCAATGAGGGTTTACTCGACCTTATGATTGGAGCATACATTGCAGGTGCAGATGTTATTCGNCTTGAATCCAAAAAGGAGATNCCAAGGAAAACGAGAATGATGGTTCGAGGGTTTCTCCGCGATACACGTGGGATGGAAATTGAAGGAGATGAGNCCCATCAAATCGACATTGTATCTCTGTTGAATCCCTCAGAGTTACGTCTCCAAGTCAGTATCAATCGAATGTACTTGCTGATCACGAGTTTGGTCGAAGACTCGCTACAAGTCATCAATGGCGAGGACCCAGAAATCCTCTCAGATATCATTGAGCGTGAGCGTCAAATTGACGCTAGGCGCCTTCTTCTTGAACGTCAGGTTGCCACTGCCCTACAACTTCCTTCGGTTGAAAAGCGCTTGGGTATTGATCGATTCAATGCAATGGAACATGCCAACATTGCCCGAGCCTTCGAAAGAATGGGTGATCACGCTTGTAGGTTGGCCATGTTGGTGAATGAACATGCANTAAACATGAAACTCCGNCCTGATTCTATGCCTTGGACGGCCATTCCTCTATGGGCTGATGAACTAAAGAANATCGTCCACAATATGTACACTAGGGACATCAATCTCATCATTGATGCAAAACAAAAATTGGCAAATTTGTCAAATGATTTAGAATCCACTGAATCCGAATTGTGGACTGGCAGAGGCTCTGCTGAACGGCTGATTGCTGAATTTAGAGTTTCAGAATCTATTCGGCGGATTTGTGCTTATGGTGTCAATATCGCGGAAGTCCTCATCAACATGCTGATGCATCAGGATTTAGAACTGAAAAACAAGCCCACAGGATAGGCGAGAATCATGTCAAAAGCTCGCTCAAAATTTGATTGGTCTGCAAACATTCTGTTTGTAATGAGTACCAGTGTGATTTTGATTACTTTTGGAATCATCCAAACTCTAGTGTTTGAAGCCTGGAACTTTTTCTCTGAATTGGCAGATTCAAGAGGTTGGCTCAATATCGATTGGAACTTTAGTGGGATTTTCTCAAATGATGGTTTTGCAGCGATTGTAATCTTAANCGCCTTTGGACTGGAACGCTACTTGAGAAACAAAAAAACAGTTCTCAAAAATTTACCTTCTGATTTATTTCATCCAAACCTTTTGGTGAAGGTTGGAATATGGCTCGTAGTCCTCTTAACCCTATTTTTTGGAGAAAGTCTCTGGATTTTCCTATGTGCTTTGTGCACTGTGCTAATATGGAGAAGAATTGCAAATCTCCAGGAAGCTACCATTCGAGGTGGAGATGGTGAGGTATCGGGTGCGTGGATTTCTACGGTGACTCTTGTGTTTGGATTTGCTGCTCTAATGGCATCAATTACACATGGTTTCTCTGGTGCGCTAGGTGAATTCTTCTTGCAGACTGAATGGACACCGAGTGGTGCCTGTCCGGATCGGAGAAGTCTTTGTGAAAACATGTCATTTGGAGTGAATAGTCTACTTTTGACAACCCTTCAAGTCGCTTTTGGGGCCCTGATTATCGCGATTCCTCTAGGCGTGGGTACGGCGATTTATTTGTCGGAATATGCTCATCCAAGAATTTCTGCAATCGTCAAACCCACACTTGAGATTCTAGCAGGAATCCCCTCTGTTGTGTACGGATTCTTCGCATTCCTCTACATCGGTCCACTGGTCGTCGAGCTTGGAAGTTGGCTATTCGAAAATGGATGGATTGATGACCCTCCAAATCCATTGAATCCACTCAATGGTGCGATTGTCGTCGGGGTCATGATTCTGCCACTGATTGCAAGTTTGTCCGAAGATGCCTTACGAGCAGTTCCAAATGAATTGAGGGAAGGCTCTCTGGCGTTGGGTGCTACACGAATTGAAACTACAGCACGAGTGATGATTCCGGCATCACTTTCTGGGATATTGGCCAGTATCGTCCTCGCTCTATCTCGGGCGGTTGGTGAAACAATGGCTGTTACACTTGCTGTAGGTACCGTTGCGGCATTTACTGGGAACATGTTCCTCCCGGCTCAAACAATGACGGCGTATATCGCTCAACGTGTGGGCGGGGACCTACCGTTTGGCGAAATTGGTTATCTCACCATATTCGCCGTTGGTCTGTATTTGTTCATGATCACACTCGCCCTCAACCTACTTGGGAATCGAATCCTCGAAGCATACAGGGAGGCTTACTAATGGTTGCCATCGATTCTCTCAAACACCGAAATCGCCGTTTGCGTGATGTTGGTGAGAAATCAGGTTCGATTGCCCTTACAGGCAGTGCTGTGGTGGGTCTGCTATTCCTATTGGTATTGGTTTGGCAAATTGCTGCACCCACAGTGGTTAGTGGCGCCAATGGTGATATTGCTGGCGCGACCGAATTTATTCCAGAGAACGAATTCTTGGTCGAATGGAAGGCGGCAAATTGGGATGGTGATTCATCATATCTGACATCACAAATTTTGATTGAAATATCATGGGATGATTCAAATGGCTCTCATGTTGAAACATTGAATGTACGGGTCATTGAAGAACAATACATCAGTGCGGATGTACACATTACGGAATCTGGATTGAGTGAGAACACGGTTGAGGTCAGTAAAAAGGAAGATTTAGCCATTATTTCTTCAATGACTGTCCCCGTAAAGATCGAACAAATCTCTGGGCCCGTTCCTGCCGCAGATCCCACCGGACTTCCTGAAGTGGGCGACTTTGTCATTCCTGCTGAAGTGATTGTGTTGTGGGGTGAGGGCCCGGTGTTTGAAGCGCAAGAATTGCTTGCTTGGATATCTCTGTTATTTCTCACTGTGATGTTGACTCGACCGATTGTCAGTGTGCTCCCTTACTTGGAGAGGGCTGCAAAGCAGGCTAGATATGTGAAAATCATCGCTGCAGTATTTGCTTTGGGAACCATGTCTTTCGGGACTCTATCTGCTTTCCTTGGAGGTTTGTGCTGGTGGGCTTGCGGGGTCACAGTTTGTCGAATCGGAGCCGGTGTGACTCGCCTGCGTGAAGCGGGACGAGAAATTCATCAAACCGATCGTCTCCTACATTCAATTTCCAATCGGGAGGATTTGCTACTTTCCAATCGCATGCTTATCGTATTCGCTTTCCTTTTTATCCCACTCGAAATTTCGATTCCATTCCTTACTGAAAGATTCCAGGATGGAATATATCCTTACGCATCAGGATTGAGGGCCGCATTCTATGGCACCATTTGGACGATGACCATTGCAATGATTGTCGCGATTCCAATTTCAGTTGGTGCAGCAATATACCTAGAGGAATATGCAGAACCCAACCGAATTACAAAGTTGATTCAGGCTCTAGTGACCAATCTAGCCGGAGTCCCATCGATTGTGTTTGGAATGTTTGGCCTNGCTGTGTTCGTTCAGCAAGGTGGTCTCGGTTGGGGACTTGGTCCCTCGATACTCGCTGCAGGATTAACAATGGGTGTCATGGCGATGCCGATTGTTGTCTTGGCCAGCCAAGAAGCCCTTCGTTCCGTTCCAAGTTCATTGCGTGAATCCGCCTTCGGTGTTGGATGTACACGTTGGCAAGTCGTCCGGGATCACATCATGCCTTCGGCAATGCCTGGAATCATGACAGGTAGCATCCTCGCAATGAGTCGAATTATGGGCGAGGCGGCTCCATTGATTGTCGTTGGAGCGGCTGCAGGAATTTGGTTTGACCCTGACCCACTTGCTGCTCTTGATAGTGGAAATCCATTTACTGATTTCACCGTCATACCCGTTGCCATTTACCAATGGACAGGTTTGGAAGGTGAAGCTTGGAAATCCATGGCCGCCGCTGCAAGCGTGGCTCTAATCGGTTTACTCGTTGCAATGAATAGCGTTGCNATCATTTTGAGACAACATTTCCGTAAGAGGTTGAAAGCATGACAGAANATAGTGATGATGAAGAAAACGATCTGAAATCTGCACCGGNTCAAGTGGTTGTTAGCTCCACTGATGACAAGGGTGTTGAAGAAAAGGACTTGCAATCGACCAGAGAACTGGAAATTGAAGGCGAAGCACATTTGATGGTCACTGANATGGATTTGTGGTATGGAGATAAGCAAGCGTTGTATGATGTGACCTTACCAATCGCACGGAATAGTGTCACGGCCTTAATCGGACCATCTGGTTGTGGAAAATCCACGCTATTGCGAGTCATGAATCGAATGAATGATTTAATTCCCATTTGTCATTATCAAGGGAAGATTGATTTCGAAGGGACTGAGGTTACTGATGATGATGCAGATATGGTTGAGATTAGAAAACGAATTGGAATGGTTTTTCAGCGGCCAAATCCATTCCCCAAGTCAATCTATGACAATGTCGCTTATGGTGTTCGTCTACACTACAAACCGAGTCGTGCGGAACTAGACCAAGTAGTAGAGAAATCAATCAAGCGTAGCGCACTGTGGGATGAGGTCAGCGATCGATTGCATGAACTTGGAACGAGTCTTTCAGGTGGTCAACAACAGCGACTCTGTATCGCTCGTTCAATCGCGATAGAACCTGATATTATTCTAATGGATGAGCCTTGCAGTGCTTTGGATCCGATAGCGACTGCAGCGATTGAAGAGTTGATTTTGGAGCTCAAAAAAGATTTCACGGTTGTGATTGTAACACACTCAATGTCTCAGGCGGCTCGGATATCAGATTACACAGGGTTCATGTATCTCGGAAGACTTGTTGAATTTGGGAAAACGGATCAGATTTTCAGTAACCCGAAGGAAAAACTGACTGAAAGATACATCACAGGAAGATTTGGATGAGGTGACTTAAATGCCAATCAGAACAGGATTAGATGAACGAATGANACAAATCCGCTTGGATTTGAAAGAATATTTTGGTGAGGCAAAGGATGCCTATTCCGAAGCCATTGAGGCCTTTACGAAAATGGACTCAGAAGTGTATGACGAAGTTAAATCGGTTCGGAAGCATGCACGAGTTAGAAATTGGGATTTATCAAACAATCTGTTGTTGATCCTAGCGATCAATCAACCATTAATGGAGGATTTGAGAATCGTCGCAACCTATCTCAGAACGGTGGATACTGTAGAGAGAGTCGTTCGCCATGCTAGGGACATTGCTCGCTCGGACAGGTCATTGGACACTTTGGGTAAAGATATTCCAGCATTACCGGATGAATTGGTCNCTCCAGTTTTGTCCATGTGGAGTGATTTGTCTGAAATGATCGATATATTATGCAAGTGTCTGACTGAGATTGAAGATGTCCCCCAAGCGAAAATTGTGGATTCTTGGGTCTCAGTTCAGAATGCACATGGTCAAGCAATTGAATCTCTTTCGACCCTCAAGAGTGCAGTTTTGGGGGGTAAGAGTGCTAGATTGGAAGTGGTCAACGTGGTCAACAGAGTTGAACGCTCTGCATACAATTTAGTGCGTTTAGCAGACTTATGGCATCATGCATTACACAATGAGAACATCATCCTTGAAGACTAGTTTCGATATGTTGCAAACCGGGTCGAATTTGCGCGAACCAGATGGCTGCGACGAGAGCCCAACCNGTGATGAGGTCCCATGCAAAGTGCTGCTTTGTGGTCGTGATGGACAGGCACATCAGTACACACATCAATCCAATNCCCCACTGCAAACNTGGCTTTCCCTTCCAGCANCGAANTGCGAANAGNGTCATCACCGTCGCAATNCTCACGTGTAAACTCGGCCAAGCATTGTAGGGTTCGTCAAGAATCCACATGATTTCATACATTTCATTCAGCAATCCTGGGCGATTGGCCATTTCTTGNATGGCCACATCACGNANGTANACNTCGGCNGGTGAGNCNACNAANACCACGTAAGAGATGAAATTCACCACAATCATCGCTTGACCGAAGACCATCAGCTCCTTNCNTGCNCGTTCCGTATTGGGCATACAATACAGGGGCAAGGGGATGAAGAGCCAGAACAGACTGAGATAGATGAATATCGATGGNGCAATGAATGGGATTTGATCATCTAAGCCAAGTTTTGGATCCCATCCAGAAGAATCCATCGCAGAAGCCAATCGATTTGTGGCCACGTAAAATATCGTCAGCAAGGGAACGAGTATGGCACCGACAGCAATGACAAATCCGATTCTCGNTTCTTGTTTTTCAGCGAACTTCCAAATGGGCCAAATCCCATGGAATGATTCGCGCATGCGAATCCCCTCACTTCAGGTTGCGAGTGAAGGACTGAATGCCGGTAATGTGCCGAGCCAAAATCAGATTGTGAATGTCGTGGGTGCCTTCGTAGGTCTTGACCGATTCCAAATTGTTCATGTGTCGCATGATTGGGTATTCGCTGGTCACTCCGTTTGCGCCGTGAATGTCTCGAGCCACACGTGCGATATCGAGCGCAATGTCGACGTTGTTCATCTTGGCCAAGCTGACGAATTCAGGAATCCAATTGTCCTCGTCGATTTTTCGACCGAGGTGGTATGCCAACAATTGGCCCTTGGTAATCTCTCNCAACATGGTGGCCAACTTCATCTGAATCAGTTGGAAAGCCGCAATGGGGCGATCGAATTGAATCCGTTCCATTGAATATTTCTTGGCAGCATCAAAACAAGCCTGAGCTGAACCCAAACTACCCCATGCAATCCCGTATCNNGCACGGTTNANACANGAGAATGGGCCNGACAATCCCTTGGCCTTGGGCAACATTCGGTCCTTTGGAATCTTGCAATCTTGGAAGACCAATTCACTGGTGACGGAGGCACGAAGTGAGTGTTTTCCTTTTTGCTCAGGAGCCGTGAATCCTTCATCGCCCATCTCGACAATGAATCCTCGAATCACACCATCCAACTTGGCCCACACAATCGCGAGGTCACAAATGGTTCCGTTGGTAATCCACATCTTGGCACCATTCAACAGGTAGTGGTCGCCCATGTCTTCTGCCTTGGTGATCATGCCACCGGGGTTTGAACCGTAATCGGGTTCGGTCAATCCGAAGCATCCGATCAATTCACCAGTGGCCATCTTTGGGAGNTACTTGTGNTTCTGTTCTTCCGAACCAAACTTGTGAATGGGGTGCATTGAGAGTGANCCCTGAACACTGGCAAAGGAACGCAATCCGGAGTCACCACGCTCTAATTCGCGGCAAACAACACCGTAAGCGGTGTAAGACATCCCNGCACAGCCATATTCTTCGGGGACAACCATCCCAAGAATGCCCATTTCTCCCATTTCCTGAATCCATTCTCTGGGGAAGGTTCCATCCAAGTAGTGTTGTTCAATATTGGGGATGACTTTCTCATCGACCCAGTCTCGGACCATGTCNCGAACCATCAATTCCTCTTCGGTTAGAAGGGAGTCGACATCGTAGAAATCGAGCGCTTCGTATGCCATGTGCGGTGCCCCTATGGTGAGACCTTTGAACATTGCCAACGCCCCCTTAGGGGGCGACTCATGATTTCTTGGCTTTTCTTGCCGCGCGTTTCTCNGCCTTTTCCTTGTCAATTCTCTGCTGTTCTGCAGCTTCACGCTTTGCATTTCGACGCTCGAAGTACTTGCGCTGCAATTTTTCACTGTTCATGAAAATCAAGCCGAAGATGACGCCGGGAACCGCGATGAGTACGACTACCGCCAGGATATACGAAATCAGACTGTCCGTCCATACACTGGTTTCGACCGGTGGGTGGAAGCCGACCACGGCCCCGTAAGATGTCACAACAAAGCCGANATTTGCATTGTCAGTGGTGCCCCATGTTCCAACCAAACGCTCACCCGCAAGTGCGTTGCTGGCATTGGAAACATCACTGTATTCGACCCACTCATAGGCTTCCGCATTGCTCATGTCCCAGGCGGTCATTTGGAACGGTGCCATTGAGATGAGGGTCTCGCCAGGGGCTCGCTTGTGAATGTGGGTGAACTCCCCNCCGAGGTTCGGGATGATTTGAGTGAACAGAGTCGATTGTTCAGGCTGCTGGAGATTTANCCCCAAACTTCCAATGGCACGCCCTTCGCCAATGGCCGCNCAGCGATTGAATACCGGCTCNGCACAACTCACNCCCAACCACCGTCGATCTTCACCACCAATCCAATACAGGGTGTGATTGGTGTTGGTATCAATCAATGCAATGCCGTCCGTTTCCGTGGTTACCGCACACAATTGTGCTTCTTCTTGACAAGCAATATCGGTAATGTCACTGCCGGGTTCATCGTTAATGATCTCAAACACACCTTGTCCATCTTGCCCCTCATAATAGGCCCAGATATAGCCACTTTCGCCCGCCACATAGGCGTAGCTTCCAGCCGCATTCCAAGCAATGGCAGCCATGTCAAGATTCACAAGTTGAGAACTGCCTGTGACCGTCGTCACGGAATGATCTTCTGCAACGTAGCGAAGCATCAAACCGTTGTCTCCAACCATGAGTGCAGTTTTGCCACGGGGGTGCCAATCAATGGCTCGAATGGTTTCCTCGGTCGGCGTTGCCAATTCCACTTGCTGAGTAGGATCAGAACCGTCTAGGAGGCGTGCATACCCTTCTGCACCGGCGACCAAAACCTTCTGTGTGGTTTCGCCACCAACGGCAATGGCTTCGAGCCCTAAATCACGTTCTGCAAGCCAAATGGGGTTGTCCAATTCAACTGCACTTTCTGCAGTGACGGTTGGTGTGAAACCAACGGCGAAGAGCAAAATGGCCAAACCAAACGAGACTCGAATCCGGTTCGCCATCGTCCTGTCGACTGAACTCCCGATTATCACCCTTGTCTACACGCTGGCCAGCCGCGACCCTTAACCACGGGCTGGCTCTCCGAGGAAACATGGAGACCTTTGAGGTGAAGCGTGGATTGGCCAAGAAATTGGCATCGGAAGGAGGACTTGCAGGTGTTGCTGGCAAGCATTTTGAGAATGTAGACGGTTCGGGGGATGCCTTCAGTGGTAGTCACGGAATCATGACCAGTATCGCTGGTGAGTACAATGCATTGGGCAAATTGGTCGTCGATGTTCAGCAAGAGCGTCCCGACTTTGACGACCCGGATGCCATGGCGGTTGCCATGGACAGTCGAAAGCGATGGTCGGCATTCCTTGATGAAGCCACAGGTTACAATGCCAAGCAGCGTGGCGACAAGGCCAAAGAATTCGCAAAGAAAGCCTCCAAGGCCAAATCCGGTATCAGTCAGGCGAGACACTTCATGGGCATGGCCACCAATCTCTCTGATGAGGTCAAAGCACAGGCTGAAGAATACATCACCACAATCGAAAACCTGCTTGAAGCGGGTGACAACACCAAGGCAGAGAGCACCGCAAAGAAACTCTCCAACCTGCTCGAATCTTGATAGGCGATTTCCATGACCATGACCGACAGCGAGAGACTTGAGCTGATCACTGGAGCAGCGCAAGAGGTCGTTGGTGTCGAACACTTGGAAGCGAGAATCGGTGACGGTGGCGTGATTCGCGCTTACGTCGGATTCGAGCCCAGCGGTAAGGCGCATGTTGGTTGGAAAGTATTGGCCACCAATCTTCGGCGAATGTTGGANGCGGATGTCAATGTCCTGATTTTCCTGGCTGACTGGCATGCTTGGGTCAATGACAAGTTTGGNGGAGANATGGACAAAATTCAGACNACTGGGAAGTACATGGAAGAAGTCTTCCGGGCTCTGCTCGGACATCCTGAAGAGGGTGAGGGTCCAGGTCAATTGCGATTTGCATATGCCTCTGAAATCATGGATAGCGGCGATTATTGGGCACGAGTTCTTCGTTGTTCGAAAAACATGAGTCTCGCGCGTGCGAGAAGAACCTTCAGTATCATGGGCCGGGATGANGCGAGTGGTGACGGAGATTTGTCGAAATTTTTCTACCCTGCAATGCAAGCGGCTGACATCTTTGAGATGGACATTGATCTGGCCATTGGAGGCATGGACCAGCGCAAGGCGCACATGTACATGCGCGAAGTGGCTGACCATTGGAATTGGACCAAAGCCACGTGCATCCATACACCGATTATTTCGGGCCTCAAGAGCGCCGGTGCTCGAATGGATTCGTTTGATCATAAGATGAGTAAGTCTGACCCTTCGGGTGCGATTTTACTGCATGATACTCCTGAAAAATTGCGCAAAAAAATGCGAAAAGCATACCTTGATGTGGAGCAAGATGACAGCCCAATTTACGAATTGTTGGAGCACATCATCCTGCCCGAACAAGGCCACATTACCGTGACACCTAAGCCCGAATATGGAGAGCCGAGTACCTATGATTCTCTGGAGGGATTCATTGCTGCAGTAAAATCGGGGTCCATTCATCCTCTTGACGCAAAATTTGCNGTCGCAGATGCCATTTCTGCAGGACTAGAATCGATGCGAAACCACTTCGAAAACAATCCTACATTGCTGGATGCAGTCAATGAAATCACGGGCCAGTAGATTTTTTCTCGGCGAAACCACCTTGCTGCTACGAACGAAGTCTAATGCTTTCAGGCGGGGCATCATTCATAGGTGAAGTGGGCGCGGCGCAACACGCTCAGGGGGAGCAAATATGTCTGAAGTGGGTATTGATGATATTGCAATCCATTTTCCCAAGTTGTATCTTGACATGAAGGATTTCGCAGAAATGCGGGATGCGGATTATGGGAAATTGAACAAAGGACTGGGCCTTTCGGCCATGGCTATACCAGATGTACACGAAGATACTGCAACCATGGGTGCCAACGCCGTTACCCGGCTAATCGACCGAAATGGAATCAAGCCGACCCAAATCGGTCGGATGTATTTGGGGACCGAAAGCGCTCTCGATGGTGCCAAGCCAACTGCAACCTACATTCTTGACATGCTAACGCAGCGATACAGTGGTAGATTCGGCGAGGATTGTTTCCGAAATTGCGACGTTGTCGACATGACNTTTGCTTGTATTGGGGCGGTCGATGCNCTGCACAACACACTTGATTGGGTCGCCNGAGGNGGNNNNGAAGAAGATCGAATCGGNATCGTNGTCTTTAGTGACAATGCCAAGTACGATTTGGAATCTGCTGGAGAATACACCCAGGGTGCTGGCGGTGGGGCGCTGTTGATTCGTCACAACCCAAGGCTGATTTCGATTCCAGATCGTTGGGGTGTATCCACATCACCTGTACACGATTTTTTCAAACCTCGACGTGAAGTCTCCATCAAATCAGTGATTTCACATGTGGTTCAACTGGCACGCGAAACAGGGGCATCTATCAAGGAAGGCATGGTGGATCGAATGGTCCGCCATCTCCCTGAATCCACTGTACGAAGAATGGGAATTTTCAGTCACGGTGTGGACAGTGTACAAGTTCATCGAGACGAGCCTGTTTTT
>PBPV01000066.1 GCA_002724815.1 Methanobacteriota archaeon | reverse complement strand
ATGACAGTGTCACGCTTGACACTGTGGATGTTTTCGATTCTTGCAACTTTGATGGTCGCCTTGCAGGGGCCGATTCGTTCGATGGTTTCCAACGCGGCACCGACAACTGCTGTCGACACTTGATCGAGGCTGCTGGGGAGAAGAATCTCGCCGGATACCTTGCCTTTGTTGGAGTTCAATTCTACATCCACGTGACCAATGCGTCCTGTGCGTTGCAATTTCCGCAACTGCAACTCCTCTCCGAGTAGTCCTTCGGTCTGTCCGAAGATGGCGCCGACAACGTCCTTGCGCTGGATGGTTCCATCCGCCTTGATTGTCGCGTGAATCATGTACTTTGCTTTCTGTTCACTCATGTTTTTCCTTCCTTGCTTTCGCAGGTTTTCCTAGTACTCAACCGGCCCTTTCGGGAGGGTTTTCATTGCACATATTCACGGGAAAGGGCCTGAGCCCTGGGAGCGTGACAGGACTAACCTGCAGTTGCGCCGACAGGTCCCCCCTTCATGAAGGCATTGGACGAAAATACGCTCGATTTTGGTTGTGGGCGATGGGCGAACCGCTATGAGGAGGGTGGGTGCCTCCCCGTACGTGCCTGACGACGTGGTCACCGACATTAGCGCCTTCCAAGGCGTGGTCTCTATCGTATTGCGAGATGGTGAGATTACGCGGGAAGAGAAGCGATTGGTGATCAAACTTGCAAGTCTATTGGGATTGGATGAGAATGATCCTAAGCGCATCTATGACGCGATTGTTGCCGGCGAGAAGTTAGACGGTGGGCGTGTACTCGACAAAACGGAACAATTGCGAGTCTATTCCGGTATGTTCCAAACCGCTTACTTGAATGCAAGTATCAGTGAAGATGAGTACTTCGTTGTTGCATATTTGCGCTTGATGTTCCAGATCGATGATGATGAAAATGATGCTGTAATCAATGCGATTCACGATGAACTGGAAGAACACGTTGAGAAAAATGTCTTCCAAGTCGTCGAAAAAGGACTCGATCAAGCCAAAGATGTGGTGGATGGTTTGGTCAATCGACTCCGTTCAATCTTACCCGAGGGGGGTCAGAAAGGTGAGCAAGACTGATCCGTTGGATGATTGGTTATCGACTCAACCAACGAAAGTTCATCGGCGTGCTAATCGGTTGATGAGTGTCGTACGGGATGCGTACCCCATCGGTGTTCCTGCATTGATTGTGAAATCCCAAACCGATCGTTTGGGTGACTCGGGTGGATATGCATTTCACCTTGGTACTCCGGATGATGTACTGCGAAGAATTTGCTCATGGTTGCTAACCCATGGTGAGGAAAGGGTCCTGCTGGATTTGGTTCATGAATTGTGGACGAGGCATGGGCGTGAGGATATTGCGCTCGCCGCGTTACTGCTTGCAAACTTGCAAACCATCGATAATGTTTGGATGGTCCTTGGAGAGGTCATCGGTTCCTCTTCCACCGCAGAAGCTTTGCTACTTTCAATTGAGGAGTGTTTGCGAGCCAAGCATGCGCCTCCGAGTGAGGAATTGTTGATTGAGTGGTGTCAGAGGAGTCTGGCTCACTCTCACCTCGCATTGTTGGTGTGTCATGCCGCATGGATTCGTGCAAAGCGCCCCCCACTGTCTCCGTCTCTATCGGATCAATTTCGAAGTATTTCGTATCCTGATGGTGATTCATTGTTGGTTCGTATACGCGACCAAATGCTTGATTCCTAAGCGAACACTGAAGGGCTGTTGTCTATGCGAAGGGCGTATGGTTGAGCGGTTTCTTGAAGCCGATGATCCCGTTCTGGAAGAGGTTCTGCAATGGACGGTGAAACGCGATGCTGCGGATATTCAACAACTCCTCGAATGGTTGCCAAATGCGGCCAATCGTCGCGATCAACGTGCATTGTTTGAGCGTGCACAGGCCCTCATGAGAGAGCTAAATGCTGCAATGAATGAACTGGATCAATTGAGTTAGGTGACGATTGTGTATCCTGCACTCATCTTGGCTGGGGGTGCTTCGACAAGGATGGGGGTGCCAAAGGCCACGATGATTGTGGATGGGTCTCAGATGATTGCTCATGTAGCACATGCACTACGCGATGGTGGCTGTACGACATTGTATGTTGCTGTGCGAGACGGACACCAACGGCTGGAATTGATGAATTCATTGTCACACCTCACCGATGTTGAGTTTATTCTCGATGAGGATGTTGAACGTAGTGCAAAGGCGGGTCTTCGTTCAGCGTTGAGAGTGTGCCAGGGTCGTGGCATTACTCGGATACAGTTGGCCCCATGCGATGTGCCGTGGATGGAAGGCGATGTTTTCATGCGACTGAGAGAAGAGAATCGACCGGTGGTAATGCCCAGGTCTGAGCAATTGCAACCGTTGCTTTCATTGATCGAAATTGATGCAGTACTCGATGCAATGGACCGTGCAAAAATGCGAGATTCCATGAAGAGAATCCTGCGATCTGTTCCGTACTGTATTGTTGATTTTACAGATTCAGATCGATTCCGGAATGTCAATTCACAAGAAGATCTTGAGGGTTAATGATGCTCAATTTCTCCAGCAGCGAAACGATCGATAACTTCGGGATACAACTTGTGTTCAATCTTTTTCACTCTCTCTGACAGTGAATGTTCATCGTCTTCAGGCAACACGTCAACTTCTCTTTGGGCAAGAATCTGTCCTGTGTCTACACCTTCGTCAACGAAGTGGACGGTGCACCCTGTTACGGAGGCTCCGTCTGCCAGTGCATCCCTATGGGCATGGGCTCCCGGATAATTCGGCAGCAAGGAGGGGTGGATGTTCATCAAACGACCTTTCCAGGGAGCAACGAAATGAGGTGAAAGTATTCGCATGTATCCAGATAGGATGACGGCTTCGATGTTGTGTTGATTGAGGATGGTCAATAGACGTCTTTCATGTTCTTCGCGTCGCTCGCTTGGGTTTGGAATTGAAGCATCGACCTCCGTGATGACTGTAGTAATCCCGTAGGCCTCTGCTTTTTGCAGACCGGTCGCGCTGGCCAGGTTTGAAACCACCAGAGTGGTTTGATGAAGACAAGGTCTCGACATCTGGTGGCGGATTAGCGCTTCCATGCCGGAACCCGAACCGGAAATGAAGACGGCTAGACGCAGAGGGTCTTCGACGGAACCAATTCGAATTGAGATGCCCCCTGAATTGAGCCAACGGCTGGTTCCTGATGAGGGTTGGCTTGAAGCGAAGAGTCAAAACAAGATGGTTCAGCGACTGTGCATGGGCGAGCGATTGGACTCCATTGAGGCAATCGTCGAAAGATACTGTGTTGCGAGTAGTCCTGCAAAAAGCAAGCTATACATCGGACTTGGGTTTCTGTTCATCGTCTTTGCCGTGATTGGAATTTGGGTCCCAGGATGGCCAACGGTTTCGTGGGCAGTACCGGCGGCATTTTTGTTCTCAATGTCTAGTGAATCGATGTTCAGGTGGACGTTGACGAATCGATTCTTTGGAGCGGCCATGTTTGAGTACTATGCGACTGGAAAGACGATTCCGAAGCATGCGAAGTTGGGCGTGATGGGTTTGATTGCATTGATGACGTTCTCATCTGCGACGTTTGTCTGGTATGTTTCAACCTTGGGCGATGGGGAATTCACAGATCCCGGCTCTTGGAACGGTGCCGATCCCGGATATGGTTCTGTTACCATTCTCTTGGTCGGGATGATTGGTGTGTGGTGGCTGTACGCTAAGGTCAAGACTCGTGACCAAGCGTAAGCCGTAGACGAAAGTTGAAAGCCAACTTCGCCTGTCACCGATTATGAACGAGTTTCTGATTGATTTGGAAGACAAGCCTGGAGCAATGGCTGAGTGCTGTGAAGTGATTGGAGAAGCGGGAATCAACATCTTGGCAGGCGCAGGCATCTCCAGTGATTCAGCAGCTGTTGTGATTGTCACTGACGATGCAGACGGAACAAAGGCGGCTCTCGATTCAATCGGTGTTTCATTTACCATGCGACCACTTGAAACCGCAGTATTGCATCACTCTCCAGGTTCGTTGGGTGTCTTTACCCGGAGTTTGGCAGAGAATGGAATTAATCTGCAATCATTGTTCATTATGAAGACCGATGGAGAGGATGTTCACATCGGTTATTCAACGGCTTAATTTCGGCGCTTGCGCCGGGGGTGATGTCGCTTTCCTGTCGGGCGGCCTCCACGTGGATTGGAGCCACGCTTGGTTCTTCGATCGTCTTGACGGCGGCTGGATTTACCGTGAAAGCGTGCGCGCTTTGCATCTCGCTTTGGTTTTCGAGGTTTGCTTTTCTGACGGGGAGGGGGGATGTATTCAACCTCATATTTTGGCAAATCATTGAATTCTGGGGGCTTGAATTTCACAAAAATGCCGACTTCTTTCTGTAGGTTACTGCACATTTTCTTCTGTGGATTTTGGACCAGTGAAATCACAGTGCCTTGGGCTCCAGCTCTTGCGGTTCTACCGCTACGATGTTTGTACACCTTGCCGTTTTCAGCCGGGTCATAGTGGATGACGCAATTGATCCCCTCGACATCGATTCCTCTCGCCGCGACATCTGTAGCGATGAGAGCCATGCATCTGCCTTCGACGAATTTCGCCATCGCTCGGTCCCGTTGACGTTGATCTAGGCCCCCGTGAAGAACTGATACGCTGATGCCCTCCTCAGTCAATTCGTCTCCAACTCGATCGGTGCCTTTTCGAGTTCGACAGAATACGACTGATTTTCCACACTTACGGATGATTTCAGCTGATATCCCGGGCTTCATCGAATTTTTCATCAACCAGAAATGATGCTCCATGCTATCCATACTAACTTCCTTTGGACCAATTTCAATGGTCACGGGGTTGTGAAGATAATTGCTCACAAGTTCGGAAACATCGTCGTCGAGGGTTGCACTGAATAGAATGGTTTGGCGATTGGATGCGCATCGATCCAATATNTCGCAAACAGGTTCCATGAAACCCATGTCGGCCATTCTGTCCGCTTCATCAAGAACCACCGTGCCAACATCCTCCAAGCTCAATGCACCGTGATCAAGCAGATCCAACAAGCGGCCNGGACAGGCGACGACGATGTCGACACCACGAGAAAGTGCCTTGCGCTGACGGCCGTAGGGGACGCCGCCATAGACAGACAGGACCTCAAGGTCAAAGGTGGAAGCAAGGGGCGCCAAAACCTTGGCAATTTGTTCAGCGAGTTCGCGAGTTGGTGATAGCACGAGAGAAGTGGGGAATTCGGGGTCGGCTCGTATGGTTCGCATAATCAGGGGAAGGCCGAAGGCCAGCGTCTTGCCTGAACCNGTCGGGGCCCGACAACAAACATCGTTGCCCATCATCGCATCTGGAATGGATTCTCTTTGAACTTCGAATGGTTCGGTGATGCCCATTTCCTTCAGTGAATTTACCAGGCCCGGGTCGACGCCCAAATCGTAGAAACTGACGTCCATTCTTTTCCCCAAGTTGAGCGCGCGCGCTGGCCTATTTGAACAGGTCAGTGTCATTCTTGCTCTGACATGCCATTGCTACGGGCTTGAAAAAGGGCCAATTGGGAATAACTGGTTTCACTATCAGCGAACACTAATGCCTGAACAGTCGAGTTCCGGTGAACAGCATCGTCATCCCATACTCATCGGCGGCATCAATGACTTCCTGGTCACGAATGCTCCCTCCTGGCTGAACTACCGCTGTGATTCCGATTTCATGACTGGTGTCAATCCCATCACGGAAGGGAAAGAAGGCGTCTGAAACCATCATTGCGCCTTGGGCCCGATCGCCTGCTCTACGGGCCGCGATTCGGACCGCTTCAACGCGGCTGGTTTGTCCCGGTCCGATCCCAACGGTGGCGAATCCTGTCGTTGTGGGTTGAATGAAAATTACGCAGTTACTCTTGACTTGTGCGCATACGGCAACACCAAATCGAGCCAAGTCGACCTGGTTGGGGTCGGCCTGCGCCGATGTTACGCAGCGAACCTCAGACCAGTTGATCACGGGGGCTCCTTCGGTCTGGGCCAGCCAACCTCCATCGATTTGCCGGAACTGAGTCTTCATTTCCAATGAAGACATGTTCTGCAAGGTCAACATACGTCGGTTCTTTTTCTCGGAAAGAATCGTCAAGGCACCGTCTTCAAAACCGGGAGCGATGATGCATTCAACAAAGTGATCTCCGATCCTTTCAGCGGTGGATTTAGTCACCGGTGTGTTGAATGCGATTACACATCCAAATGCGGATTCGGGGTCGCTGGCTAGCGCATCATCCCAGGCTGCAACTTGATCTGTTGAAATCGCTACTCCACAGGCGTTGGTATGCTTGATGATGACACAGCAATGGGGCCAATCTGCCCATTCTGGTCCAATGTAGGAACGGCAGAAACGTAGTGCTGCATCTAAATCGAGGTAGTTGTTGAATGACAATTCCTTGCCGCCGTGTTGAACGGCTGCTGCCAATCCACTGGGTGTTTCACCTACGGTGTTTCCTGGATAAAATGCTGCAGGTTGGTGTGGGTTCTCACCGTATCTCAGCGCCTTTTGTGCCCCACCTGAAACCAGGAGTTTTTCAGGCAATACTTCTGCAGCGATTTCTTCCAATGATTCCAAACGGTGTGCCAATGTGTTCGCCAAAGCAACATCGTAAGCAGCTGTTCTTTGATATGCTGTCAAAGCGAGACGTTGGCGTGTTGCCATATCGACTGCATTGGGGTCCCCATTCGCTTCCTGCAATGTTTCCAGCAATTCACCATAATCATCGGGGTTGGTCACGATGAGAACGTCGGCATGGGACTTGGCCGATGCGCGAACCAACGTAGGGCCCCCGATGTCAATCATCTCGATTAATGCAGCTTCGCTGACCGGTGGATCTTGTGCTGCAATCGCCTCAAATGGGTAGAGGTTCACGGCCACTAGATCGATTCGGGGGTATCCCAACTCCTCGAGTGTGGCCATATCTTCGGGGTGGTTTCCTCGGGCAAGAATGGCTGCATGAATCGCTGGATGGAGTGTCTTGACGCGGCCATCGAAGACCTCGGGGTGACCCGTCACATCGGTGACGTCTGTCACTTCAACGCCGTTTTCTCGAAGCAAACGGGCCGTTCCACCCGTAGACAGGATTTGCCAACCCATGGCGGTGAGTGTCGTAGCGAACGCAGTGACACCGGATTTGTCGTAAACAGAGATGAGTGCGCGTGGAGCATTTTTCCCTTCCTTGCCCGGAACGGAGCTGGTCAGGGTCGGCTGGTTCTTGTCAACCATGAGTGGAACCCGTTATGCATCCAACGTATGGCCGCACTTGAACCCGATGGTGTCTCAGTCGCCGCGTGCGGAGACGACTTGGTCGATTCTAAGCATACTCGCACAGGTTTCGGTGGCGGCTGAAATGGCTGACTCTAATGCGGCCGCTGCTTCTTTGGCCCCTGTGTTTCCAACGGAACCATTTGGATTGATTCCGGCACCAGCGTCCCCGTTACGATGCGCTGCTCTGAGTTCGAGGATTCGATCCAATGCGTCGACTCCAGAATTCAAGGCGAGTGTTGAGGGGATAATCTCCAGGGCACGGGCGAAGGCTTCCATCGCCAGTCGGTTTCGGCCGGGTTCGTGTTCGGCGGCTTCCCGGATTGCCAAAGCGCACGCCATGTGAGTCGCACCCCCTCCATCGATGAAACGATTGGTGCGCATCGCCAAACCAGTCGCTCTCAAGGCATCGTGTAGAGCTCGAATTGCTTCCTCCGCAGCAAGTTGATTTGCGCCCCCAATTTCACAGGTGACTACCTTTGGTGAGGGGCAGTTTTCAAGCCGAATTAGATCTTCGACTTGATCAGTTGCAGCTTTCCGTTCAGCAACCAAGCGACCGGCTGTACCGATGTCCTCAGCAGATAAATCGTTGAGATGTTCGATGATTCTGGAGCCAGTCGCCAATGAGGCGTTTCGCAATTCACTGTCATCGAATTCTCCTGCCACAAAACATCCAGCACGCATGAGGTGATGGAGGAGGCCTTTGTTGACTGTACCCGTGCAGAGGAACACGTTTGCACCTGAGTCGAGTAATGTATTCGCGAGAGTCTCGATTGTTTTCTCTTCTGCTGCGAGGAAGGATTCCAATTGACTGGCCTCTTCAATTTCGATTTCTGCACTCCGAATTTGCTTTCGCGGGGCCAAATCTCCATTGATGGTTGCAACCTTAGCGTCGATAATTTCTGAAGGGAGTGCGTCCAACAGTACGCGGCGACGGACGACGATTCCGTGCAGTATTGTGCTATCCAACAATCCGCCTGAATTGATTTTGTGCATGGCAACATAATCGGGTTCTGAATCGACCGTTTGCAAGGCTTCGACAATCATCTGTGACAGGTGCTCTGCTGCACCTTCTGCGCCCTTACCGGTCAAGGCAGTGGTAGCGACATTCAAGAGATCGTCATCAGAACACTCCATTGCCAATTTTGAGATGGTTTCCAATNCGATGGTGTTGGCTTGATTGTATCCTTCAATCACGGTCAATGGGTGCAGACCTTTCTGCAAAAGACGACCNGCTTCGAGCAACAACTCGGCGCTCAATAGGAGGGTTCCTGTGACACCATCGCCGCATGAGTTCTCTTGNGATTCGGCCATTGCGACAAACATTTTGGCTGCAGGGTGCTTGACCATCAATTCAGCCACAATCTTTGCACCATCGTTTGTGACGGCGGTGGTTCCATCGGTTTTGTACATCATTTTGTCTAGGCCGCGGGGACCGTAAGTAGGGCGCAGTAGGTCGGCAAATACGCGAGCCGCTGCAATCAGTTTCTCTTGGACGGCGGTTCCACTGGTGACATTGGTCTCCTCACGGAGAATCACCACTGGAGGTTTGCCTGCCGCTTCATCGCCCATGGTTCAACGGTAAAAGCCGCACACATGAAGCCTTCGCGAGGCCCGAAGGGCCTCAACGACGGCGTTTTCCTTTCTTGCCTCGACGTCCGCCGCCGCCTTGCTCCCATGAGCGNCCGCCCATCGAGCGCTCGGTCTGAACGTCCCANTCCTGGGCNTTGCTTCCGATTTTTTTCGTGCCACGAGGCATCTCTGATGCGCCTTTGACTTTGATTTTCAGTCCGAATTCTTCTTCCATGCTGCGAACACCTGAGCCGCCTTGACCTACAATGGATCCGATGGCGCTCTCATCGACGAAGATTGTAGCTGCGGTGTCTGATGCCATCTCGACATGGTGGACTCTTGCACCCGTCCAACGTTGGATTCGTCGAGCAAGTTCTGCAGCAGCCAATTTCTTGGCTGGACTTTGAGAACCGGAGCCGTCCACGGGNACTACNACAATNTGCTCACCGAAGGAAAATATCTCATGTGTCATTTTGTTTGATGGAAATGATCGTACTTCAATGACGGGTCGTGAGAGATCCGATTCCATTCCACTCGGTGCACGCACCACCATTTTGAGTTCGAGAACTTGGGATATTNGCCCCTTCTCAATGTGAATGACGGTGTCTAGGACTTGGCTAATCATNCCCAATTCGACCTTGCCAATGAGNCGTTGAACCGCTTCCAATGCGCTGTTTGCGTGTGTAACACCGAGTAACCCCACACCTGCCAAGCGCACATCTGCAAAAATTTCGAAGTCTCGGGCTCTACGCACCTCGTCGAANATGACGAAATCGGGGCGGACAAGGAAGATGACTTCTGCCGTTTTTTCCAAATTGCCCTCCAAGGGTGCGTACTGAGTCACACGTTGAGGGACTTGGAGGTCTCTGGGGGCTTCCATGGTCTTGACCATGGCGCCAATTTCTTCGTCCAAATAAGCTGCAATCGCTTGGGCGAAGGTGGTTTTTCCTGAACCTGGTTTCCCAACAACAAACACNCCTCTGTGGTGATCAGAAAGACGCTTGATGAGACGGGGGTCCAACTCATAATCAGACANCGACAAGTGAGCAACTGGNCGGACGACTGTGATTTCCCAGGCTTCGGAAAACGGAGGCCATGCACAGGTGATTCGCAAATCTCCAGCCTGGACGATTCGGCAACCTTCCCGCTCGATTTCAACGAAACAATCCGAGCGATGAGAGTGCTGATCAATGGTTAGAACCAATTCTTCGGCAAGTGATTCTAGGGTAGGCTTGTCCCATGGTGGGAGTTCCAGTTCTTCCAATCTCAACTCTGTGATGTGNCCTGCCTTGACCCGAGGGGGGCAGTCGGCCTTCAGAAAGAGGGTGGATACCGTTTCATCGGAGAGTAGTGATTCCAAAGAATCGGGTAAGGGTGGGTGGTCTCCGAAGGTGGCCATCGATTGGATGGTGGCGCGCACGGCTCATGAATGCTCGTGGGCTCAGACCTTTTGGGGTTCAAGTTGATACCATTGCCACCAGATGTAAGCACTGGTTGCGCCGGCAGTAATGTAAGCCCCGGATGCTGGGAAATTGAAGTAGGTTTGATACACCATCACCTGTGCAATCGTGGCTCCAATCAATACGAGATAGGCGACCATTCGAGTACCGTTAAGATCCAAACCATACGAGATTTCCTGCCAGTTTGTAATGACCCAATACACGAATGCAATCGAGGCAATCAAAGTGAGGTGGCCAATCCACCATGCGGCCGTACTGCCCAGTGCATCAACAAAGAGGGTGTAAAGGCCACCTAGTAGAGGTTCAGCCAAATTAATCGCCATGGTGCTGCGAGAAGGATTCACTTCTTGAATCATCTGTCATCATTCTTTGGTTGCCCGCAATGCGGACTCAACCAGACGCATTCCAATGACACCGATTTCACCGGGGGCGAGNATGTTNAGGTCGTCAAATGGTGCACCTTGGGCGTGGAGTTTGCAAGCGTTAGCGAAGGCTCGCAGTTCTGCTGTCAGGCTGGGTTCGCCTCCTTCAATTTCAACACGCTCTCTTGGGGCGGCCCCAAAACCACCCCAGTCAGGGCCACGGATGTTTTGTGGGTGTTTGTGAATCCATAGCCCTGTATGGTCCAAGTAATCAATGTGCAAAGAGGCGTCTCTACCAATGATTCGCAATTCACGCACCTTTCCGCGAACTCGGCTCCTCCAAGAGACTGTAATTTGAGCCGATGGTCCCAATGGGTTGTCACAGGTATTCGATGGGAACCTCATGTGGATAACAGCATGATCTTCAATGCCTTCGATTTCACTAGGAAGGGAGAATGCACTGATTTCCTCGGGATCTATGTCGCCCATCAGATCTCGACAAATGTCCATGTCATGGATGGCAAGTGCGGCGATGACGCCGATATCTGGGCGGGGTTCACGGACTGACAATCGGTCAGATTCAATGTGGAGAACAGGTCCAATTTCACCGTTAGCAATCATTTCCGCTGCTTTTCGGATAGCGACGTGGTAGCGGAAAAGGTGACCGACGCACAATAACCGTCCATGCGACTTTGCAGTTTCAACCGTGGTTTGGGCTTCAACCTCATTCATGGCCAGTGGTTTCTCGACCAATACATCCACACCTTGCTTCATCAATGCAATGGCCAAAGGTGCGTGCATGGGTGTCGGGGTTGCAATCGATGCCGCAGTGATGTCGAAGGTGTCCTTCAGAGTCAGTGCGTCAGTGTGCCATTCGCAATCAAACTCCTCGGCCAATTCTCTCGCACGATTTTCGTCCAAATCGCAAACGATGAGGCGATTGATCACGTTCTCATCTTTCAGTGCGGCCCAGGTTCGTACGTGATTGCGTCCCCAGTAGCCCGTTCCGACNACGGCAACGCACTGTCCCATGNTCGGGCGAACTCGGTCCNATTGANGACGGTGTCGACTCGNCTCNAAATACTCGTGAACATGGGGCGATTTGATGTGGTCGNAGTGTGCCGCAGTNCCATGGGTGTCCGGATTCTTGCGGCGCTNCGGGANCTTGANCCNCCTGCNGGTGGGGCNGAAATGTCTCTNGCNACNCTNCTGAANGGNGTCTCNNTTCANGGNCACTNTGCTGAAGATGCGCCNGATTACATNCCATTGGANCCNTCNGNAGANNGTGGTANGNTNGATGGNTGGNCNGTGAAAGTGTTCCAAAGTTCCGACCGAGGCGATGTCACTTCTTTGACTGAAGGAAGTCAATTGGAAAGGGATGTGTGTACATTTGCTGTCGAGGATTTGTGGTCAGGGTTGGCTTGGAGGTTGAGAAATCGATCATCTGGACGACCAAATATTGGATTCCAACGTCGGCACCTTCGAGGTGTAAATCGCAAGTTTTCAAAGTGGTTTCAAGGATGTTTAGAGCGGGAGGTTGAACTGGCGAAAGCATCCGGTGATTTGCTCCTTGGAATCACCCAGTTGCATTGGTCCGCGGGGGCGGCACGTACCTTCCAGAAATATCGGGTGCCCTATCTTGTCTTCGTCCGAGATGAGTTGCAATTTGATCACCCTGATTTGTATAAATCATCCCTAGTGAATGCGACTGCTGTTTGTGGTGCTGGTCAAGGATTGCTGAAACAAATCAGTGATGTTTTTCCCATCCAAAAAGGGGCACACGTTCCACTGCCTGTTGATTATGCCGGACGCTTTGGAACCGCAGAAGAAGTTGCACGAATTCGAGAGCAGGGTTTGGCTTCTAGAACGGATCCCGATGTTCCGCGAATTGCCATCATTGGTGTCACACCTGAGAAAGGATATGGGTTCTATCAACGACTTTTGCCCTATGTGGCCGAAGCTTGGCCCGAGGCTCATTTCGACATCTATGGTGGTGGTGGATATGTCGAAGGTTTGGCTGGATTTGAGAATGCAACTTGTCATGGGCACACCCCCGTTAGTGAGGTGTTCACAAATTGTGATGTCCACCTATTGACCGTTCGAAGTACAGGTTCATGGGGTCGCGTCATCAATGAAGCAGGATTGTTTGGAGTTCCTTCGGTCTCGGTTAACATTGGCGCGCAACCCGAAGCGGTTGGAGAGGGTGGGATCGTTGTTCCGGCCGAAGCTGATTTACAGGCCTGGTGTGAAGCATTGAAGCATTGTTATGCAAATCGAGAGGAGTTGGGTCTTCGCGCAAAGGAGCATGCCAAGGTGATAGATCATCGTCGCTCGATTGCCATGTTCAGAAGCGTCATCCGAGATGCTTTGGGGTTGTGAGTATGCAAGACATTCGCAAGGCGACCATGGCGTTGTTTGGAGTGAC
>PBPV01000006.1 GCA_002724815.1 Methanobacteriota archaeon | reverse complement strand
GTTGTCAAGCACACGGGTTACCCTGCTGACTTCATCGAACTGGATCAAGACTTGGAAGGTGAACTCGGAATTGACACGGTCAAGCAGGCCGAGATTATGGCTGAGCTTCGGGACTTCTACGGCCTGCCCGTGGATGAGTCGTTCGTGTTGAGTGAGCACCCCACGTTGAATCACATGATTGCCTACTTGGGTTCGGGTTCCTCCGAATCTGTATCGGAAACCACCTCGAATGAGATCTCACGAGAATCCATTGAAGCAGCACCCCAAGAAATCGAAAATATTGCCAATACCCAGTCTATGCCGCAATCTCAACTCACCACTGAGCGAATTCAGACTGGAGTCCGACGTTGGCAAGTTGAATCCGAGGAGGTTGAGCCCGAGGCTGCATCGCCACTTGAGATTGAAGGCAAAGTCATTGCAGTAACTGACGACCCTTGGGGGGTTGCTGATACGCTGTGCCATATTCTGGTGGAGGCTGGAATTGTAGCGGTTCGAATCATGCTTGACCCCAGTATCGTTTCAAAGGTGAAGATCGAGAAAGACGGCCCAGTCGATATTATTCGTGTGAATCCAGGAAATGCTGAGCAACTCAGTGCGGTCAGTTCTTCACTAGCCGAGATCGGTGAAGTTGCGGCATTACTGCATCTTGCACCGCTTCGTTTGGCAGGTGTAGGTTGGGAAAATGAAACCCAAGAGGCACATCTAACATCTACAACTCACGGTTTGTTCGGTTTACTGAAATCTCTTGATGCACATTTTGATTTAATTTCAGACGGGACTGTCATGTCTGTCAGTGCAATGGATGGGCGTCATGGCAATTCCAGCAGTCGGTTTAACGCACTCGCAGCGGGCGCCCATGGTATTGTCAAATCGTATGCGAAAGAAAAGCCACACATTCGTTGTCGTGCCGTCGACATTGATCCTGATTTACTTTCAGATCCACAATCGTTAGCTTACAAATTGTGGGCTGAGGCATTTGGTCGAACCACGCCCCTTGAGGTCGGCTTGTCCCGTGATGAAAAGCGCTGGGCGTTGCGAATGTATGAGGAAGATATCGATAGTGATACCATTTCTCTGAAGTCAGACGATGTGTGGGTGATATCGGGTGGAGGCGCAGGCGTCACTGCTCGTTGTGTTGTGGGTGCGGCCCAAGCAAGCAAGGATGCTGGGGCTACGTTTGTCTTACTTGGTCGAACTCGATTGGATTCATCCATTGAGCACTGGTTGCATGATGATGACCAGTCACTTCAATCGAGGAAAATGGATCTCAGAGAGGAAATGATTGCCAACAGTGATTCGGGCAAGGTAACCATGGTTGAATGGGAACAAGCATGGCGTCAGAAAATGAGAACGCTTGAAGTCTATCAAACCATTCGAGATATTCAAGAAACGGGTAACCGGGCTTTGTATGACGCTTGTGATGTCACGAATCGAAAGGCCGTCTCCAAGGTATTGTCTACCCTCGTCAAAGAATTTGGTCCTGTGACTGGAATCATCCATGGCGCAGGGCTTGAAGAATCAAAGTTGGTATCTGATAAAACCTGGGAATCATTCTCCAAGGTCATCTCTGTGAAGATTGATGGATGGCGTGCCCTAATCGATGCTCTTGGTGGTGATTTGTCGCATCTCCGTGTACTATGCGCATTCACTTCGATTGCGGGTCGTTTCGGGAACGGTGGGCAAGTGGACTATGCTGCAGCCAACAACATTCTCGATGCAGAAATGTGCCGGATTTCCCATCACCCTGAGGCTCCGCGTGCTGTCGCGATTGCATGGTCGGGATGGAGAGATGTGGGAATGGCCACCCGAGGCTCCATCGAAGCGGTGTTTGAGCAAGCAGGAATCGAAACGATTCCTGTGGATTTAGGCGTTGAAATCTTTGTTCAAGAATTACTTGCTGGTGGAAAAAGGCGGGTTGTTGCTGCCGGTGAACTCGGTATTTTAGATGACGAAAATTGCAAACGTTCTCCACCACAAAGGTTGCCTGAAGATACANCTGGNGCCCTTGCNGAACCCACAAGATTCCCGTTCATTGACCGNATTGTTGAGCATNAACAGTACGANCGNCTAGTCGCTGAGTGCACCCTTTCCGNCNATCGTTTCCCATTCCTCATCGATCATGCCATCGATGGAATCCCATATCATCCGGGTGTAATGGCAATGGAAATGTTTGCTCAGAGTGCCTTGTTACTCTATCCGATGTGCACTCTACAGAAATTCACAGACGTATCGTTCGGTTTGCCAATTAAATTGACGAAAGATGAAGCTCATGTCAGAATCGTTGCCAACTTCGTCGATCAAGATCAACATACACTGACAATCAATTGTATTGTAGAGAGTGATTTGACCAATTCTAAGGGTGAAGTATTCGGTGAGCCGAGAATTCATCATCAGGCCATGATTCATCTATTGAAAGAAGGTGCCCACGAGGAACATGCAGTTGCTTTCGTGGATTCACCAGGGCGTGGAAAGGCTTCATTCCAACCTGATTTTATCTATGATCGCTTCTTCCACGGTCCACGATTCCAAGTGCATGGCGGTTTGGTCAAGGGTGTGATGGCCAATGGAGACTATGGTGCAGATGGAATCGCATTATTGCGTAGTCAGTTGCCCAATCCGGAACTGTTTGCTGAAGATTCAGTATTGTTGGAATCTCTACCCATGCTCATCGAAGCTTGTTTCCAAAATGCAGGTTTAGTTGCCATGGAAGTTGATCATCTGTCAAGCTTACCGGTTGGTATCGAAGAATGCACATTGATGAAATTGCCTGGGCAGCGCGATTCTCTACGAGTTCGAAGTTACCGCAGAGGTAACGAAGAAGGTGGAGTGACCAAACACGATGCGATGGTTTTCGATCAAAATATGAAACCGATTGTATCGATTAAGGGACTGAAACTTAAGGGCATGGCTCCTGTTCCAGACGAACTGAAATTCAGCCTTAATCGAAAAGAAAATTAGAATTGAAAAATCGAATTTCCAATTGAGGTTTTGAAATGAAAAAATGGGAGCCAATGGGGCCAGTATCGCCCCTCCCTATTCCCGAAAATTGTGTACCTCCGAACGTGATGGCAGTTTGGATTCCTGTCGGTGAAGCCCACCTCGGTGCTTCATCACTCGACCTCTCAAACGCCCCATTGGTCGATCCCACAGAAGCATCGAAATTCGTCACCCAGAAACGTGCTTCTGAACACGCTGCCGGAAGATATGCGTTGGCATCCTTGCTGCGAACCCTCGGCTTCGAGCCTAATAATCTTCAAATCATCCGTGACGAGTATCGGAAGCCGAAATTGATGTGGAGGGATGTAGATGCTAAGTCAAGAGAGGGTGGGTTGCAAAGTCACTCCTTACCTGAGATTTCCTTAGGTCATTCAAATGGTATCGCGGTTGCTGCAGTTTCCTTGGATGGGTCTTCGATCGGATTGGATGCCGAGCCAGTAGATGCATGTCGCTCGAAGAACATCCTCACAATGATGGCCTCAGGAAAGGAATTGCAATACCTTGAGCAACTTTGGANGAANAATGAAGACTTGGGTATCCAAGAATCGACACGGACTTGGGTTGTGAAAGAAGCCGTTCAGAAGGCCTGTGGTTTGGGGATGCACATTGCCCCTCAATCGTTTTCAGTCTTGGATGGAAATCCAGTATCTCTGATTCATGAAAAAGTCAGGTATAACTTGGAGTTCACCCATTGGCAAGAATCGCTGGACAACCGTACCTTCAGGTTTGGTTTTTCGAAGTTAATTGAGTCGGTCAGTTCGAATCTGTAACTGTGGCAGATGAGCTGCCTAGCGCCATTAAAAGTCCTGGAATAAACAACACAGTCAAGATCCGAATCGTCGTATTGACCTCCATTCCGAGGACAATCGACCAAAGAGGGGCCATGGCTGGCATAAATGCGAAACACATGCCAATTCCCAACTTTCGCCTCCAGTGCATGGGGTGCCCACCGGTCGGTACATCTTGAATCTGCGGGAGAGCCCCGACCGAATTGGATAAGACTGAGACCCGACCACGCCTCTCATACCGCGGATGTAGTGAAGGGGTTATCACCTGAGGTTTCCAACCTCATGTCACGGGTTCAAATCCCGTCGTCCGCACTTTTTCTTTCAACCAAAGCGTCAGTACTAGGATTCAAAAACCAAGGGTCTGAGCGGGAGCCATGACCGCTCCGACTCCAATCAGTACCTCCGGTACTGAAGCCGAGAGTACACAGATTCTTGGGCGGCGTATATGGCGAATTTTCCCTTACATCAAACCGTACAAAAAACGTGCATATGTTGGGATCTTTTCCAATGCTATGGCTCGATTTAGTGACCTTCTCCCCTTCGTATTCATCGGATTTGCGGTTGACTATTACGGTGGGAACGACGACTTTTCCGGATTCTACGGTTCCATGCGTCAGTGGTTCGATGAGACTCTGTTTCCTCTAATCAGTGACAACTTGGCCATCGGTTATGGGATTCTGATTTTCCTAGGCTTTGCGAGCCTAGCAGTTTGGCAGGGATTATCTGAATACTGTTGGCAAACATTGGGATACAAGGTTCAACATGACATTCGGATGGATGCCACACATTCTTTGATCCGAATGGAGGCATCGTACTATGATTTACGTCAAACAGGAGTATTGATGTCGGTTCTATCAGCCGATGTCAATCAACTGGAAGATGTAATTTCAGATTCTTCTACCTCAATCATCCGAATTATTGTCACATTCTTTACAGCAGGCTTGCTTTTGATATTGATGTCATGGAAACTGGCTGCTGTTTTATTTGGGCCGATGATTCTTATTTTCCCCATGGTTTACCTTTTTTCAACTCGAGTCCAGAGAAAATATCGAAAACAACGAGAATCAACCGGTGGTATCAGCGCTGTGCTTGAGAACGTAATTTCGGGTATTTCAGTGGTCCAAGCTTACAATGCTCAGAAATGGGAATCCAACCGAGTGGCCCTTGAGAGTGCGGACTATCGAGATCAAGCNATCGGTGCCAGCAAAGATCGCAATCGCTTCATTCCAGGAATCTATGCTGTTGCAGGATTGGCGTTTGGTTTGCTGGTCAGCGTTGGAGGCTGGCTCATGCAGGACGGTGAAATCACCACGGGTGGTTTTGTCACGTTCTTGCTTGTCATGACGCGGATGACNATGCCANTNTTCATTTTCGGAATGCTTGTCAATCAATTGCAGCGAGGTGAGGCTGCGGCTCGACGTGTCTTTGACATGATTGATTTNGAACCGACAATCATTGACAAACCCGATGCAACCGAGTTACNNGGNCCCATCGAATCNATNCAATTTGAAGATGTCCATTTCACATACCCGAATACAGAGACTCCAGTATTGAATGGAATCTCTTTCAGGGTAGATGCTGGAGGATTCATCGGAATCATGGGCCATACAGGTGCTGGAAAATCCACTATCCTGAAGATTCTTCTTCGATATTATGAACCAAATCGTGGTCGAGTTCTCATCAATGGAATTGACATTCAAGATTTGACCTTAGAAAGTGTTCGAAACCATCTCGGGTTTGTCAGCCAAGACCCCTTCTTGTTCTATGGTACCGTCAGGGACAACGTTGTNTATGCCCGTTCGGCATCGGATGAAGAATTACATCAAGCGCTTGATTTGGCAGGTGCATCAGAATTTGTTTCAGAAATGGAGGACACCATTGATACCATGGTTGGTGACCGTGGTGTGAAATTGTCGGGTGGTCAACGCGCTCGAATCTCATTGGCGAGGGCGCTGCTAAAATCTCCAACATTGCTTGTTTTGGATGAAGCCAGCAGTGCATTGGATGCCGAAACGGAAAAGCGAATTCANGCAAATTTGCTTGAAACTGGTGGTTCACGTACAACGATTGCCGTGGCGCATCGTCTTTCGACCATTCGCAATGCTGATGAAATCCTGTCTATGGTGGATGGAGCCGTTGTTGAGAGAGGTACCCACGTGGAGCTCGTTGAGAACAACGGTGTGTATGCGAGTCAATGGGCCATTCAAACCGGGGAACTTGAGGAGGAGTAAATCTGTCTCAAATTGAGTGGATTCAGGTCCAGCCCGGAACCGCTTGGCTCGGTGATGATCGNGGAGCGTTGATGCATGCTGGAAACGGCCCACGCCATCAGGTTAAGATTGAAACCGCATTCGAAATCAGTTCTGAACCAATTACATTTGCACAGTGGAAGGTATTGACTGGAAATGCCGTAGCAGGACAAGATTCTGACCAACCACTGAATCGGTTNACGCCACTNATGATTGAAGCNGGNTTAATCGGGACGAATGACAACCTTCGCCCCCCTTCTGAAGCGGAATGGGCCTTGGCCGANGCNCAAGGTGTCATCAAGCGCGGCCCGGTTGAAATTGAGGTATTGAGNGATCGTCCTCCAAGAAGTAGTTACTGGAGTGCACCATGTGATGGGCGACCTTGGCTTCCACCCCTTCGAGCCGGTGGCGTATCCGATCACACCGCCCATGTCACTCGGATTTGGCGAAATGAGGAAACGGTCCGAGGAGCCACACCTCGAGGTGTCTCCCGACAAAAAATGGGNTTTCGTCTGGTCAGAGGNGNCCAGTATGATGGGGANNTGAAAATGCCCATCGCACCTCAGAAATCGAGTCTAATCATGCGTGAGGCAATGATCGCATTGTTGATTGGAATCATTCCAAGTTTCACTTGGGCATATTTCAATGCGAGCCGTGAATACATTGCATCTAGTTGGTTAAACATTGCATTTGGTGGCATTTTCTTTTCTCTCATGACAGCACTGATTTGGCGCCCCAAAACCCCTTCATTCCATGTNGAGGATGGAAAGATGCGTCAACGCTAAGATCGATCTTTATCATCAATCTGTAGACCTGCATTCTTGGAAACATACATTCTCCACCATGCGGTCAAAACGCCCATTCCATAGGACCAATGCAACAGGAACGTCATCAATGGTGCCATCAATACCGTTGAAATTGAACGTGAAGGTGATGTGCCAAAAGCAGCACCAGCCCAACAAATCGCGACATACAACCCTGCGAGGCTGACTGGAAGATGGACCATGGTTCGTTCCAATCCCATTGGAACCGTTTCCAACGATATGTCCCATACATTCGGCCAAGCCAATCCACCGTTGAATGCACCGAACCCGAAGCAAGTAAGCGCAGCCAACACTAGAAGAGGAAACAACCCGACTGCAGTGTGACTCCACGACTTCATACCTGGATGCAAATTACTTGCTAGAATCCGAACCAATCCATAATTTCGAATTTGCTTTCGTACACGGCTTGGATTCCTTCGGCGATGCCACATAATCGCATCTCTATCCTGCCACAATTGATGACCTGCCAACTCAATTCGATAATCCATCATCGCATCTTCACAACCAATGGCTCCTGTATCAAATCCATTTACTTCATCAAGAACGGATTTTCGGTATGCGGCATTGACTCCCGGCAGTTGGTTTGCAGGGGTTAAGTCCTCAACTCCACGATTTCCATAATTCGTTCCAGCTGTAACCCATTTTGAGCAAAACGTGACATCAATTACTCGCTGCCAAAAGGTCGACCTTGTATCGGGAGGTGCAAAATTAGGTCCTCCAACTCCAGCAACGTCTTCCCGCTCAAACCATCGCACCAACTTCTCTACCCAATCTTCCGGTACCCAAACGTCATCATCTGTGAACAATACCAAGTCACATTCAATCGACTGTAGAGCAATATTGCAAGCATCAGCTCTGGTTCGACTTCCTTGATCATCAATCCAAGTCATGCCCTTNGCCACAGCGATATCTTGGCCTGGGTCCCCGGTTGGGCCGACGATGACAACCTCGAGTGGTCCAATCCAAGTCTGTTTAGACAATCCATCAAGAGCGATTTCCAACTCTTCCGCATTGCGCAAGGTGGGGATAATCACGCATACCCGAGGGTCTGCCATATCCTACGCGGGTTCACGCATCGCCTTCAATTCTTGGTGCGAGGAAGTAGACGCAACGTCCGGCTCCATCTGCAAATTCAAACTCCAAGCGTAGAGGATGGTTCTCGTTGAAGTACAAGGCGACGCTGTCAACAATGGCTTCCATACGCTTTGCCATAGGATAAAGCAAGGATAGACTGTATTGACTCTTCACCGGTCCATCACAAACCAAGTCTTGCAATTCACCAGCATCATACGAGACGTTGACCGTATCGGTGTCGCCACTGACATTGACTCCGAAAGATTGTGCGTTCAATGAAATGGTGGCCAAGTCACCGACTTGCTTGGCTGCACGGAGTGCTCGACTGAATTTGATAGCAGATAGTTTCACAGAACTCTGTAGATCGACATCTGGAACACGGGGCTCCAACATCGTTGCTCGGTCGAGTGGACGAATTGTTCGGTTGATTTCGCCCACTTGGATATTGACACGTCCATCATTTTCATCATAGTTCATTTCGATGAGGTCGCCTTGCTCGGCCAATCCAATCAAATCACGTAACTTGACCAGTTCAAAACCAATCGTACAGGGCTCGCACTCCCAAGCTTCAAAGGCGGATGAATCAATCTCCATTCGCACCATGGCAACGTGCATTGCATCGACGGCTCGCACCTCAATGTGGCCTTCCTCAAACTTGAATTTAGCATCTTCAACTAGAACCGTCAGAATTTCCACAATGGTTCTCATCGTATCTTGTTTTGCTGTGATGTTCAACACTGGACCACCCTACCCATCAAGTTCTGGGCAAAGGGGGCTAAAAAGGGTTGACTTCAGTACACCTTTCTCGTTTGAGCCGAATCAGTACTCACGCCAACCGTGTCCACATTCTGCACAGGTCAAAATTCGAGTCTCTGGTTCATCGGATGATCGGGTTTGCTGTAGTTCTGCATACACCTGATCGGAATCACATTTGGGACAGATGTATGTCTTGGTCGTTAACACACCACGTTGTTGNTCTGCATCATCNATTACNCGNCGGTCACGAGTCTCTGTTTTGGAACTTGAAGTCGCTTCAGAGAGGTCGATTTCGGTTCCATCCTCCATNACAACCTTNTTNTCNGCNGAGCCNNNNTATCCACANTTGTAATNNGGACACTTGATNTTNCCNNNNGNNTCNGGGAANGNTANCGNNCCACATNCNGGACAGAACATGGCGTAGCGGTTGTGTATTCTCTCTTTAATTCTGCGTTTTCTTCTTTTTGCAATTGTCGATTCCGTACGGACTTTGAAGGAGTGGGGCCTACGGAGGTTGTGGAACTGGTTTGGGATTGGCGTCTTGCACGTGTGTACGATGCGCAGTGCAACATTATCGATGAGTGTGTTTGGGAGGGCACTCGCTCGATTGCTGCGACGGTCAAACGTCTCAAGAACCTAAAACTAGGGCGAATGACTGACGAAGCCCGAGTATTACAGGAAAGGTTTCCTGAAGCGAATCGGGTTCACCCCACGTCTTTGCAAAACTGGCCTCTACTGGACACCAATGAAGNNGAATTGTTGCAGAAATCAAGTTTGGTTCTTGCAGAACAAGAAATTCTCGAAGTATCGTCGGCCCCCGATTTTCGTCTGGAGCATCTTGTTCGAGCACTGGANNTNTCTAGAANCACTGCAAACAACGTTGAATCGCAGTTGGCGGATTGGATTNCAATGCTCCTGCCGAGTATCGATNTAGATCAACATCGTTCGTCATTGGCTGCGACAATACTGGACTCGGACGATTGGAATCAGTTTACCTCTCGATTTCAGCAGGCCAATNTTGCGGCAGTCGAATCCGGTGAATGGGACTCAATTCGGGCTTTGTCCGAACAGATTGGAAATGCAAATTCCGCAGTCATCACCATGGAAAATTCTCTGCAAGAACTGGCNAACTCGTATTTGCCATCCCTCTCAATACTGCTTGGTCCAGCNATTGCTGCACAACTCTGTGTCGCAGCTCATGGTCGTGACCGACTCGCACGGCTGCCCGCGAGTACCATCCAGGTTCTTGGTGCAGAGAAATCATTTTTTTCCCATCTAAACAAAGGAACCAAACCTCCCAAGCATGGATACATATTCCAACACACCTGGATTTCGCGTAGTCCTAAATCGACCCGNGGCTCAATCGCTCGAATGCTTTCTTCTAAAGCCGCTATTGCAGCACGTGTAGATTGTTTTGGAGGCCGTCCATGGGGGCCCAAAGAACGATCTGAAGTTGAGAAAAAAGTGGGCGAGATTCGTGCAAGAAAGAAGGGGAGATGAGGAATGCATTCGTTCTCCAAGCGAGTCAAGATTGAGGGCCGGNGCCTATGGTCTCGAAACGCCTTGAAGGGNNTCAGTCTNCGTGGAGAGCGTCTCAAGAGACAAGGGCGAATCGAATGGAGNCAATGGAANCCCTTCACGTCAAAGATTGCAGCGGGGCTNTTGAAATCCCAGCAACCCGGNATTTTACCAACCAGTGGTTCGACNTGTCTGTATTTGGGTTCTGGCCATGGGACCACAATCAGTCATTTGCATGATCAAGTCTGTGGCGCAAACAATCAATTAGAGGGCACAATCGTTGCCGTAGATCTCTCTCCACGCTGTATCCGGGACCTCATTCATCTGGCAGAAAAGAGGCCTGGAATTATCCCCGTACTAGCAGATTGCCGTGATTTAGCNTCCATTTCTCCTTTCTTGTGTTCGGAGGTACCTTGGCTGTTTCAGGACGTTTCTCAATCNGGNCANGTCGACATCTTCATCCAAGCATGTGAACGATTCCTTGCATCNGGAGGTACGGGTATTCTATCNCTGAAATCACAGAGCGAAAGAGATGCATCAGTCGCTTTCGCNCATGCAGAGGACNTGCTAATCAAAGCAGGGTTTACACTGGTCGAAAAAATCGATTTGACAGGCTGGGAAGACAAACATATGCTGTTCCATGTGGTGAAATAATGCCTGAACTTCCTGAAGTCGAAACGGTGCGTAGGGGGCTNTTGAGCCTTGTTGGAAAGCGAATATTGTCAATCGAGTTGAATCGTCCAGACCTACGCTTTCCCTTCCCAGAAGACATGGATGCCATATCCGGACGGAGGATTTTGGATATTGAGCGGCGGGCAAAATACCTTCTAATCATGTTGGAAGATGGATTGACNTGGCTTGCACATCTGGGGATGACTGGGCGTTTTGGTCACCAACTGGAAGGAAAGCACGATCACGTTGTGGTTGATTTTGAGGACGGGACCCGCNTGGTNTACACCGATCCACGTCGATTTGGGATGATGGATTTGATNCNTCCCGGTGAATCNCATAAGTTGCTGGANCATTTGGGACCCGAACCATTGGGTGAGNATTGGAGTGGGGCTCGACTTCACGATTCGATTCGNGATCGACACGTNTCCNTCAAATCCGCTTTACTCAATCAGCAAATTGTGGTTGGAATTGGCAACATTTACGCTAGTGAAATTTTGTTTCGCTCAGGGATTTCTCCAAAACGCCTTGCAAAGAACATCTCTTTGAACATGGCAAATGAAATCTATCGACAAACACAACACGTATTGCTCACAGCCATTGAAGCTGGAGGCTCAACCCTGAAGGATGGACAATACAAACAATTGGACGGAGACTTAGGTTATTTTCCGCATGAATTTGCTGTATATGATCGAGAAGGCGAGATTTGTNTTGACCCNATTTGTGGNAAAATGGTGAAAAAANTGGTTCAATCTGGGCGTTCCACCTTCTACTGCAGCGGTTGTCAGCGATAAACGGGGTACTGCAAGGTATTTGTTCAGTTTATGTATTCTTTAATAATTCTGCTCGGNTATGNAAAAAACCCCGAAAAAAGGTAATTTTAGAGGANATTTCATTACACCCCATTTAAATACTGACCGAAAAACGCGGAAACGCTCGACAAGCAGCGAGCAGGATGAAAAAATGGAAATGAACGAGAAGGGAATGGTCGCAGAGGCCATCGGAAGTATGGCGATTACGCTACTNGTTTGGGGTGGTATTTCAGAGAATGCAGCACCTCATGACAGCGCAGTAATGGCTGGTGCAGCTGGTGTAACACTTGCAATCATGTGGATGACNTTTAGAGGNTCTGAAATNTTGCCAATCATCACGATTGGTCGAATGGCAGCAGGACACACCGAATGGCAGCAAGGAACACTAAATTTCCTGATGCAACTATTGGGTGCATTCGTAGGTGCAACAGTTCTTGCATGGCAAGGAGAAACTGTTTTCGAAGCCGCTGANGCANTAACCGCAACCAGTGCAGCAACCGCACTGTTGGGNGGATTCTTGCTAATGNTGGTATGGGACCGCCTTGGCGGTGGTTGGGAAGCTGGTGCATTCGTATCAGTTCTTCTTGTTGCTGGAGTGACGCTTGCTTCCGCAAGCAGCATCGGTGGCACCATTGCTGACGGACACATGGCAGACACTGACAACTTCATNGCCGTCTTCGGTACAATGATCGTCGGTGGTATTGGCGCAGCAGCAGCATTGATGCTCGGCGACCAAATCTTCGAAGAAGAGTAAGTCGAAGCNGGCAAACCTCCAAGATAACACACATGCGGTTCGAGGGCGCTTCGGTGCCCTCGAATCGCTTTTTTTTTGTTTCACAAAATCACTAGTTTAATCGGCGAGCATGCATTGGCATG
>PBPV01000065.1 GCA_002724815.1 Methanobacteriota archaeon | reverse complement strand
GTCCTCGATGCATCTGCCTCAACGGATCCTGAAGGCGGTGAACTGACGACTGTTTGGGATCTCGATTTGGAAGTTGATAGCGATAACGATGGTGATCCGACCAATGACAATGACGCCATGGGTGCAACACACCAATTCACACCGTATGAGAGTGGAAATTACACAGGTTCCGTGACCATCACGGACAATTCGGATGCCTCTGCTACACGTCTTTGGAATCTGACCGTACTCCCACGAACCTACCAAGTCATTTGGGAAGAGAAGACCTTGACCTACGAGTGGGACGGGTATCTTGAGCAAGGTGAGATTCACACCATCACCCATCAGCCTGGCGATGAGGGTCGTATCATGTCGATCAATGCCACGTTGACCTTGGCGATGGATATCCTACCCACAATGCTCCCTCAAGACAACTTTTCGTTAACCGTAGATGTTCGTGAAGATGCATGGAGTCATACGATTCGTACCGAACAGGACAACATCACACGCAACGCTTCCGCTTCGATGGAGCATCAGAACCTCAACCCCACTTCATCAGATGCATACAATCTCACAGCGGATTCACTGGAAGAACTTCTGCAGATGCTTGACAGAGAATCGGGTGCAGGATTTGGTGAGAGTGATTGGTTATGGATCATCGAAGCCGAAGAAGCGGATCCAGATCTCCCCATCGATGATGTCGATCCTGATCAAGGCAACGACTGGGAATTGGTTGTTGAGTTCACATTCCTTGTTCCAAGGATTAGTGAAATTGGAGTTTGAATTGTCCGAAGGAGAGCGTACGCTCCCCACCGAAACGAACGCGAAACTAGCAGATTCGCCCCTGCAAACGTACGTTTACTACCAATAGTTATCTTTCCAACTAAAAAAATTTCATCCCAAGCCGAAATTAACGATGGGAAGCGATTTGAACTACTACCGTTTCGACCCAATCATGGTGAGTTCAATCAACATCAAGAAGGTCTCAAGTCGAGACAAGGTTGTGGTTGATTTGGATGTCTGGATGGATCACCCGGATGACTATGATTTCTCACCCCGTGCATCATTGGTTGACAATATTCTCTCGCTCTTTGTTCAACTTGACGACAATGAGCAAGAAGTTCTGGCAAGTTTTGAGTTGGATGATGATGCAGTTAAAATGGCTGAGCGCGATCGTTTTGTTGAAGCCCGAGTCAAGTTCAGTGTCCATGGCATGCACGGTACCTTGACCCACAAGACTCCCAATCCAAGAACCGGTCCGAACGCCAAGAAATTGGCTGAACCACGGTGGAAAATCAATCTGCCATTGATTTGATTTTGAGTGGGACCCCCGGGGGTCCCCCTATCCTCCCTCATATACCTCGGGCAATCATAGAGTATCATGGCCAAAGGAGCACAGAAAGAGGCCCGATTGCGACGCTTGCGAGAAGAGATTCTCAATTTCGTCAGTGTTAATCCGGGTTGTACAGCATCGCAGATTGTTGCGTGGTTGTCCATTGATCTCAAAATGAAGAATCATGGTTTGACACCGCGAAAGGTTGGCTTTTTCATCCCAAGATATTGCAAAGAATTGGTTTGGAAGCAGGATTCATTGACCGGAAAACGGGTTTACACCAACACTGCATGAACCGTTCGGGTTAAGATAGGGTGGCCGGTGGGCCGCGCACAGGACCCATAGTGTAGCCTGGATATCACTGGGGCTTGCGGAGCCTCAAACCCGTGTTCGAATCGCGGTGGGTCCGCCATCTTCTTCGTATAGGGGCGTTAGCCAATGGTATGGCGATTGGATTGCAACGTCGTGTCGACTTCCCCATGATTGATTTGGCACAAGTGGTATACTATCCAGAATACTTCGATTTGGCCCACCGCTTCTTTGAGGAATCCTGGGAGCACATCTGTGGCATCCCTTATCCGGTCATGACCCAAAAGATGCACCTCGGCTTCCCTGCGGTTCACACTTCTGCGGATCACTTGGCCCCTCTTCGGTATGGAGATACCGTTCACTGTAAACTTTGGATTGAATCCGTAGGCAATAGTTCCGTGGTGTGGAAATACCAGTATCTAAACCAAGACGAGACATTGTGCTGGGAAGCTCGTATCGTCACCGTATGTGTGGACATGCAGACTTTCGAAAAGCGGGATGTACCAGGCGAGATTGCGGATGCATTGAGAAAATGTACCGAGGATTAAGGAGTGCCGAAGCAGAGGTGATACCATGGACAACGAAATCGGCTCAGTGATGATGGACGTCGAGGAAGAACTGGTGATGCCAGAAATCCCGATTCGACCCAACACGGCGATTCCAGCAGCCGTGGGCGTCATGATGATCATTGGAGGCCTAATGGTCGCATATGCTGCCTTCAACGCCTTTGCAATGAGTGAAATGTTCAATGCGGATGATGAGGAACAATTGGCAAACCAATTCTCAGAAACCGGGGCTGAAATTACTCCAGAAGATATCAATCAGTACGATGACAATTTTTCATCGTCGACCTATCGTGATTGGAATGGTTTCCTGTTCACTGCCTCTGCACTGTGCCTCATTGGTGGTGGAGTCCAATTGTACCGAGGGAATCGGCGTGGTGTGATGACAAGTTTGAGCGGTGCTGGTCTTCTCATCATCTCGAACGTGTGGGGTAGTATGACCAGTCAAGAAGCGGCTTCGCATCTGCCTGAAGTTGCCCAATTGACTTTCGTGACGATGTATTACATCTACGCCTGTTGCGGGTTGTTTTGCCTTTCAAGTGCAGCCCTTCCAATGATGTTCGCCTCTGGCCGTGCCGCCCTGAGAACACCCACAAAATTGCAATCGCAGGAAGAAGAATAGTCAATCCTCTTTTGGCCACTTCTTTTTGAGAACCTCTCGAAGATCATCGTTCAATTTCGCATCCCACCAATTGGCACGTCGCCAAATGGCATAGCGTCCACGAACACCACGCAAATCTGCATCATCCAATTTCGCACCTTGGAAATTTGACAAGTTCAACTTCGCCTTAGTCAATTTTGCACCGCGGAAATCCGCCCCATCCAATGCGCACTTCATCAAGTCCGCACCCACCAAGGATGCCTTTCGGAAATCGGCACCTGCAAGATTCGAACCTTGGAAGTTGCAGCGATCTAAAATCGCACGACGGAAGTTGACACCGGACAAATCCATATCTCGAAAATCATGGCCGATGAACGATTGGAATGAAAGGTCCGCATCGGGACCAATCTCAACCATGGCAACCCCTCAGGCACCCGAGCGTCGGTCCAAGTGCGCGCGTCCTTCAGGGGTGAGGACCGCGTATCGGTTCTTTCCAGAACTGCCCGGTGGGCATGAGATGAATCCACGCTCAACCAAGCGATTGAGATAGAGTGAGAGATTGTCGGGTGCTNCCAAACNACTGTCCTCGAACAATTGCTTGAGTACACGAGGCGGAGAGTCATCCAAGCCCTCGACTTCGCGCAGGTATTGAATGGCGGCCAAGACTTGATCNGGTTTCTTGGTCAATGTACTGTTTTCAATCAGTGAGCGGAAGGCAGAACCACGCTCTGGCATCCCGCTTTTCTTGGCGGCTTCGATGGCAGCTGATATGGCGGTTTCTCGTGCACTTCGAACCTTGGCGATTGCTGTAGACCACTCTTCTCCTTCACGGATATTCATCATCTCAGCATCCACCTCTTTTTGCGATCCTGTAATGTCGATTTCAACATCGCCTACTCGAATTAGCACGCGGCTGTTTCCTGCACCAGTTGAACCTGTCACGAAGTCGCCACCTGACCATTTCCAACCAGTCGACGGGTTATTTTAATCGTTCCGATGGTAACTTTATGATTTTGAAAAAATGACCATTGNTAGAGCCATATTTAGAGGCCACGCAAAAGAGATGAAACAAATGGATTTGATATTTTTTCAGGGGTTTCGCCGAAGGCGACTTAACCTTCGGTTAACGTCCGCACCCTCATGCACCACCCTCGGCACCCCAAGCGTTCGAGCGCTACGCGCTCGGTAATCCTCGCATTGTTGATGGTCTCCAGTTTGTTTGCCTACACCCCAATGGCATCGGCCAATCCAGCCTCCGGTGTCATCGATACCTTTGCAGATGGGAGTGCAAGTTTGACAGTTCAAACCGATTCCACTGCCCCCACCACGGTCAACCTAACCTTACAACGCAACTCGACAATTGGTGGGGCTTCGTTCCACATCACATACGACGTCAATGACCCCTCTCCGGGTTCGTTGACGGTGGATTTGGATAGTGATGGACAATACGAGTGGCACCTTGGAAGCACCGGCGACGGGCGTGTTGGCGAACAAATTGTNTTCTCAAACGGNGCCACTTCAACGACNGTCTCTGCCAATGGGAANCAGACATGGTTGCCTGCNGGCAGTTGGAGATTGCCCACATCAGCGCAGATGTCCTCATCAGAAATCACCGTCGGTTTCTCTCCGGATTTAGGAGCTCAATTCAGTGGCATTGGTGCCGTTGCAGATTTGCAAGTTGGGGACATGGATGGCGATGGAATTGAAGATCCAATCTTTTTGGTTCAAGAGCACACNGCGGCAAATGGGACCACTTGGCCGCACATTGGATGGATGAAGTGGAATGGAACCGGTTTGGTCAGCAGTTGGATTCCCACCTGTGCCGATGCAGATAAACTGATTTTGGGAGATTCTGATGGAGACGGGAGTACCGACGTATTGGCCGTTGCTACAGAGGAAGACGAATTGTGTCAGCACATGTCTGGCAACAGCTGGAGTTACACCACCAACGTCTCGATGAATGAGAAGTTCGAGGATGCCGTCTTGGCCGATTTGGATGGTGATTTACAAGACGACCTCATCTCAATTGATGCCGATGGTACCCTCGGCTTCCGGTCCTTCAGTGGTGGAAGTTTCTCGACCGCTGTCACTGTCACCGTACCTTCCGGAAATCAAATGACAGGGCTTGAGAACTTCGTTCACGTCGATATTGGCACCTTCTATGGGAACAATCTCTCGGTGGTGGTCGGTGAGAACGACATGATGACTTCGTACAACACCTTGTGGAATTTTTCAGCCAACAGTTGGGTTGTGTCTATGGACGAATTCGAATGCACAGCTGGGCCGTTTGAGGTGTTTGATTGGAATGCGGATGGCTTTGATGATCTNATGGGNCCAACCTCAACGGCNGCCTGTACAGCAACTTGGAATGGNACCGACTGGACAACCACGACCTCCGCCTTGGTNGGNCTNCAGAATTANACTGTGGGTGATCACGATGGTGATGGTGATGTTGACTTCTTCCGNCCTCTTGAAGGTGCACCGGACGGTTCAGATAGCACACAGACCGGTTCGGTCNAAATGTATGCATTCAATNCCAATGGAGGCGTNAATACNTCAAGTTCCACTTCGTTCAANCCACACACCTCTCCACGAGCGATGGTCTTTGCAGACATGGACGGAGACGGCCTTTCTGAGCAAATTATNGCCGCTGGAGAAGCCACTCCNGGTNTGTTCATCGGTGCATGGCATANCCTAGAGTGGGACTTGGAAGGNGACAGNGTCATCGANATGGANATGTCNGGATNTGCAAGTTCCAGCAGNCCNTTGAGNGAATCGGATCAAGGTTTACTGATCACCAATATCAATNCTGAATTGACNNGTGCNACCGTCANTTACGATGCATATGATANNCCNTGGGGNNNCATGTCTCCAGTCGCTCGAAGCATGGGTGCGGGTTCCATCACACAGTCTGCACTCAATATGTCGTATACGGCCACCTTCGTGGTTGAAACCAATCCAACCAATGGCAATTTGTCGAACGTTCTGAACAGTTTCATGCTCATGGGTTCGGGTGATATTGACGTCCCCGTTAACATCACTTGCACACGTAACGGAACCGTAACTCTTGACTCGGTCTCAATATCTTGGACAGAAGGGGCTGAGAACATTCAGGTTCCGGAACCTCCGGTATTGCAAATTTTTGATTACAATTACAGCCAAGTCTCATTGATGTGGACCAATTCAACCAGTCAAGATGATTTGATTGGTTATCAATTATTTAGAGCGGTAACAGGTAGTCAAATCTCAATCGATCAACCCCTTGCAGAGACTCCCACCTTTGGTTATCAAGACACGGACGGTGTCACCAACCAAGAGTGGGATTATGCGGTTCGTTCTATGCACAGTAACGGGATATTCTCCAATCTCTCAAACATTGTCTCTGTTCAGGTCCCAGACGTTCCCCCTGTGTACGATACCACTCCTCCCGATGCTGCAATCGTCTCTTTGGCTGACGTCCCCAATGACAACGGTGGTGTGCTGAATCTCTCATTCACACCTTCTCCATCATCAGATTTGGCATACACTCTGATCTACTTTGAGAGTAGTGATTTTTCCAATGCATCTGGTTTGACACCTTATGCGAATATCAGTCATGATGACCCGACGACCTCGCTGCTCATTTCAGATCTCACAGATGGTGAGCAACACTGGGCTGCAGCAGTCACCGTGGATGAAGATGACAATGCCTGGTGGAATGTCACGACGATTGGACCGGTCTATTCGACCAACGATACGACTCGACAGAGCCTGCTCACGATGGACGTCACTGGGGACGGAATGTACGACGATGGGGTTCGATCAGGCGTTCATGTTCATGCAGGAGCACCCTTCTCCATCTCGGCTCAGTTGTCCAGTGAAGGAGTTCCTCTTTCTGACGAAGAAATTACACTTACCATCTCCTTTGATGAAT
>PBPV01000064.1 GCA_002724815.1 Methanobacteriota archaeon | reverse complement strand
CATCTCTCAGCTCTGGACAATGTGGCCATGGCCTTGGAAATTTCTGGTGTCTCCTCCAAAGAAGCCGAAGAGCGCGCTCGAGTCGCACTCACCCGTGTCAATCTCGGAGACCGGATGGATCACATCCCCGACCAATTGTCTGGTGGCCAGCAACAACGTGTGGCCATCGCCCGTGCCATTGCTGGGAACCGCCCCTTGCTACTTGCAGACGAACCCACAGGCAACCTCGATATCACCTCAGGCGCAGATGTATTGCGATTGTTCAAGGAGTTGTGCCACAGTGAAGAGGATCCGATTTCCATCTTGATGGTGACTCACGATCCAGGTTTGGCCAGTCAGGCCGATAGAATGCTATTGCTTCGTGATGGAACCGTTGCCGCCAGTGACATTCGTTCGGCTTGGGGTCTGGATGAGGATGGGGGTGAAGAAGAATGAGTGAATCCCAAATCGATGTTTTAGAAGAACCCAACAGTGAGCCTCCATCGATTGTAAAGCGATTCAATTCGATGATGCAGAAGACCCGAGACTTNCCGGACAATATCCGTCTAGCAGCCCTCAGTGCATGGAGAGGNAAAGAACGAGGNATGGCCGTCTTTGCCGGTGTGTTTCTGGCCAGNCTGGTNATTACNACNGTCCTCTCTTANGGCGTGGGATTGTCACANGTTTTCTTCGAGGGTTCGCTTGAAGTCAACGTGATTGATGCGAAGGCCGAATTCAGAAAGGCTCCCGGTGAAGGAGTTGATGGGTGGACAAATAACACCACGACTTTGGTCGAAGTCTGTGATGAATTGACCGCCATGGAAGAATTTTCAGACTGCACCGTCATNTTTGGCAAAAAAGGACTTCACAGTGATGTCAGTTGGGGCAATCAGGACATTTTCTTCTCATTGCCTCTNTTGATGCATGATGTCAATTCNTCAGATACACAAAGAACCTGGGATGANGAAAAAATCTGGGATTATGAATACACAACCGGGCCACCAGTGGTCAATCAGCGTGCCATTTCATTCCTAGGGGCCGGNGCATTCGATGGGGTGTTGGCAGACCGTCTCTCTGAGAATATCATCTATGGAATGGGCGAATGGGCATCAGCTGAAGTGGTTGAAGAGCAAAGTGGAGTTTACATCCCATCCGATGTCGCAAGTTCAGCCAATGCCGAAGTNGGTGACGTTCTTTCNAGNCTGAGCTTTTCNTACACGANNGAATCCAAATTTGGCGAGTTTGATGAAGGCGTCTGTGACGAGGTCAAAATTTCTACAATCGAAGAAACGATTTTGTCCCATTGTCAAAAAATCATGACTTTAGAGAACATGACAATTTTGGGTATTTACGAACCTTGGCCTCAGGGAAATCCAACTTTGGCTGCCAATCCAATTTACACCACTTGGACAGTACTAAACGAAAGTCAAAGATCAACCCTGATTGATTTTGATCACATCTACCTGGGCCTGACACTCGATCGTTCTCTATTGCCAACATCATCGACTGCGGATGCAGCTGATTGGTTGGATGCACTCGGTCGTGATGTCCAAGAACAAACCTATGCCGGTGGCGAGGTTGAGTTGTTCTATGTCGACATTGTCAGTGGAACCATCTTGTTCCTCAATATTTTCCTAGGACTGATTCAAGCCTTTGACTACATTATCATGATTCCAATCGTTGTTCTTTCCCTGTCGGTTCTGATTTACGGACTGGTTCTTTCATTGGAGCAACGCCGACGAGAGATTTCGATTCATCGAGTCATTGGTGGTACTTCTGAGGGACTTCGTGGCATGGTTCTAATGGAATTGGCCGTGGTTGCGACAGTGGCTTGGTTCTTCGGCTATTTGCTTGCAATGGCTGCGGTACCCGCAGTATTGGCCAGTGTTGGATTCATGCAATTTGAGCCACTTGGGTTCAATGTGAATCCCGCCATCGGATTCGGAGCAACGATGTTCACAGCATTGGCAACATTAGGTCTAGCACTTCTCTTCGGTCGTTCCAGAGCCAAAGATTTCATGGAACTTGAAATCAATGAAGGTGTCAGTAAGATTCAGAAGGTTGCAAAGCCGAAAGTTTGGTTGCATTGGACCCTCTTCCTCTTCGGTTCTCTCGGTGCAATCGATACATTGCTGGTGATGAATGGCAATGACGACGGACTCGGTTTGAATTGGTTTGTCGGTGGTTTGATCAATGTATTCGGTCCATTCATGTTGTGGATTGGTGGCGCATTGATTTTGGGCAAATTGGGTGCGGCTGGTCCACGAATCATGCAGTTCTTCTTCAGCCGCTCACCACTGTTGTCTGACGTCAAGCGAGGTCTCAAAGGAAGTGGTTCGACAGAGTCCGTGAATCGATTGGCCGTCATCATGCTGCTGACGTTGTCGATTGTCACACTGGCTGCGGTTCAGGGATACACTGGAACGTTGGTCGATGAGCGCACTGCTGATGTTACGGTTGGGAGTGACATGCAAGTCATCTCCAGCGACAATCTGACCACCAGTGAAATCGAGTCACTCATTACTGAAATTAGCGATGATGATATTTCGGTATCCGCTGTTCACATTCCGACGATTACCTTGATTCCAGAGGGTGGTGAACGAATCACAGCCTATGTCTTACTTGAAGAGAGTGCAGATGTACTCAAATGGCTTCCACAAGCCATTCCAGGAGACGATGTTGACGCTGCAATGGCTGCATATCAAGCCGGTGGATTTACTGCCGGTGAAGATGCTGCATACGAGTTGGATCTATGGGGNTCAGGTCGAGGTGGCGCAGGAGATTCGGGTGACATTTTACTCGATAATACCAGCGAAAATTCAGAAGTTGTTAATTTCACGTGGATGCAACTCACCTTCGACTTCGCATCCGGAACACTCGTGGAAATTCCAAACAATGATTCTGCACGATATATTGGTACACATGAGTTCATTCCCGGTGTTCCGACCGCGGATATGGGNTCCAGCCTCATTATNGGCGAATCCACATATCGTGGTTTGATCGGAAATGCTGCGGTGGACAACCATGTGGCCAACACTTGGATCATCCGCGTAGACGGTGTGAGCGGAGACGACTTGAAGGTCCTGCGAACGAGTGTCGAATCCGATTCTCGAATTGAAAGTGCACTCGACTGGGAAACTTCTCACGAAGCTGTAGAACGAAATGGAGGTCTGATTTTCGGAACCCCAGGTNTACTCAGTCTCCAATTTGTGGTCGCGAGTATTGCCGCAATCGCATCCTCGTTCGTGTTCCTTTCATTGGTACTAAATCAACGCCAAAAGGAATTGGCGGTATTGCAAGCGATTGGNGCCAGTCCAAACCANATCATTCGACTTGTGCTGTTTGAGATCTTATCGATCATCATCGTCTCAATGTTCTTGGGCGTTGTGTTGGGCATGGGACTCGCTTTGTCGTTTAACGGTCTATTCGATGTCTTTGGATTCATCTTCCAACTGTTATCGAATACAGACTCGACGATTATTTCGAGAGAATTGCAATGGCCATGGTTTGAGTTGGGCATGGTCTCATTGGCAGTCTTTGCTTCGGTGGTGATGGCTTTGTTGGTCACCACCCGAAAGGCACTGCGTTCGGATTTGGCCAGCGTTCTAAAGGGGGAGTGAAGATGTCGGAAAAAGTTGAATCAATTTTGGAAGCCAATGCTCTNTANCACGTTTATGATTCCAANGCNGAAGACGGNAANGTCGTCGCATTGCGNGGATTNCATGTCAAAGTGAAACCAGGTGAAGCCGTGGCCATTGTNGGNCCCTCAGGTTCAGGAAAATCGACCCTACTCAAGTGTCTGGGTGGTTTGATGAAACCNAGTGCAGGCAATGTTTCACTGGATGGAAAAAATATGACTCGATTAACCGGTCAAGAGCTGATCTTGCTGAGGCAGAAAACGGTCTCCTTCATCTTCCAAGAAGGAAACCTCTTGCCACATCTTTCAGCATTGGACAATGTTGCGCAACCACTGCGTCATCAGAANGTCTCTCCNAAGGAAGCCAAGCGTCGGGCTCAAGAATTGCTGGAAGAACTTGGNATTGGCCATCGNGCCAAAGGANTGCCTTCGACACTCTCCGGTGGTGANCAACAGCGTGTCGCCATCGCTCGAGCACTGATNACCAATCCACGNTTGATTTTGGCNGANGAGCCCACNGGTGCGTTAGATCCCATCACGAGTCGAGAAGTACTCGCACTGTTCAAGGAACTTCANGAAGAGAAAGGNGTNGCCTTCCTNATNGTNACTCACAGTGCAGAGGTTGCAGCATTCTGCGACCGCAGTCTTGAACTTCGAGATGGTCGCTTCATCGCGCAACATGGAACGGACTTTGAGGTCACGGATCTAGCTGATTCTCGTGAATTGATTGTCGATGATATCGGAACCATGGTCTTCTCACCAGACATCTTGCTCGAAATGGGTGGTGCCGGTCGCTACGAAGTCGAGGAAGTCGGTGATGGTCGACTGGTCTTGGTCTCGGCAGAAGAAAATGAATCTCTACTCGTTGGTGGACAAACATTGGCTGCTCGATGCCCGGCATGCAACCACAAGTATGCGGATGAAGAAACACAACTTTGTCCAGATTGCGGTTCAAGTCGGCCCATGGTGTGATCAAACCGTTGGTAGTTTGAACGTCTGAGGCTTGGCAATCCCCAAATCCGCTGGGAACGCACGCTTTTGCTCAGGCAATACCACTGGAATGATTTCCTTGCCAATCAGAGAAACTCGACTCTCGCTTCGATCCGCCAGAACTTCGCGACCTACCATTGGTGCTAAGGTGTGTGAGAATTCCATGATTTCAGCATGTGTAGGCATGTCCGAAATGGTGTGGTTGTTCTGAGAGTGGCCCACGTAGACGTATCCTTTGGCTTCGATGAAATTCGGATCGGCTAAGTTGTCAAGTCGTGCATAATCATCGTAGAAGCCAAGTGAATGATTCTTGATGAGGGTGTGTCGGCAGACGGTTCGGGTATCGAGTGAGGGCAATAGTTCGAGGGTTTTCTCCAATTGTTCCCAAGAATTGTCGTTAAATTTCGGTTTGCACAATTTGTTGAAGACTTCTTTGTTGGGCGCATCCACACTGACATAGAGTTGAGTGGGCAACGTNTCCAAGTTCTCAATCACNTTGGGNAGACTTCCATTGGTCACNANGAATGTCGAGACGCCGTGGTCNTGACAGATTTCGAGGAATTCAGCCAGTCGTGAATAGAGNGTTGGCTCTCCATTGAGGCTTATNGCAACGTGCTTGGGGTTNTGTGCTTCNTCCCACTTTTCGATGGAGACATCCTTGTGTCCTTTGAATCCNGTCAGNANCCTGCGGTGNGCCTTTACAGATTCNTAGAACAGCATCTCAGGATCATCATCAATCTTGTTCAGGGTCTCTGAATGGGGNTCTCTCCAGCAGTAGGTACAGGCCAAGTTNCAGGTGTCAACATTGGGNGCCATCTGCATGCANCCNCTNCTNTGAATNCCGTAGAATGTNCCNTTGTAGCAGTGACGATCNTTNTTCAATTCCTCTTTGGTCCAGTGGCAAACNTTGACNCCNCCATGTTCACCAACGAGGTGATATCTTTGCTTGGAAAGCTTGGCCGCAATCTGCGGTTCAATCTTNGTAATNGGGCTCTGCATGTACGCNACCTCCGACAGNACATCCCGCAGNGGGGCAGTGTTGGATGGTGGCCCGACCGCTGTCGGTGATATGAACCCGCCGAAACATGAATTGAAGNGNAAAACCGNTTTCNCCAGTGACATGGCAGACCGTGTGTGCCTTGTCACCGGNGGCAATTCGGGCATCGGTTTCGANNTGTGCNGNGGCATGGCNGCTGCAGGNTNCCANGTNGTNATGGTCAGTCGAGGNANNGAACGAGGACAGCCTGCATTGGAAAAATTGCAGGCCGAATTCGGTGACTCAATCGAAATGATGCTGTGCGANATGAGTGATTTGGACAANATCCNGAAATTACATGCAGAATATACNGCAAAATACGANCGTCTCGATATCCTATTCAACAACGCCGGNGCAATGTGGGGTAAGCGACAAATCACCGCTCAGGGCCACGAGATGACCTTCGGAGTGAACCACCTAGGCTACTTTGAGATGACTCGCCATTTTCTTCCATTGCTGAAAGCCACCCAAGGTAGNCGAATCATCAACACCGCATCCGTAGCGCATCGAATGGCACATCTGCGATTGGANAATTTGAATCACGAAAACAAGTGGTACAGTCAATGGAGAACCTATGGCAACTCCAAGCTGTGCAATATTTTGTTCACCCGAGAATTGGCACGACGTTTGGAAGGCACCGGAATCATCACCCATTGCTTCCATCCAGGTGTGGTTCGAACTCGATTTGGTTCAGGTGCAAGTGGTATTGTGTGGCTGTTTTGGCCTATCTTCAGGGTATTGATGATCAGTGCAAAGCGGGGTGCAAGAACGGGTTTGCACTTGGCTCTCAGTGAAGACGCAGGAACAAGTTCGGGTGAATTCTGGTCCACAATGAAGAGGCGCAAAGGCAGTCATCATGCGCGCAACAATAACACTGCGTCTCAACTCTGGGAAAAAAGCGAGGAGATGATTCATGTCCGAAAATGAGCAATTGAAGCCGGAATCTTGGCTGTGGCATCTGTTGGGATTGATCAATCCCATCATCGTCATGGCCAGCAATATCGTCGGTGGATTTTGGGTGGCTTCNGGGGTNATCTACATGCTTGGACTCGGCCCGATTCTCGATGTTCTCTTCGGTCGTGCGGCCAAACCGAAACCCCCTCGAGCATCCGGTCGTCCCTTCGAAGCCTTGCTCTATGTCCACGCCTTCATTCAGTTTGCAACCCTGGGGACCCTCTTGTATCGTGCATCCATCGATGGCTCGGCATGGACTACATGGGTTGCNGCACTGAGTACAGGCATCAGTTCAGGNGTCTCNGGAATCATTGTTGCACANGAACTTGGACACACACGAAAGGGNTCNTTNTCATGGTGGGTTGGGCGAGCCAANTTGNTGAGTGTNCTGTACCTTCANTTCACCACAGAACACAATTTCACCCACCACAAGCACGTCTCTACNGTCAAAGATCCCGCGACTGCACGCTACGGTGAATCNGTGTGGTGGTTTGTGGCTCGAACCGTTCCGGGCCAATTCAGGGATGCGGCTGCAGTGCATCACCGNAAGGGGAAAACAGGGTTNAAGAATCCAGTATACAGGGGACTCATACTTCAGATTGTNATGGTNGGNGCCATGTTNGCATTCCTGGGTCCTTGGATTACGGGAGCTTTCCTCGCACAAGCTGCCTTCGCCGTTTTCCTTCTAGAGTACATCAATTACATTCGCCATTATGGCTTGCTTCGCGATGTTGGNGAACGNCAAACAGAAATGCACTCTTGGCAATCCGAAGAGCGCTGGTCCCGATGGACTCTGCTTGAATTGACCCGTCATCCCGCACACCATCTCAAGGCGAGCAAACCCTTCTGGGAATTGCAGCCCTACGAGGACGCACCGACGCTTCCGAGTGGATATTACGGATGTTTCTGGATCGCATTGATACCACCTCTATGGAAGCGCTTGGTTCACCCCAGAATCCCCCAATAAGCCGTTTTTGCTAGCTTTTTGCCTTTGGAGGGGTGGAGGGATTAGAAGCGTCACACTCAAGGTATAGGGCAACAAAACGGATTCGATGCAGGCCATCTATGTGCCATCCATTCCCCCGGCTTCCCCCTACGAAGCCTACCTGCTGTTGTTGATCATCCCGTTCTTTTTTCGAATGGTCATGGTCATTCCACCGCTGTTTGATATCATCTCTAAATTTGGTGGAGATGCAAAATGGTTCATTG
>PBPV01000063.1 GCA_002724815.1 Methanobacteriota archaeon | reverse complement strand
ACATCTGTTGTCAGATAGTCTGTTGGGACGATGACACCGTCTCGCCGGGCGCCGGGTCCGACCGTGACAATTTCCGGGTGGCTGCAGAATAGAAGAGTGTCTGGAATGTCTTCAGACAATCGTTGACTTTGCAGTTCTAACATCAATTGCTGGGCCTCGGCATAATCGACCTTTCCGAGGAGTCGAACCTCGACTTCCCGTACATCGCCCATGACTTGTCGTAAGGTCGGAAGGGCATGAAGTAAATGGATTCAAAAACATGAAGTCGGAGCCAATTGACATGCTGCCTGATACCTTGCACATGTTCGACAAAGAAGACCGCAAAGCGTACTGCCGTGTTTTGGCTGCCGTTGCACTTTCGGATGGGCGAGTTTCGATGGAAGAATTTGCAAATTACGAATCTCGAATGGGCATGGCATTGTTGACTCCCGAAGACCGTGCAATGCTTCGACAAGAACTCAAGCGTGGTCGGAGTTTCCCCAATGCTGCTGATGGGATGCACCCCGCACACTTGCGAATTGCACTTCGTGATGCGTTACTCATGGCTGCTGCAGATGGGCATTATGATTCACGCGAGATGGACGTTGTCAAGCAACTCGCAGAGCGTGCCGCATTCTCACCCGAAGACCTTGAAGAATTGTACGATTGGATCGATGAAGGTTGGAATTGGATGAAGAAAGGCCGTCGCGTCCTTTCTTTACCCGAAGAAGTCCATCATTGGAGTACAGTTTACGAGGACTAATCCTTGAGCATCATTCGCAATTCTTCTACTGAGCGCTGCTCATCGAAGTAAACAACTTCCAGTGCATCGAAGAGTTCGGTATCACCAATCGCTTCAACGAGAGGAAGAATTGACCCGTATGTAGCCGCAGCCTTGGACTCAGTCGCATAAGCTTCTTGCAACATCTCTTGATAGTTCGATGTATGTACAATGGGTGTGGGGTCTCTTTCTGTAATGGCTTCACCATCGAGTTTGACAATCGCAGATCGTACAGTCGCTGCGTGGGTCACAGATTCCGTCACTTCAGTGTTAAAGTGTGTTGCTAGATGCAACCTGTGAATGCCAGAGACATAAGCGGCATAGTGTGCATACATGGCGATTGCTCGCAACTCCCAAGCGAGTGCGTTATTCAGGGCAGTAATCAGTTCATTGTTGGTCACAGTTTCACCTCAGGCAGAGTGTATTGCGTGTCCGAGTGTTTTCAATACTCCCTCGTGGAAGGATTCACTCATTGTGGGGTGGGCATGGATTGTTCCAGCAATATCTTCCAAAACGGCACCCATCTCAAGCGCAAGCGTAAATTCTCCAGAAAGTTCGCTGACATGGCTCCCTGTCGCTTGAACTCCGAGGATAACATGGTCGCTAGCTCGAGCAACAACTCGAACAAATCCACCCGTCTTTTCGGCTTCCATGGTCAGGGCGCGACCATTGGCTGCCAAGGGGAATTTACCGGTGATGATGTCTTCACCAGACTCCTTGGCCTCATCCGGTGTGAGCCCCACACTGATAATTTCGGGTTCGGTGAAAACAATGGCTGGGATGGCCACTGGGTCAAAGATCCGCTTGTGCCCGGCAATGATTTCTGCGACCATCTCACCTTGAGCACTTGCACGATGTGCCAACATCGGTTCTCCGGACACGTCGCCGATTGCATAAACGCCCTTCATGGAAGTTTTACACTGATTGTCGATTCGGATAAATCGTCCATCCGCATCCATCCGCAATCCCATATTCTCTAGGCCCCATCCTTGTGTATTCGGTCTTCGACCTACAGTGACCAAGACCTTGTCAAAGGTTTCAGATTGCATTTCTCCCTCCGCATCTTTCCAAGTAAGTTCTACCTTACCATCCTTGACTTCAGCCCCTTGGGCCAAACAATTGGTNTGTGTCTTNACGTCNTTCTTTCTCAGCCAAGTGGTGAGGGGTCGNCGCAATTCATCATCGAANATGGCCATCACTTTGTCCAATCCTTCGATNACNGTNACCTCACTNCCTANGCGTCGTAGTGCGATNCCCAATTCAAGNCCAATGTATCCGCCACCGATTACAGCAACCTTCTCGGGTAGGCTGTCGAGATCGAGCGCTCCTGTAGAGGAGCATATGAGTTCTTCATCGAATTTCATGAAAGGCAATTCAATGGGTGAAGATCCAGTCGCAAGTATGACATTCTCAGCCTCGATTGAAATGGTTCCATCTTCAGTTTCGACGGTACAGTTCTTTGCATTCTGAAATGTAGCCCAACCCTTGATCAGTTCAGCGCCAGCATTCTTCAGTAGATGTTCAACTCCTTTGTTTAGTCGTTCAACAATGTCGTCTTTCCAGGAGACCAGTGCGGGCATGTCTAAAGCCACATCTCCATTGATACTGATGCCCATATGTCCATCCACATGGTGCGCCAAATGCTCAAAACGCTCTGCAGCATGAATCATGGCTTTGGAAGGGATGCATCCTCGAATCAAACAGGTTCCACCGGCTTTGTCACCTTCGACAATGATGGTATTGAGGCCCAATTGTCCTGCTCGAATTGCAGCAACATATCCGCCGGGACCCGCTCCGACAACCAAGACTTGGCATTTACGTGATTCACTCATTTTGATCCCTCACATGAAGATGAGCGCCGGGTGCTCTAGCAGTCTCTTTAACGATTGTACAAGAGCAGCGCCATCTGCACCATCAACCACACGATGATCCCAAGAAGAGGAGACATTCATGATTCGACGGATGGTGATTTGCCCGTTTTGGACCACTGGCATGTCACGTGCTTTATGGACGCCGAGAATTCCAACTTCAGGGTGGTTGATGATCGGGGTGGCTCCCAATCCACCATCTCTTCCCAAACTGGTAATCGTGAAGGTTGAGCCTGTCAGGTCCTCCATGGTTGCCGTTCCATCACGGCAAGCTCCTGAGACGCGCTGCATTTCAGCCGCCGCACTCCATACGTCCATGGCTTCAACGTTTTTCACGACGGGGACGAACAACCCACGGTCGGTTGCTGTAGCAATACCCAAGTGTACCGCTTCGTGTCGGATGACCTTGTTTCCTTCTTCATCGTAAATCGCATTGCATTCAGGGTGGTTGGGCATTGCCTTTGTCAAGGCCAGCATGATGAATGGCAGGTAGGTCAACTTGGGTTGATCCGGTCCTCTCGTTGCATTGAGATGTTGACGAAGGGCTTCCAACTCCGTGACATCAATTTCCTCAAAGTATGAGAAATGCGGGATTCGAGTTTTGGATTCGACCATTTTCTCTGCGATCTTTCGACGAAGTCCAACGACGGGGTGCTCGCTGGTACCGGTGCGCGCGACACCGGTTGGTGCCGCGGGTGCACGCATGACTCCGCCTGATGCGATGTAGGCATCCAAGTCCGCGTTTCGAACTCGGCCTGCGGGTCCTCCACCTGGGACTTGAGAAAGATCGATTCCGGCTTCAGTTGCTCGGCGACGAACCACGGGACTGGCTAGAACACGCCCACCTGAACTCGCCACCGGGGCAGGGGCAGGGGCTGGAGCAGGAGCCGGAGTAGGAGCGGGGGCTGCTGCTGGAGCCGGCGTTGGTTCGGGTTCAGGCTCGGGTTCAGCCTGAGGTTCCGGTTGGGGTTCTGGTTCTGGCTCGGGTTCGGATGGTGCAGCGTTTCCTTCACCATCAATTTCGAATTCAATGAGCGGTCCTCCAACGGCAATCATGTCTCCGATTTGCCCGTGTAATTTGGTCACGACCCCATCATTTGTTGCAGCAATTCCGACAGTGGCTTTGTCAGTCATAATGTCGACCATGGGTTGGTCTTCGGACACGGTGTCCCCAACAGCAACGTGCCAAGCGGTAATTTCACCCTCGACAACACCTTCTCCGATATCTGGCAGTTTGAACACATAAGTTCCCATTTTTATTCCTCCATTGTGGCTCTCATAGCCTCTGTAATTCGTTCTTGACTTGGGAAATAATCCCATTCTAGACTGTGTGGATAGGGGGTGTCCCATCCTGTGACTCTTTGGATCGGTGCCTCAAGGTGCCAGAAACATCGTTCCTGAACTTGAGACATCAGTTCAGCACCAAATCCGGACGTTCGTGGGGCTTCATGCACAATGACACACCGCCCAGTCTTTTTGACAGAGTCTTCAATGGCATCAATGTCGAGAGGAACCAGAGTTCGCAAATCGATGACTTCAGCATCGATACCACTGTTTTCTGCCGCAGCAGTTGCGACATGCACCATGGTTCCATAACAGAGAATGGTGACTTCCTTGCCTGCTCGGACAATCTCTGCCTTGCCCAATGGGATGTTGTAGTAATCCTCAGGCACCTCACCCTTCGGATGACTGTCCCACTTGACCATTGCAGCCGTGTGGTCCCCATCAAAGGGTCCATTGTACAGTCGCTTTGGTTCAAAGAAAATAACGGGGTCATTGCATTCAATGGATGAAATCAACAATCCTTTTGCATCGTATGGATTTGAGCAGATGACGACCTTCAGACCAGGTGTGTGGGTAAAGTACGCTTCTGGAGATTGACTGTGGTAGTGTCCACCCTTGATTCCACCACCACATGGGGTTCGGATGGTGACGGGCGCACTGTATTCCCCACCCGATCGGTATCGAAGTTTGGCCAATTCATTGGTAATCTGATCGAAACCAGGGAAGATGTAGTCTGCAAACTGAATTTCAGCCACAGGTCGCAACCCATTCATCCCCATTCCGATTGCAATGCCCATGATACCACCCTCTGCCAACGGTGTGTCAAATGAACGGTGTTTGCCAAATTTTTCTTGAAGTCCAGATGTGCATCGGAATACACCTCCGTAGAATCCGGCATCTTCACCAAATGAAACCACGGTCTCATCGCGTTCAAACATGTTGTGCAGGGCGGAATTAACCGCTTGGATGATGTTCATCTGTGCCATTAAATCCCCACCTGCCCGCGTTGTTCCAACAAATGCCAAGGCTCCTCTTCGTAGACATCCTCAAACAGTGTCGTGACAGGAGGGAATGGTCCGTCTTTGAGAGTACCATGAGTTTCGGCTTCCTTGTATGCCGCAATGATTTCGTCTTTGCATTGAGCTTGCAACGCTTCATGTCGAGCATCATCCCACTCACCCATCTTCACGAGATGTGCTTTGAGCCGATCAACGGGGTCTCCCAACGGCCAATTCTCGTACCCGTCACCTGGGCGGTAAATGCTTGGGTCATCGGAAGAAGAATGGCTATCGCCACGATAGGTATACATTTCCAAAAGCGTGGGTCCATGGCCGGCTCGAGCCCGTTCTGTAGCCCATTTGTGCGCGGCATAAACAGCCAACAAATCTTGACCATCGACCCGAATGGATGCAACGTTGTAAGGGATACCTCTAGCGGCAAATGACGGCCCTCCATGTGCGAGGTTACGGTGAGTGGAAATCGCCCATTGATTGTTGACAACGACCAACACACAAGGGGCCTGATAGACCGAAGCGAAGTTCAATCCATAATGGAAGTCGCCTTGTGCAGAGGTTCCTTCTCCTAACCAGGTGCAGGCGATGCTATCTTCTCCTCGATAGGCAAAGGCCATGGCTGCACCAACGGCCTGGGGGAATTGGGTGCCAACGGGGCTCGAAATCGATACGAAGTTTCCCTCTTTCCATGAATAGTGAACAGGCATCTGCCGCCCTTTGACGTTGTCATTTGAGTTGGTAATGCAGTGGCTAATCATGTCGACTAGACTTCGTCCTCTGACAAAGAGTAGACCTTGTTGTCTGTAAGATGGGACCACAATGTCTCGATTTTCCATGGCCATGGCCGCTCCGACACTAACCGCTTCTTCTCCGAGACACTTCATGTAAAACGAAAGTCGTCCCTGGCGTTGCATCATCATCATGCGATCGTCGTAAGCACGAATTCGAACCATGTGCTCAAGTGCGGTACGCAATTCATCTGGCGTAAGTTCAGGATTCCACTCGCCGACGGCTTCATCGTCATCGTTCAAGACTCGCAGCAAACCATAGGCCAAATCTCGAGTTTCTTCTCCAGCACAATCGATAGAGGGTTTTGTATGGTGTCCAGCCGGGATATCATGTGGTGATGGAAAGGCAGTGCCACCCTCTCGATGTGGGGGGACGGGTACGTGCATGTTGACATCGGTCTCTTCGCCCATAATCTTCACCACTCCAAAGTCGCTCATAGCGTTTCGCTGTCACCGTAGGTGACGATTTCTCCACCCTTCATCGCCTCCTCGTAGAGGAGTCCACCTCGGTATGAAGAGCGTACCAAGGGGCCACAAGCCACGGCTTTGAATCCCATCATTCGGGCTTCTTGGTCCCATTTGCTGAACACTTCAGGTTCAGGGAAGCGATCGATGGGGAGGTGGCGGGCAGAGGGTGCGAGGTATTGCCCAATTGTAAGCAAATCAACATCAGCATCACGAAGCATCTGCATGGCTTCTGAGATTTCATCATCAGTCTCTCCAACGCCGACCATGATGCTTGATTTGGTGAGGATGTCTGGACGGAGACGCTTAGCCTCTCTGAGGATTTCAATGGATTGCGAAAATGATGCACGATGATCTCTGACGGTGGAATCCAATCGCGGGACACATTCTACGTTGTGGGCAAACACGAGGAGTTCCAATCCATCCAGCAGTAAGGCCAGTGAATCTTTATCCCCATTCAAATCTGAACACAGGAACTCAAGCCCAACCTCGGGGTTTCGCTCATGAACGGCCTCCAAGCAGGCTCGGTAATGTGAAGCCCCTGCATCTGGTAACTCATCTCGATTAACACAGGTGATGACTGCATAATTGACTCCCATGAGGTCGACGGCTTCTGCCAAGTTGGCTGGTTCGTTGGAATCTAGGGGGGGTGGGTCCTTTACCGTCCCCACGGCACAAAATCGACAGGCTCGGGTACACTGCTCTCCGGCCACCATGAAGGTGGCTGTGCCTTTCCCCCAGCAATCGTGAATATTCGGGCAGCGAGCTTCTTGACACACGGTGTTGAGTTTGTGCTCAAGTACATTGTTGCGAACCTCATTGAATGCGATTTGAGCATTCCCTGTTGGGAGATTTGTTCGAAACCAAGATGGCAAACGCTTGCGATTTTGTTCCCGTCGTTCAATTGCAGAGAGGCCTACAGAATCACGCGCCATTGGCAAGCGTTTCCCCGACATATGCTCCTCTCCAAACACTGCCCAACATCGGTCTAAGTTAATCGTTTGTTTCCCGACCCTAGGGTCGGGTTCGGAGAATTGAAGGCATGTACGCCTGTCCACGGACCATGGCAGGTCCCCTAGATGAACGCGTTGCACTGGTCACCGGTGGCTCGGCTCGAATTGGTGCTGAAATCTGTCGGCAACTAGCCAATTCCGGGGCGGTTGTGGCCGTACACTGTCACCGAAATCTTGCGGCTGCAGAGGACCTGATTGAAGAAATCGAAGATTCAGGTGGAGAAGCATTTGTCGTTCGAGGTGACCTTTCGGAAGAGGATGATCGAAGTGCGTTGATTGAAGCGGTCATTGAGCAAGCTGGACGGTTAGACATTCTCGTGAACAACGCCTCTATATTTGAGAGCCTGTCACTAGATGAGATGTCTACTGATGCGGCTCGCATGATGTGGAAAATCAATGCAGAAGCCCCTCTAATGCTGATCCATCATGCAGCCCCTCATCTGCGATTTGGTGGCAATAATCAACCCGGGGCCATCATCAATTTAGTGGATAATGCCAGTGGGCGAGGTGATTGGCCTCATCTCAGCCATTACTGTGCTTCCAAGGCAGCGTTGCTTTCCGTAACTCGCAGCCTTTCGCAAGAATTAGCGCCGACGATTCGCGTGAACGCCGTCGGCCCCGGTGCGATTCTTTTCCAAGATTGGGAATCTGAGGAGAAACGCTCCTCTATTCTCTCCTCTATACCGATGGGGCGGCAAGGATTAGCTGAAGAAATTGCAGAGACCGTTCTGTTTTTGGCTGCGGGCCCGGACTACATTACTGGACAAATTATCGACGTCGATGGCGGCTGGTCTTTGTCGTAGTGTTCAAGTCCCGAGTCCGGCTCAAGGAGTCCGCAGGGGTACCCGAGCTGGTCAAAGGGGCCGGACTTAAGCTCCGGTGGCGATGCCTTCGTGGGTTCAAATCCCACCCCCTGCACCAATTTCGGTGATTCATGCATTCGTGATGTGGGATATTTTCCCGATGCGCAAAACAACCACCTTTTGCAAACCGTTTAATGGACCATGGTGTACGGAGTCACCGTAGGTGAGCCTGTGGTGGGTGCTTCAAGAGACAATCATTCGGTAGCCATCCTTCTGGTTGCCATCATGGTAGGCTCCTTGTTTGTAGGCGCTGCGTCGCCCTATTCCGAACTCAAAGAACTGCCAACGCGAAGCAATTCGAGCACGGTCAGTTACGATCTCTACTTCGCTTCCGCCCCAGGAGGTCATCCTACGGATGGGCGGATTACCACTGAGCGACCAGACAGTGGTGGCCAAGATGAGGAGTCGGCATCTGGTACGAATGTTGAGTTTTCCACCGATCAATTGCTTACTGATATGGTATTCAGTGGTTCCCCCGATGGCAGTCAATACGATGTCGAAATTCTGCTATTCTTGAAGGCAACTGGGCAAGAAGGTTCGACGGTTGATTGGACCATCTCCCTCGTCGCAGGCACCTCAATTATAGCAACCGAAGAAATGCAATCGGATGCATGTACACCTGGTGGTGGGGGGCTGATTGGAGGNGGTGAAACCTGCGGCTTCAATGAGCGTCTGTTCCGGCCCAGTTGGACCGGTAATGGCGACTTCACTGTGGATGAAGGGGAGCGGCTCAAGGTCGTAGTCTCAGCCGACATGGATTGCAGTTCAGGTGGAGGCGATACTCCAGACACTCCGAATGGATCTGATGGTGGTACCAGTGGGCGACAATGGCCCGGTGGTGGCGGAAATGCAGAATGCGATGCTTGGGTTGCATGGAACGAAATTGATGATGAACCCAATCGGTTTTCTCAAATCGAAATCGATGTCCGTCCACTCGAAGGTTCACAGGTGAAGGTCCAGCGACCTGGTGCTGTTTGGACTGATCCGGAAGTCGATACTTGGTTCCCCAATGATGACGAAGAAATGCGCGTGATGCAGTTCAACTTGGAATTGCTAAACGGATTTGGTAGAGAAGACATTGACGAAGTCTCGCTTGTGATGACCAAGCCGGACACAACCATTGCATTCACTCATACCTTCAGTGAGAATGAAATTGATGAAGACGGCAACGCTCAGCGAGCACAATACAACTGGAGTTATCCTGGTGGTTTGGAATCTGGCGATTATGAAATTGAAGTGGAAGTTCGAAACATCCAAGGCAAAGTATTCGCCATTGATCACCCCACCGTTCGGATGAACGAGTATGGTATCTCACTCACACACGGTAGCGATCGAGTGGTCGAATACATTGCACCGAGCTCAACGACGCCTGTGAATCTAGATCTGCGACATGTGGGCGCATCTGGAAGTGGGTACAATCTTACTTGCGAGATGGCAGTCCTGACAAACTTCGGTTCGAACTGGATTATTGAATTCAATCAGGCGGACCGTATCTATCCGCTTTCGGGTGGTGGCAACACGGCTCATCCAACACTACTGTTGACGGCTCCAGATGACCTATCAGGGTCTCCTGATACCATTGAAATTCGCGCGGTTGCATACGACTCTCAATCGGTCATGGTTCATCAGACAACCTTGCAATTAGACCTTGAAAAACTGGACACCTATGCACCTCCAATGGTCAGCCTTTGGCCTGAAGAACATGACAATCAATATGCCAANAGCACCGGTGNNCTCAACATNGATGAGACNGTTCCACGCTACGTNGAAGANGGNGTTTACACCACNTTCTACCTNGAGATATTCAACACGGGCTTTGACACAGATCAATTCCGAATTGATGTCAAGCAAGATTCGAATGCAAATCTGCGATTTTGGGATAACGATACAGGCCAGCGTATCGAGGAAAACGAAGGTGATGGAACGTTCCACACCACAAGTTTGGATCGCCACACAACGCAAACAATTCGGCTCCAAGTCAAACCCTCAACTTCCCGAGATGACCCCGACACGGGTATGATTGAACTGGAGACCATCAGTATGGGCAATTCGACTCAGAAGGCGACAATCGAATTCACAATCCAACGTACTTTCGGAATCCAAGCCGAGGTGGTTTACGATTGTGATGCCACTCCATTTGGACACGTAGAGGCGGATATCTGTCTCAACAGTGCAGACAAAATCTCCTTTGATATCGATATCACCAACACCATGGCAGAGGGCAACACTGTAACGGATTGGTTGATTGTCAACCCGAAGGATTTGGATCGAAATACAAACGAGGACTTGTATCCTGATGCAAACGAGAACTACAGTTTGTGGATGTATGAAATCACTGATACGAATGAGGACCCTTCACCTCGAGTTCAGTTGGCTCCAGGTGACTCTCAGTTGATCAATCTCGACATTACCCTGACAGCGCAGGTTCCTGAAGGCAATCACACCATCTATTTGCGAATCCGTGAAGACATTTCCGATCTGTCACTGGCACGCTACTTTGATTTGCCATTGACAATCTTGATTGGCAAGGATAAGCCTCAACTCTCCATTCATCAAATTACACAAATTCATGCTCTACAACCTGGCGGAATCAGTGAGATTCAGATGAAGGTCAAGAATGGTGGAAATACCGATGTAATGGTCTTGCTAGACGTGGATGTCACTGGCGACTGGGATGCAGATGTTGTCAGCCAAAACGGAGCTCAAGTCGTGACGGTTAGGGCATTCAGTGAGGTTTCGTTTACCGTGACAATCACGGCGGGGCAATCGGCACTTAATGGGGACCAAAAGGAGGTTGTAGTCACAGCCAAACCTCTTTCGGAGGAGGAATCCTTCGGAGAACAATATACGGCCGAAAAAACGTTGACAATCCAAGTGTCAATGAATAGTATCACAGAAATCATTGTCAATGAATTGACCAATCCAAGACCGGCAACAATTGCCATTGGTTTGGGCATGATTATCCTCCTTGTTGCTGCTGTCTCCGGACGGAGAAATCGCATTGAGTACGTCGATGTGTGGGTCGACGATGATGAAGAAGAGGACGAAGATGATAGCCTTGAAATTCCAGATTTGGTTTCGTCTGAAGACGATGATTCATACGATGATGATGACATCGAACTTGTCGATCTTGACTAGGTGATTTTCGTTTGACCCTCCTAAGGAGGGTCGAATTCTGTCCGAACACCGCTCCATTTGTCTTAATACCCTGATGGGCACGGAGATGACTGGGTTCAGCCATGCCTACGAACGTATCTTCCTCCTCGGTCGCCGCCGGATTGACACTGCGAACGCAGAAATTCCGTGCGGTTGGACTGACTTTACTGATGATTTTCTCTAGCCTTGCAGCGCTACAATTTGCCAGTTGGGAAGCTGCGGCTTCTACCGATCAAGATGGTGATGGTTTGACCCTTGGTCTTGAATTCCTTCTCAATACTCAACCGACCGATTGGGATAGTGACAACGACGGCTTGCCCGATGGTTGGGAATACCAGTATGGGTTGGACCCCTTGGACGCTTCAAGTCTAGGCAATGATGGTGCTGCCGGCGACCCCGATGGCGATGGTTTGACCAACTTACAGGAGTACACCTATCTCGAACCTTCGACTTGGGATCTGTCCAGTACGCCTAGTGTTTTGGACAATGGTGTATGGTGGAATGGTACAGTCCCTGTTCGGAATTGGGATGAAGAAACCGCCATGCAAGCCACACAGGGTCAAGGTTCGGATGGGGCCGATGAAGATCCGATGGGCGACATGTGCAATGACAACATCGACAATGATTACGATGGCTTGGTCGATTCTCAAGATCCAGACAACGATGGTGATTCCAACTGTGGGAGTGATGACGATGATGGTGACGGTGATATCGATGAGGACCCCGATGGCTGGGATACAGACAACGACGGGATGTCGGATGGTTGGGAAGTTGCCAATGGTCTGAACGCGACCAGCCCCTCCAATGCAGATGGCATGTTCGGCGATCCAGATGGTGATGGCCTAGTCAACATTTACGAATACATGAATCCTTCATGGGATACCAGTAACAATGGTGTAGATTATTTCCAGCCTGGGCCTGCGAATAGCGGTCGAACAGAAACGATTTCTCC
>PBPV01000062.1 GCA_002724815.1 Methanobacteriota archaeon | reverse complement strand
GTCGAGTTGTTCTAAGAGATTCAATGATTGTCGCTGCAGTAGATGGAGACTACCATGAATCCGAACTAAAGGTGATTAATGAGATTGCCAAAGCGAGTTCTATTTCTCAAACTGAGCTGAAGGCTCTATTCAATTGGGTCGAGGATGGATGGCGTTGGATGGCTCATGGACGAAGCATCCTCGGCGTGAATCTTGCCGGCGATGACAGTTTGCTGAACGATTCTTGAAAATCGACGTACTGTAAGGCCAATCTCTCGCGTAACCGCGCGTGCGCGTGCCTGCGCGCGGGCGACGGATTGATATTTGGAATGTGCTCGCGGTGGGTTAGGGTGGGACAGAATGCGTGGGAACGTGAGCGGCTGGTACGCTAGATTAGATCGGGAATGTGAAGACAGAATCGAGCAAATGAACATCTGGTTGGATGCTTGGGAAGAAGCACTACGAACGCATCAACCACAAGCCAGTCAACTGCCAAACGATTGGCCCACTTTGCCCGCAAGTTTGCTCACTGATCCTGGCCATGTGTTGGATCATCTTCTTTGCCGCCATGATGCTGAGTCTGATGGTAGAAGCCCACGAGGGGCACACCCAACCCCGACTCGCTTGGCTGATGCAATCATCGCCGATGAATTGCGTGAAGACATCTCCATGAATGCAGAACCCGTTCAATCCAATGTCAACCTGGCTGCACTCCCGCCCGCTTTCAGAGCACAGGCTCAGGCGATGAATCATCAGCAAGATGCTGCTCGTGATGCCGAGGTTGATGAAGAGAAAGAGCGAGAAATTGCGGATGGAAAGCGAACACGCACAGGCGTTCCACTTCCATTTGCTGACCCCGCGGTTGGTGGCGGTCTATTCCCCTCACGAATCTTGAAGTGGCACGGTGAGAAAATCTCTGATGTACCCTTGGAAGATCGAGAACAGGATACACGTATCTTGCTTTCATCTATGCAGTTGCTTGACGTCTGCGAAGTTGCAGCAACCATGACTCGACGTCGATTACTTCTCTCTTGTATTCGTTCTGGATTGGTATCACTTGATGACAATCCAAAGGAGGGAATGTTGGCTCGAAGCGAAGCCGTATCCATTTTCGATGATGTTGTTCGAGTAGGGGATGCTCTTCGCGATGATTGGCCGTGGAGTGAACGCCCTCGGTTGTTAATGGGGAACCCACCCTGGTTGAGAATCAAAGATCGATTCCGAGGTCATCCTGATGGTAGTACACTCCGCAAGGAACTGGGTGAAGAATTGCGGAATCTACGCGAAGAAGATGGTTCGCTACGATTCAGTACACTCCGTGGAAATGTCAACCTCTATCGTCTATTCTTGGAACGAAGTTTGCAATTGGTTCGCTCAGGTGGCCGTGTTCGACTNATCGTCCCCGACAGTCTGCTTCGTGAGCAGAGTAGTGCACCANTGCGCCGCTTGCTCGTGGATTCACACGAATGGACAGGAATCTGGACATTCCCTGAATCAGCTCGATTGTTTACCGGTGTGACTCAGGGTGTTCTAATCCTTGGAATAACGGTTGACGGTGTCTCTGAAGAACTCATCTGCCATGGTCCTGCTGAAGCCAACGAACTTTGCTCGAGAAATGGATTGGACAAGGACGTACCTCGATTTGCACTCGACCGAGAGCGCTGGGCACGATGGGGACGAGATGAATGGGCAGTTCCTCGGTTGCCACGTGATCGCTATGAGCGGCAATCATTGCTCACAATTATCGATGAGTTGGCTGCCTTACCTCGATTGGCNGAATCCAACCACTGGTTGGCCGGAGAGAGTCGCCTACGTGTTCGTGTTGGAGAAGTTGACCAAACCACTTGGAGTGCCGACATCAAGCCGTGGAAGAAAGGCAGCCGTGGTACGCCATTTATTCGNGGGATACATTTCAGAAATGATGATCAAAAGGGCATCTGGCTCCATCACCCATCCATGAATTCTTCAATTGATGAGAATGCTGCTGAGCGAAAGCANGCGCAATGGCGAGGGCCCATTGAGGCCCCCGAACATCCCCGCCTGGCCTGTCAAGCCATTGTCAATGCGCAGCAAATGCGTCGTCTACGTTGGGTTGTCCTACCTGCGGGATGTGTTCTAGGGAACTCCGTCAACCATCTTGAATTGCCAGAAGAAGTTGGCGAGAAGTTGGCGAGTGAAAAGGGCGATCTGAATTCCGCTCTTTCATGGCTTTGCGGACTCTTGAATGACAATCGTCTCGATGCTTGGGCTCGTGCTTGGGCTGCCAACAACAATGTGAACAATTACGAATTGGAAATGTTGCCNTTGCCTCCATCAGAGAGTGCGGCNCCATCTCAGTTGGCATAGAGTTCCGACATCCGGAATCAACAGACTNGTTTGTGGTAATGAACGTGCATTTATAGCAAGCCTTCATTAATNGATGGTCTACCATAGACGAACGTCTGCAATCTCAGAGGTGAAAGTGGAAGATGGGAATACATCCAAAGATTGGAATCACAGGCTTGCCAAGAAGTGGCAAATCTGCTGTAATGGAGAAAGTTGTCTCGATGCTCGCCGATGAACGAGTCGAGGAAATGCGAGCNCGNGGCGATGATGTCGAAGCGGCGAAGCTACTCGGNGGAATGAGNTGCGAACCANTGGTTGAAGATGGAGANCGCGTCGGATTCAAGTGTATCAANTATCAAACCGGCGAAGAAGCCGTCATGGCNCACAAAANCATTGATTCTCGTACCCGNGTATTGGGTTATGGAATTGATCCTGAAGCGCTGGATCGAGTCGCTGTACCAGCCATCCAAGAAGCCATGGATGATTATGAGGTCATTGTCATTGACGAGATTGGTAAATTCAGTGTAGAAAGTGAGGCCTTTGTCGAAGTTGTGCGCAAGGCCATGGAAGTCGACAAACCCACATTGGTCACTCTACACAAAAAGAGTCGACACCCACTGCTTCAAGATATTCGTCGACGTGATGATGCTCGTATTCTAGAAGTGACACCCGTGAATCGTGCATTGTTGCCCTACAAGATTCACAAGTTGATGAGAGAGACCTACTAGTCACTCTTCTTCACTGTGATTGGATTCTAGCATCTTGGCTTCCATATTGGCCCAAGCTCCGGATAGACGGTCTGTGTCATGTTCGTCGTCGTAATCCTCACTAACACGTTTGGCGATTTCAAACTCAGATTCATTGGTGAAAAAACGATCCAAGAGACTGGCCTTTCCAGAGTTGTGTGCCATACGTGATGAGATACCAAGTGTGAGGCAAAGTACCGCAGTACCCGGAATCAACCAACCAATGACAGAGGAGGATGTGCAGGCATCATCGAGATCAGACGTAGATGGGGGGCACTCCGCCGGTGGTAGACGTCCATCAATTAGCGCAAAAGCGGTCGCAAGTAGCAAGACGATACCCAAACCAATGATGAGATTCTCTGCGGATTGCGATGGACTGTTCACGTCATGCGCATCCTGTAACTTGGTTTGAATTCACCGGAATGGGATAGCGAAAGGTTGAGACACTACGCCGTATCGGAACGGGTTGAGTCACATGTCAATGATTCCGGATGACCTCAAGTATACGGCTGAACACGAATGGGTTCGAATGGAAGATGGAGTTGCAGTTGTCGGTATTACCGACCATGCACAAAATGCATTGACCGATATTGTCTGGATTGAATTCCTATCTGATGAAGGAGATGCTGTTGAAGAAAACGGTTCCTTCGCGAGTGTTGAATCTGTCAAGTCGGTCTCGGATATCTACGCGCCACTGGCGGGTACAATCGTTGCATTGAATCATGATCTACAAGATGCTCCTGAAGCCATGAATGAAGACGCATATGAGGCTTGGATTGCCAAGATCGAAATCTCAGATGCCGGTGCACTGGCGGGTCTACTCGATGCGGCAGGATATGCGGCTCTGATTGGAGAATAAGCATGGGCGATTCGCTGCCGCTCGCTGAACGTTTGTCGCTTTATTTCGATGGTTCCTGTCAAGAGAATCGCAATGTAACCTCGGAAACTCCCGCGGGTTGGGGTGTCGTGATTGTCCGTGGCGATTCTGGTTTGGGCAAAGGTGATGGTGAAATCTTTGAGGAATTAAGTGGGCCGGTGGTGACAGATTCGGATGGCGATGGGTACCTCGGGGCAGAAGTCGGAAGCAACAACACAGGGGAGTTGTCGGCAATGGCCCATGCACTTCGATGGTTGCTAATCGAGGGTAGTACCACCCCCGTGACGATTCGAGGCGATTCGCAATACGCGCTGAAAATTGCTGCAGGAGAATGGAGAGCGAAGGCAAATCGGGAGTTGGCCGCAAGGGTCCAAGCATTGTGGAATGAGGTGAACCTGTTGCGCGAAGTCCAAGCCGAACATGTGAGGGCCCACCGAGGACATCGTTGGAACGAGAGAGCGGATCATTTGGCATGGAGAGCTTGTATTGGAGAGAATCCGCTGCCTCTACAATTCTGGAAACCCGGTATGCGGTAGTCATTATTTCCGCTTAATCAATCTCCCACGTCTGAGTCTCGGCCTATTCGGAACTCAATGCCAATTGCTTCCGCTATCTCTCTCGCCTTTTTTTGGTAGGGGGGGTTGTATGGATTCTCGGATTCCGCCATTTCACTAACCACAGAATCGATATCGAGCTCCCACTCCACCCCCTCGCTCGAGCGGCCGTGGATCATTGCATCGTCCCCATCTTTGTCGGTCTCGAGGTAAACTGCTTCTGAGAGGCGCCTCTTCTCGGAGAGGAGACCGAGCCCCCTAAGCGGAGGGAGGCCGCGCCCCAAAAGCGTAGCCTGGTAGACCAGTCGATCCCTGCTGTGCTGCACGCGCAGGCGTTCCTTGATTACGCCGGCCCACCATAATAAGAAGCAAAGCAATCCAACTAATGTAAGGGGGATCCCCATACATACAAACCCCTCTAGTCCCCCGTCTTCGTGATATGGATTCATTATCGAGAAGAACAGTAACCAGACCCCTACACCTCCGAAAATAACCGCTCCTGGTACTACAAAAAACGAAAAAGCAATGAGGCCTATTACCGAGACGGGTTCCGTTGTGAAATCCTTGTCGAGTTTCGAAGGAACGGTGACATCTGAATCGCTCTCAGGTCCATCTGGCCCAATCCAGTTATTTTTGGAAACTGGTTCCTGATCTGTGATTCCCCCTAAGGAAAATGTGGATTCATACTCTTCATCTTCTGGCAGAGTCATTCCTCCTCGTAAATGCGGTAGTCATTCTTGTCGTGAAATTTTGATTGCCATCGCGAACAAAATTGGAACAACGATGAGATTGAGGAGGATGGTGATAATACCTACGACTTCTGTTTCGATTGCGGTTTCATCGTCTTCAATTGCTTCGTGGGCGCCATCTCCAAGAAGCATGATTCCATGCTCAGCAGGACTTGCTGTGTTGTTCCATTGCGAACCATTCAATGAATACTCAAACTCTTCACTCTGGCCAAACATATCGGTACAGTAGTAGTTGTCAGCATGAAGTTCGCAATAGTACCACCAAGTATCCCATTCTGAATCATCTTGCGATACTTTGCACCACCAACGAGAATCCTCTCCTGCATCAGTAGCATCAGAGAAACCTTCCCATTCACAATACGCATTTCCTGAATCATAGGCCTCCCAGTACCACTCTTCAGAAATACCCCAATTTTCGTACTCGATCATCAAACCGGACTCGTTGCTTATGAATGCGATAAATATACGCTCAAACAGCCCATGACTGCAGAACTGACTTTGGTCATTTGAAAAATTGTCAGCAGAACAACTGACTGTGATGTTCAATATTTCAGAGTCGAGAAATTCGGGGCCACACTCATCGACGGCATATAGATCAGTACAGATTACGAATAAGTTCCCTGAAAAATAGGGTGTCTCAGTTTCATTATCGAACTCCAGAGTAAAGTTGTCGCCGAATTGAACAAATGTCGGTTCACCTGCACCGTAGTCATCCCAACTTTCGAATTCAGGAAGGAAAACGGGAATCATATTCCCCAGTAGTAGTAAAATGACCAATGGAGTCAGTGAACCCCAAGAGGCGGAGTTATCTTTGGTTGCGAAATTCTTGAATGCAGAAATGCTTGATTGAGTCATTCCCACAAATAGTACAAGGCCAACGATCGGGAATACAATGACAATAAGCACGAACCAATCAACGCCGGCCCAACCAGACAATAGAACGGCTTCATCGGGGTTTTCTGGGTTGACGTAAACAGTGATGTTTTCCCCGGGCGGGTAATCTTGATCGGCGTTACTATCTCCTGAACTACAACTGTTGTCTTTGGAGTAGCTGACCATGTCGCCATTATACGAACGATTTTCGTAGACGTATTCGTATTCAACCCACAAGCAATAGGTTGTACCCCCTTCGCTATCGGTAGATGTATCAACGCCGCTATCAATGATTACGCCATCCACAGGTGTCCATTCACTGGTACCAAGGTCAGCGACCAATGCTCCTCCAATGAACACGGTAGCGATGAGTGAGGCACCGCACCATATGATGGTGAACAACCACCCGATTGTCAGTCCTCCAGCAGAGACAGTGTGGGCCATTGTCGAAGAATCACTTTGGTTACTGTCCCATTCACGCATCTCATCCGATGCGTTGAGAAGCATGATGGCGTAATCGAGCAATTGTCTCGCATCATTGATTGAGTCAAAGTTTCCAATCTCGCACG
>PBPV01000061.1 GCA_002724815.1 Methanobacteriota archaeon | reverse complement strand
TTGGCTGCATTCGCTGCCTTGAGGATGTAAGCCGGCGTCACAGGATGCTTGCAATTCTTCCGAGGTGGGCATGGCCACACGCCAACCCAATTGTTCTTCCAATGCATTCGCCGCTTGAATCGAGCGATGCTCCTTGACGGAGACCCGGATGTGGTGAGAGTCCCAGGAAGACAGCAGGGGAATAATACATCGATCGTGTGTTGCCGCCGTTCGAGCAACAGTCGCCATCAGCAACCTAAGTGCAGAATCGTGCGCCATTTCATCGGTTCGGATTTTGGCTCCATAACGTCGTCGGCAAGCACTCGCCGAAGAGCCGGTGAGAGCAGCGGTGTCGGTTGCGGTGATTTCCATGACTGCTCGGCGAGCACTCGATTGCATGGCGGAATCGAGAAATGGAACTGGAGATCCGAAGGGGTCGATGTCGACCCATTGCCAACCGGATGAGAGCAGAACTTGGCGTGAATCTTCATTCCGGAATTCAACACCCGGACAATTTTGCTGAGCATATACCAGAGCTTCTTCATCCAAATCTGCACCNGTGATTTGCAATCTTTCGGCCTTTTCTTTGGGCAACTCNGTCAGCCANCGATTGATTCGNCTACCNGTGGCACACAAGGCATCGATGGTGTGAATCTTNGGNTTGTTGAACCATTCATCGTCCAGCATGTAATCCATCAACAGCACACTTCGTGTTCGGCAATCAGCCATTGCGGGGTTGTGGAATGCAGAGCGATGAGCTCGATCGGCAGGACCCTTTCCGTGTCTCTCCAATTGCTTGTCAGTGCGACCCTCTTTGGCAGGGGGCAAACGATGTTCTGTGCGCCCCTCAAGGACGATTTCAGCCTCGGTCAACGCTTCACCTCAGTAGTGTTCGAAAACAATGTCAGGGTTGACATGTGTGACGCGATGGCCATGGTCTCGAACCTCACCCACGATTTGCGTCCCTTGGAGCCGGCTTGCAACCCATTGGCAAACCGAATCGGCGTGTGCAGGGTCGACCACGAGAACCATCCCCATTCCCAAATTGAAGGTTCGCGCCATTTCACGATCGGTGATGTCTCCTGTCGATTGAATCCAATCAAACTCAGGTAGAACCGGCATCGGGTGTTCAATGTGCCAACCGAGTTCATCATGCAGGCGTAGGAGGTTGGAAAGGCCGCCTCCGGTCACATGGCAAATACCGTGCAGTGCATCAGCAGGGCACGGTCCAGTTCCGGCTCGACATGCATCAATCAAATCGGTGACGGGGTCGACGTAAATCCGCGTAGGATTGAGCAAGACTTCGCCCAAAGTCAGAACACCGTCCCCCATTCGTACAATGTCGCGCCCAGGGTGAGTCGCATCAAATGGAGCCGGGTCGGTGTAATTCAGCCCACTGAGTTCAACCACTTTACGAACCAAAGAGAAGCCATTGGAGTGGACACCGCTTGCTGGTAGACCAATCATGACATCGCCTGAAGCAATGGTCGCGCCGGTAATCGCCGCGCCTTTGGGCAACCAACCGAGTGCGGTTCCCGAAAGATCCAGTTCGGTCACAATTCCCGGCAAGCTGGCGGTTTCACCTCCGGCCAATGTAACGCGTGCGATACGGCAGGCTTCAGCGAGGCTGGCTCCAATCGCGGCATGTTGCTCAGGATCGGGTTTGGGAACCGCGATGTAATCGACGAAGGCAATCGGTTCTGCTCCCACACAGAGTAGATCGTTGACATTCATGGCCATGCAATCAATGCCAACACCGCTCCAATGCCCCATCATTGAGGCTATTTGCAACTTGCTCCCGACACCATCGGTTGCGAGAGCCAGAAGGTTGTCACCAAATTCAATCAGTCCACCAAATCCGCCAGGTAAATCCACGGGTGCACCGGGTGTCCCCGCGACTCGAACAGAGCGAGAAAGTGCTCCAACGAGAGATGCCACGGAGGCTCCTTCAAGGTCAATGTCAACGCCACTACTCGCATAGTCCAGTCGCTCACCTCCCTCGCTCATTGGTTGTGGGAGTCGAAGCCCCTCTTTCATCGTGCCGTCCGCAATGGTTTCTATCTCTGAAGGGTGGAGTCGCAGACTTCTTACCCCGGGTCACCCCCTCCGGGGGTGCGGAAGTGAAGTGATGACCACGCAACGACGACTCCTTGTATTGCTGATGACGACCCTAATGTTGGCTGCCAGTTTGGCCGGCTGCCTAGGTGGAGATGACGGAGGCAGTGAGCCAGAACCGAGTACAGACAATGGTGGAACAACCGATCCCGGTACATCCGATTCCGATGGTGACGGTGTCATTGATTTGCTCGATCAATGCCCAAATGAAGCCGGCCCCCTTGACTCAAATGATCGACCCGGNTGCCCGAATCTTGTCTTCGATGCAGACTCTGACGGCGTACCTGATGAGGATGATACTTGTGCAGAGACTCCTGCAGGGGAAGACAGTGATGCCAATGGCTGTTCACAATCCCAGTTGGACACAGATGGTGACAGTGTATCCGATGCGGATGACCAATGCCCCAATACACCCTCAAGCGAAGNGAGCGATGCCAGNGGATGCAGTGCAAGCCAGCGAGACGGGGACGGCGACGGCGTCTCCGATGCCGATGACCAGTGTGAAGGTCAAGACGACACCGTCGACGTCGATGCCGATAACATCCCCGATTGCATCGACCCTTCCGTTGACTCCGATGGAGATGGCGTGTTGGATGAAGATGATGATTGTGCCAATACCCCCGCAGGCATTACCGTCGACGAGTCGGGCTGTGAAGTGATTCCAGTCGAAGCCATCGAGGTCAAAATCGGTGTACTGACTCCACGTACAGGTTCAAACTCACACCTTGCGGATGGGCTTGAGAATGCGGCAGAAATGGCGATTGCAGATATCAACGCCGCTCAGAGTTCATACGAATTCTCATTGGTTTACTTTGACACACAATCGAGCGGTTCAAGAGCCCACCAAGGCACTTGGTCCCTGATTGAGGGAGACGGTGTNTCTGCCATTATGGGCGGCTCATCCATGCCCATCTTGCAACAAGGAATCACCAAACCGGTCGAACATCAGGTCCCCATCATCACACCGTTTGTTTCGGATGGTGGCATGGAAGAGATTGCCGACGATGGTCTGCTCTGGCGCGTCATTCCCAGTGAATCAGACAGTGCCTACCCCGGTTCAATGTGGGCCAATGTCTACGAGTTGAGCGGGGTCGCTATTGTTCACGTTGACAACGGATTTGGACGATCTTACGCACGTATGTTTGCAGACGCCTATGGCGAGGACAACATCTGTGGAACCTTCGCCTATCCAACCAATCAAATTGTCTTCGACAAAGAGGATGGAGGCTACCAAGGTCCGTTCCATGGGGGAATGACCGTTGATGCAGGATGTCAGAACTTCGTCATCGCCACCAACTACAATTCCAACTCGCAAACTGCAGCCCTCATTGAAGAACTCAAGCAGAACATCTACGATGCTCGAATTGTGACTTCACACCAAATCCCTGGCCCAAACGGTGCCGAAGCCTTCTTCGAAAACATGACCGATGAATCACGCCTTGCCGGAATGGTTGGTGCACTACCCATCGCTTGGGAATCCAATCTCCTTCCAGGCTTCAACCTCCAGTACATGAATGCCTACGGGAGCGATGCACCCGCTCATGCCGCAGCATCCTACGATGCTGCAATGATCTTGGCACAGGCAACCATCATGGCCGGCTCTGCGTCTGGTAGTGACATCAAAGCCTCCATCCCAGATGTGGGTAAAGATTACGCTGGAATTAGTGGAAACATCGATTTCGATGACCATGGNAACACACCTGGAATGATGTACGATTTGTTCCGATTCGAAGTTGATGGCGGNGGTACAGAAGTTGATGCACGCTACGAAGAAATGGGATTCTGGGGCCCAGCTGATGGGATTTCAGCACAATGTAGGGACAATGCACGGCCCATGCAAATTGGCATGCTGAGTCCACAAACAGGCATCCATTCGCCTTATGCAACCGGTGAAGAGAACTCTGTACAATTGGGTGTTGAGTTGCTCAACATCAATCAACGTGGACTGTGCTTTAGTTTGGTCATCGCCGATACAGAATCGACGGGTGCTGGTGCAGCCGTCGCCATGCAGACACTGGTCGATGCTGGAGTGATTGGCGTGATTGGCCCCCACTCCACCGAAGAAGCTCTCGGTGCCCTACCGATTGCTGAAACCAATCAGATTCCGATGATTACATTCGGGGCTTTCTCTGATGAAGCGATGGAAGATGCATGGGAGGATTGTGGTCTCACCTGCACACCTCAGGACTACGGTTACCTCTGGCGTGTCTCGCCGGGAGAAGCCCATCACGTCTCTGCATTGTCAGCCCTGATTTCCAGCGATGGTCATTCCAACGTGGCCATTCTCCACGATGATGGCATGGATCATACTGCGATTGCAACCGGTCTTGCGACGGAGTTGGGAACCACCTGCTCTACGCAATCCTTTGCTGAGGCACAAACAGACTACAGTTCCGAGATTTCAGCCTTGTCGAATTGTGATGCAGTAGTGATTTTGGCCGGCGTGACCGATGGTGCCGCAATCTTGGCCGAGATTGATACTCAAGGACTCGAAATCGCGATGATTGCCGGCCATGGAATGGGTGACATTGCCTTGTTGTCAGCGGTCAGTGATATCGCGCACATGGAAGGGCTCAAGGGAGTCAGAATGGGCATTGATCATGATGCCGCTGAATACGATCACCCTCTCAAATACGTCTACAACATGAACTATCACACCGCACTTCCATCGTATGCAGGTTGGGCGGGAGATGCGACGTTGATCTTGGGAACAGCGGTCTCACTGTCAGATGTCAATAGCGACATTACCGGACAACGTGTGAACGAAATGGGCATCCCATCCGCTGCCGACAATTATGCAGTCAGTTCAGGTGAAATCACACTCAGCACGTCGAACGGATTTACCAGCCACTCCAACATGGACATCTACAGTTGGGGTGCTGACGGTGAGTTTACCGAAATCGGTCGTTGGCGAGCGGACATCGGCCTCATCGTGTTTGAGAGTTGAGGCAAAGATTTGCGGCTTGCAAAAAATGCGACTTTGCCTCTTGCATTCGATGCCCATCTTCGAGTTCAATCATTGCGATGACACGATCATCGCAATCTGCGATTCGTCGCGAGTGTTCAATCGGCACCACATCATCCTGGAGCCCGTGCAAAATCACCGTCGGGTGATTCAGTTCCGGCCACGACATTTCCATCGCGGTTTGCATGAAATCCCAACCCAGCGTCATCTCAAGTTCAAACCCTCGGTAGAGGTACGCATCGGAGGCTTCCCACTGCTTCATTTCATCTGCAGAAAGGCGTTCATGCCACATTTCTGCCAAACCGAATGCCGGTGCGATGAGCAACAATCCAAATTCCATCTCCGGTCGCAATCGGCTGGCATTGGCTGCGGCCAGTCCACCCATCGACGAACCGGCCACAAGGTCGAATTTCTCTGAATCGAGATGTTCCAACAATACACGGGTTTCCTGTTCGATATTCCAACCGTTTGCAGACATCACAGGGGCGACGACATCCCACCCGAGTTCTTCGCGCATGTAGGTGGGTTTACCACCGTCGGGGGCTCCCTCAAACCCATGTGCAAACAGTACTTTCATCTTCATCAATCCAACTTCAATCAAATTCGAGTCCCAGTAGTTCCAATCCATCCAAGGGACATCGCATCATCGAAGCATGTTCCATGACTCTGATGTGAATTTCTGCAACCACATGAACCGTTGATTGAAACATGTGGCCTGCATGGACATGGTTGTCGTCGTCCGACCAACAGCAGTGGATGTGCGTGAATGATTCTCCACTTTCGGTTCGCGCAATATTCCCTGACAAACTCACCAATTCAGAAGGTGCGGCTAACAGTCGTTTTTTGTACACACCTTCNTCATTCATGTATCCATATTGATTGTTGCGTGTTCGTCCAATGCCACTGGTGATGGCCGCTGCATCAAACCCAAGATCATCGGCGAGTTGTTGCAGGGTCGTATGAATTTCTTCACCGGGGTCTATTCGAACCAGAATGTCACTGCCCGATCGCGTGTGGTCCATGTCTCCGGCTCCTTTCACATCGTTGAAAGCCCTTCCCTTGAAAATGGTAGAAAATTCAATTGAGGATCCTTCCATTGGAAATCCGGGCACCTCAATTTGCTTGAATCGTAGGCCTAATTTTCCACTGGAAATCAAGGGGTGTTACCCTCTTCTTCCACTAAGTTAATGGGATGCGGATTACCGATGCGGAAGCCCTGCGTGGAGGATGTTTGATGCTACAGGTCCATGACTCAGCTGCCAGATGGCGTTCTTTCTTTGAGGAAACCTGTGCTAACAAGATTTCGACGCTTGCAGCATCCTGGCCGAAACAAATTTCCTTTGCGATCGATTTTGCTGAAGTTCAAGCGTGGGATGTCCCATTTGCTGAATTGATTCTAAACCACCCTCGTGTGACGATTCAAAATGCCGATAATGTTCTGGCAGGTATGTGTCGAGAATCGGGATACGATGCCAATCCTCGTTTGCGGATTGTCGGTCTTCCACCGGATGCCATGCACCGGCTCCGCGACATCAGCAGTGACGAAGTTGAAACGTTCACCACCTCGGAAGTCATTGTCACCAAAGTGAGTGAACTCAAACCTCGAATCTACAATGCCATATTCACCTGTACCACTTGTGGAAATACGGTTGAAATCGCCCAACCCAATGAATTGGAATTAATCGAACCCTCAGAATGCCCTGACAATGGCAGTGGCTGCGGCCGTTCAACCAGTGGCCGTGGAAGCACTCGATTCGATTTGAGACATTCCGAATCAACCATGATTGACAATCAGTGGATTGAGGTCCAGGAATTGCCTGAGAATGTCAAGCCAGGTTCTCAACCGGTGCGATTGAGTGTATTGGCTGAAGCCGAATTGGCCGGCAAGCATGTGCCCGGTGAGCGCATCCGAATCAATGGCATTCCATACGTTCGAACCCTCAAGCGCGGTGGAGCCAAAACACCGATGTTCGACGTCTACATTTCGATGCATTCGAGTGAGAGAAAGAACATCCCGTTAGAAGAAATTGAGATTTCACCCACTGAGATTGCTGACATTGAGAAAATTTCTCAGCGCGAAGATTTGGTTGAACTGTTCATCCGTTCGATTGCCCCCTCGATTATCGTCGGCGAAGAGAAAATGAATTGGATCAAGAAATCACTTGTCCTTCAGTTGCTTGGGGGCGTGGCTCGGAAGTATGGGGATGGGACGCGTACACGTGGAGACATCCACATCCTGCTTCTTGGAGATCCTGGTGTTGCCAAATCACAGATTTTGTCTTTCATGGGCCGTATATCCCCCCGTGGTCGTTTCACCACAGGCGGTGGGACCAGTGCGGCTGGNTTGACCGCGGCCGCGGTTCGCGACGCATTCAACGATGGTCGTTTTTCACTTGAGGCGGGNGCATTGGTTCTAGCCGATTTGGGCTTGTGTGCCGTTGACGAATTCGACAAGATGACGGCTGATGATCGAGGTGCTATGCACGAAGCCATGGAACAGCAACGAATCAACATCAACAAAGGTGGTGTCAGCGCAACGATGCCAACCCGCTGTGCCGTATTGGCGGCNGCCAATCCACGCGATGGTCGATTCAAGGATGTTGATTGGGGAGANCCGTCAACCTATCTGCACAAACAAATCGATCTTCCTCCTCCNTTGATTTCCCGATTCGATATGGTNTGGATGATTCAAGATTCAGTCGATTCAACTCGTGATCGAAGAATTGGCGAACACATCATTCGAGTCAAGCGAACAGGTGTACCTGAGCACTTGATTGAGAGTGGTCATTCGGTTGAACCGGATCAACTCCTGAAAGAGCAAATGTTCACCACAGATGTTGATGGAAACGATGTCCTGACCGCTGATTTCTTGCAAAAATATGTTGCACATGCAAAGCGAACCTACCACCCGGTTAGCGATGACAAAGTCATGGATATCTTGGTCGGTCATTACACTGAAAAGCGGAAGAAAATGGATGACGAAGTCAACTCGGTTTCGCTGACGGCAAGAACCATTGAAGCCACTCTCCGAATGGCCGAGGCTCGAGCTCGACTGTTCTTGCGTGACCATGTGACNGAAGATGATGCAAAACAAGCCATTGCNATGGATGGGATTTGGCGCCATCTTGCAAATGACTCGAACATCAATCCAGCGGATCATACAGGCGTTCCTCGTCGTGCTCAAAGTGCTGAGAGGTCTATCCAATCCATTGTTCGCAACCTTGGTCGAGAACTCAATGGTGAATTCACCACGATCGATGTCTACAACGCAGCAGCAGAGCAAGGGTTCGACGAAGATACTGTAGACAGAATGCTTCGTAATATCCAGAATCGTGGNGACATCTACGCTCCCAGTGTTGGTGTGTGGAGAATCAGTTAGAATCTCCAATTCCAGCACCGCTGCCCCTTTAGGGGGGCAGCGACTCGACAACTCCCATGGTCGAGGAGGTTCCCGGGGATGTCGCGGATGCGAACGCCTTGGACCCCGAGGCGCTCGGCTTCATGTGTGGTCTAGAAGTACACCAACAGTTGGCCACAGGCAAATTGCATTCACGTCAGCCCAGTACACTGTATGAAGATGGAATTGAAGACATCGAGGGCCATTGGCCACGCGCCCATCGCCGATTGCGAGCCGCTCGAGGCGAGGGAGGTCGAATCGACATTGCCGCTCGTTTTGAACAGCGCCGAAACCGTTCCTTTGTCTACTATCAATCTCCCAATGCGGGCCTCATCGAAATGGACGAAGCTCCACCCCTTGAGCATGATGAAGACGCGGTAGAGGTGGCGCTCACCATGGCCGCAATGATGAGTGCAAAACCCGTCGGGGCTCTACAAGCCATGCGGAAAACCGTTGTCGACGGGTCCAACACCAGCGGCTTCCAACGCACGACCCTGATTGGAACTCACGGCTCCATCCAAACACCCTCCGGTCCAGTCGGTGTGGATGTCATTTGTTTGGAAGAAGACAGTGCGCGCAAATTGGATACCCGCTCAACGCCCGATGGTGAGCAGGTGGTTTACACCCTAGATCGATTGGGTGTCCCCCTCGTTGAGGTTGCCACCGCCCCTGATGTCCAAACCCCTGAGCATGCCAAGGAAACCGCTCTGGCATTGGGCACCCTCCTTCGAGACACCCGCCGTGTTCGTAGAGGATTGGGCTCAATCCGTCAGGACCTGAATGTCAGCATTGGTGCAGGTGACCGCGTAGAAATCAAGGGTTGTCAAGATCTTGATTGGATTCCTCGAATCATCCGTCTTGAGATGGCAAGACAGTTGCATTTCTATCGACTGGCAAACCAATTGCGTGCGGCTCAAGATTTGCCAGCCTTACCATCACACCGGGACTTGGATGATTCCGAAACCGAAGCAAAAGTCGCCGAAAAGGTCGGTCAGTTGATGCCACTTAACCTGCATGATGTCACCTCTAAATTCGATCAGTGTGAATCCAAGATGGTCCGACAATCCATTGAATCAGGTGCAGTGGTGTTGGGGCTCAGTCTACCTGGTTTAGCCGGCCTACTTGGATCCAAACAATTGGATGGTGAAGGCGCCCAAATCCCACGATTGGGACGAGAATTGGCCAGCGCTGCCAAGCTGGCAGGTGTCAAGGGAATTTTCCATTCAGATGAACTCCCAGCATACGGGATTGAGCAGAAAGAAACCGATGCTTGTCAAGCGATTTTTGGAGATTGCTTTGTGCTCTGTGTTGCACCTCAATGGCAAGCCGAACTGGCTCTCGAAGGCGTTCTTTCAAGGGCGAAACTAGCGTATCATCGAATCCCTCAGGAAGTTCGAAATGTCGTCATTCGAAAGGGCGCCCCTGAGGACGGGACCACCACGGCCATGAGACCCTTACCAGGGGGTGCACGAATGTACCCTGAAACCGATATTCCGACTACACCGATCAATCCTGCAGTATGGCAATCAATCCGCTCAAATCTACCGCCCAGTCGAGACGAACGTTTGACACGTCTCAACTCAACAGATTTGTCAGAGAATCAGATCAATGCACTGGTCTCCGGAGAATTGGATGATTATTTCATGGATGGAATCGNTGGAGAATTCGAACTGCCNCAGAAGGCCTGGGCCAGTGCANTGCTNGATTATGGGACCGAGAAACTCAACGCTCTTGCGGTTGCGATTCACCTTCGAGAAACTGGAGTGATTACTCGAGAGGGTGTCGAACCCCTGGTCAACGATGCTGTGACCCAAGACACNNCCACTCTTCTCGCTTGGATGACATCCGAAGCTTCNATCCGAGGATTTGAACCCGCAGATACCGGGGCTGTCGATGCCGCAGTGGCTGAAGTATTGGATGAGCGTGCAGATTTCGTCAAAGAGCGCGGCATGGCTGCCCTCGGACCATTGATGGGTGTCGTGATGGGTAAACTCGGTGGTGCCGCCGATGGAAAGGCCGTGTCCAGCGCACTGAAAGAGCAAATTCAGAGGCGTCTATGATGCGTCACTTCGCCCTACTTGTGTTGTTGCTGTTTCTTTTTGCCAATCAACCGGTTCAGGCAGAAGATAGCGAAAATACACCAATTCTACCTGAAGTCCAATGGGACAAAGATGTGGATATTGGNTACATCTCAACCGCACCCCTGGTCACACAAGGATTGGTGATTGTNAAAGGNGGNGGCANTAATTCGGATGGAATTGCACCCACTATGGTNGCCTATCGCGCCGACAATGGTTCCGAAGTTTGGCGANCCACNCATTCGNTGAGCACTTACAATTTTGAGATTTCACCCATGGTTNTGGTTNCNGCTGGAAGCTTGCCCTGTTCACCCGTAAACGACCTGGTTGTCACTGGTTGGACATCAGGCCAGTTGACGGCCCATGATTTGGCAACAGGCGCTCCAATCTGGAACGTATCCACCCCCGCACCTCTGTGGGGAATTACCGCTCAGGGACTGAATATTGAAGATCGAATCATTTGGCCGACGGAAACAGGAATCATTGATGTCTGTGCGGCCAATGGTACATTGCAACATCAACACCAAAACAACAGCATCCGAACCTATCGAGCCAACATTGGGCTGTGGTATTCATGGAACAATTTCACGATGGATTATGGCTATCTTCAGGGTACAGAATCCGGCGATATCTTACGCTATGATGTGAATCTGACCTTGGTAGGGCAACTGAATGTGGCTGAAGTTTCCAACTTTTCGGGAGATTGGAAAATCCGAACGACACCGGTGATGTATCAGTANACGGTTTCACCCGATTATCCAATGATTGGTTTNCTGACTCACATTCAGGGTGATGGCGAATCNCGNTTCGTTCGNATCGACTGGAACGAGTCCAGTTCNCCNTCTCTCATCGAGTCTCACTCACTTGGGGCGGGNTCCGCAACCACTCTCGCAGGCGGTTCAGGCTCAACGCCGATTGCCACCTCTGCGGGAGTNGTCGAATTTGAAATGAATAACAATGGAACGTTTGATGCAGTGGTTCGCTGGGATGCCAAAGACATCTCTGGTGAAATTCGTCCCATCCAGGTTGGAACCGAAGATGGGTACTGTTTCCCCCAAAATACGGCTGAAGGCTCTTGGTACATCGCCACTGATTCAGGCAACACCACTTGGACGCCNCAACACTCGGATTGGGTCACAGCAGGATGTGGTTCTGATTCGTATGTACTCGCCGCGGCGAACGATGCCTCTTGGCTTGANGTNAGATATCATGCTCAAGATGCCACAATCATTCAANCCAGTGCNGATGAAACACTCGGTATNGAACCCCTCCCAATCGATGATGCCGACCCCGAGGATACCAATTCGANCGACCAANCTTCAACCACAACAGAAGGGACCTATGGAATCGTATTTTTGCCCTTCATGGGAGCCGCATTGCTCGTCGCATTCTCACTATTCGCTCAACAATCGGATGTCCGTCGCCAAATCCAAATCGCNGCTCTGTTTTTCGTGATTCTTGGNNTNTTGATGGCNGGTTCAATTTACAATTCCAACATCGTNNGTGAACCGGTTGAGAATTCCAGCGATCGTTTGCGAATCTCCANNGTCATTCCTGCATTGGAAAGTGAGTTGGCTACTGATGAGGTTCTGATTACGATTCACTTCCCCGAACCCTATGCTCCCAATCACTGCTCAGAAGGTGAGGTTCGATTGTATGAGACAGGTGAAGCATGGTTGCTTTCTCCTGCTCCCCAGAACAGTTACTGTGTCTTGGTGGCCATGATTTCAGTCGAATCTGGAGACACGGTTGAAGACGTGACGCGAACTTCACTGGATGAATTTGGTTTGGACTATGAGATTGAGCAGATGACATTGGGCTACTTTTTGCAAGACATTGGAACCGCCGAAGGTGGCACTGAGAATCGTTGGTGGACCTACGATTTGAACGGTGGATATGGTACGGTTGGCATGGCTGATCAGGTGATTCAACCGGGNGATGAAATCGGTTGGTTCTTTGATGCCGGCGAGTTTTGAACAGGTCAAGAGTCAAAGTCCGACTCCGAAGTTCGCCTCCATAGGAGGCGATTTCTGTTTCAGTCTGGGGTTGGCAAGGTGAGAGGGCCGCAAGATTGGGTCCTCCACGTTTTTCCAGAATTCCCTTCCTGATTCTGGTCATCGTTCTCCCCTTGTTATTGAAATGGGATTTTTTGGCCGCTTGGAGTGGTTTCCTGTTTCTCTGGTCTTGNGTGATGGTCGGTATTCGAACCATTTTNAGGTGGATTCGGGTTTGGTTGCCCCTTTCAATCTTGTATGGATTGATTTTGCTCTACTTCAGTGGAACAGAGAATTGGCCACACGTTCTACTTCTCATTTCACGTTTGGTCGCAGCTCTATTGGGCATGCAAATTCTCACATGGTCAGTCCCGCCNAGTGATGTCGTTCGAGCATTCGAGTGGTTCCTGCCGCGTTTGGGAGTGTCTTTGGCCATCGCCCTTCGTTTGGTACCGAGACTTGAAGAGAGTGCAAAATGGCGTCTTGAAACGCTTCAAGAACGCGGATTTGTGGAGGGTGATTCGACTCTGAGTAACCTGCGAACCCGAGCCTCNATTTGGCCNGGNTGGCTTGCCGATTCNNTAGANCATGCTCATGACCTTGGNGATGCAGTACAATCGAGAGGCATCCTTGCCCCTCGACGATGGCGACACGGNGTACGTCAGCGAATTGTACAGTTCGCATTGGGTGAGGACATTCGCGAAGACGGTGTCACGCCACATCATTTCTCGGACTCGGTGCAACTTGGACTTGACTTGGAAATTCGCTTGCCGGGGGGTCGCTCAATCGGGCGCCACAAAGAATTGCTTCGCGGTGGCAACATCGTTCTTCTTCGCGGCCCTTCAGGAAGTGGNAAGTCCTCATTGCTGCGATTGATTGCGGGCGTTTCTCCTTGGCAACACCCGGTCTCGATTCACGGTAAAGCGCACCTCTCAGGACACCCCGTCTTGGGTGAAGTGGATTTGTCAGAAGGTCCGTTCGACGAAGCCATCGCATGCTGGATTCCTCAAGATCCCGATCGCCATGGAATCGCTGAATCCGTGCAACGTGAATTCAATATCGCTCGCCGACTATCAGGACCTTGGAGNCAACAAGAGATGCTTGAAAGCCTGCGAGAATGGCGACTGTTTTCCAAACTTGAGTCAAAACCCGAGCATCTTTCAGATGGAGAGCAACAGCGTTTGCTTTTGGCCGCACACCTTGACCCAGCCCAACCGGTGTGGTTGCTTGATGAGGCAGATGTCCATCTGGATGAAGAGGGGTTCATTCAATTGGGTAAGGCCGTGGTCAAACATCGAGCGCGTGGTGGATTGGTGGTTGTCGTTGCTCATCGACATGCACGCTGGGAACGGATTGCAGATGTGGAGATNAGCATCGACGATATCTTGTCGATTCAAGACTATCCATCCACTTGGGTTGAATTGGGTGATGAGGTTGGATTGCCCCCACAAAGTGCATTGTTTAGTCATGAATTGAACCCTGTACGCGCTGGAGATTTGATTCTCGTTCAAGGGGCCAATGGTACCGGAAAAACCACGATGTTACGAGAATGGTCGGCCGCAGCAAACCTTCCCTGGTTACCCACATCACCTGATCAACGACTGTTAGGCATGACCGTACAAGAAGAACTGGATCTCCAGCACCCGATATTGTATCAACAGTCACTCATGGTTGACTCTACACCGTCTGAAGAAGCGGAGAAATTGGGTGTCCTGCAATCCGCTTTGCGTCTTGAGTTGGGATTGTCTCATCTTTCGATGACAACACCCGTACACGATTTGTCCACCGGTGAACGGCGGCGTTTGTCGTTGCTTCCTCTGTTGATGCGCAATCCACCGATTTTATTGTTGGATGAAATTGATCATGGCTTGGATGACGAAACTCTCGCAGGTTTATTGTCACAAATCAACGAGAGTCGTAGGAAAGGAAGCGCGGTCGTCGTCACGTCTCATTCCCCCGATTTGACCGCATGGGCCAAGGTTTGTGGTGGTCGTATTTGGCGGATTGATCGAGGGCGATTGGAGGAGGTGGCTGGATGAATTGGGCCTCGATTCAAACTTGGGCGATGACGCCCGGGGGTATCGCAGTTTGGCTGACCTTACTGTTTGGTTTGTTCTTCGGCTCCTTACTGATCAACGTCGATCGGAAGATTCGACTTGGGCGAGAAGCTGCCCTCATCGCTCTATTGGCAGCAGTGGCCAGTGCCAGTCGTGTCCTCTTCGCTGCTTTGCCCAATGTACAGCCAGTAACGTTGTTCATCCTGATGATTGGTTTGCATTTGGGTGCGAGGCGAGCCACTGCCGTTGCCATGCTGACGGCTTTGCTTTCGAACATGGCACTCGGTCATGGCCCATGGACCTTCTATCAGGCGTTTGCATGGGCGGCCGTCGGAACCAGTTCTGCCATACTACGCCCTCTACTTGTGAACTGGGATGGGACCAAGGTTCGCATTGTCCCCTTGGCGCTTCTGGCATTTGTCTGGGGCTTCTTGTTCGATTGGGTTGTGTCTTTGTCTGCACTGGCCATTTACCAATCGTTTGAGGCCTTCCTTACGTTCATCATTGCAGGCCTGATTTTCGATGCAATGCATGCTGTAGGGAACGTCTTGTTCACCATTTGGTTGGCTCCAAGTTTACACCAGTTGTTGTGGCTACACAGGCGTCATGAAGCGGGTCGGTGGTACCCCGACCTCCCGATGGACACGATTGAAAGGGAGGCACGCATGGCTGAGAGTAAGGCGGAAGCCTACAGACAGGAAAACCCCCTGGCCGGGGTTGAGAGATTGGACGGAGGTGAATAGGTGGGCAGTGATGAGTTGACCATGGTATTGGTCACACGGAAAGATCTCAAATTGTCCAAGGGTAAATTGGCTGCGCAATGCAGTCATGCTGCNGTTGAATGCGCNCTCAAAGCCAAGCGGATTCGTCCCAATGAATTGAGCTCATGGTTGGAAAATGGCGCGCGCAAGATTGTGGTTGCAGCCCCAAATTTGGATGCCCTCAAACGTCTGTTTGGAGAATGNCAAGCCGAAGGATTGGTCAGCTACATGGTTCGTGATGCTGGGCACACAGAGATTCCNCCGGGTACCGTGACAGTGGTCGGTATTGGCCCCGGTCCACGTGATGAAATCGATGCATTGACCGGTTCTTTCAGCCTTGTTTAGGGACTTATTGTGTAGGGGATGACATGACAATCATCGATCCCGANATTCGAAAAGCNGAGACCTTACCTTCTCGATTTTACACCGATTCAAACGTACTTGATGAGATTCTGTATTCCTTTGGGAATCATTGGCATTTCGCTGCCCATCGAAGTCAACTGTGTGGTGTTTACCCGATTGACACCTCATTGCGAGAGCCGATGGTACTGACTCTGGAAGNGGACGACGTTCATTGCATCTCGAANGTCTGTACGCATCGAGGAATGCTGGTTTGCTCGGAGCCCAGCGAGTCTCGGCGCTTGCAATGCCCNTACCATGGACGAACGTTCGACCTTGATGGGCGATTCCGTAGTATGCCCGAATTTTCTGAAGTTGAAAACTTCCCAACAGAGAATGATCATCTCACTCAATTCCCTTTGGCAGAATGGAAGGGATTGTTGTTCAATACCATCACAGCTGACAACTTTGAGGGGTTCATCGAAGCGGTCGATGCTCGAGTAGGGTGGCTTGATATCGAGAATTTTTCTCACGACATCACCCGTCATCGCAGCTACACNATCGATTCAAACTGGGCCCTCTATGTTGACAACTANCTCGAAGGATTTCACATTCCTTTCGTNCATGGAGATTTGCATCAAGNGTTGGACTANGATGGATATCGCACTGAATTGTTTGAGGGAGGTGTGCTGCAAATTGGCATCGCCAACGAGGGAGANCCTTGTTTTGATTTACCAGCAGATCATCCTGATTTTGGTCAAAAGGTTGCGGCTTACTACTACTGGTTATTTCCCGGTCTGATGTTGAATTTCTATCCATGGGGTCTTTCAGTGAATCTCGTCATTCCTGAGTCGGTTGATCGTACTCGAATTGTGTATCATGGATTTGTCGGNGANGCCTCCATGCTNGGCCAAGGCGCGGGTGGNGATTTGGACAAAGTTGAGGCCGAGGATCAATTCGTCGTCGAGAGTTGCCAGAAAGGNGTCTCATCGCAAGCCTATGAACGTGGTCGATATTCACCNACCAANGAAAAGGGAGTGCATCACTTTCATCGAATCCTCACAGAATAATGCCTAATCTTGTTCTGACGTCGGCAGTGGAAGCACTTTGACGCTCGTATGAGTGGTATCTTCACCGCCCAACCATTTGGGGGTCCACCAATTCAAATCACCCATCAATCGCATGGTTGCGGGAACCACAAGTGCACGCACAATGGTCGCATCGACAGCG
>PBPV01000060.1 GCA_002724815.1 Methanobacteriota archaeon | reverse complement strand
TTCCATCCATTATCAGATTTGAGTCGATACTCAACGGTTTCCCCACCGTACATTTGTGGGTACGCCATGTAAGGTGGATAATGAGGGCCAGGGGCCAATACTTTCATGCCCGGCTCAAGGACGGCTGCAAAGATAATTTGCAGTGCTTCCGTAACTCCATGGCAAACGTACACGTCATCTTCACTGCAGTCCCACCCTTTGCTCTGCTCATCCTTGGCTATCGCCTTGCGCAATACAGGCAATCCGTACGATGGTGAATAACCCGTTTCGCCTCTAGTCAAGCTGTCTTTGAAGGCCTCAATCATGTGTGGAGGCGTGGGTAAACCGGGGTAGGCAATTGGGTCACCAATATTCAACTTCAAAATCTCATGTCCTTGAGATTCAAGTTGCATTGCGGGCACCACAACATCTCGAATCGCATACTCAATTTGTGATGCACGTTGCGAGGCGGGTATGTCGCCATGGGTAGTATCCATCGAGCCCTTCGGGCTCGTGGTGGTTTGAAAGGATTCACCATGCATCGTCAGCACTTGATAGCAAGACGGCATCGTATGATTCGGCAGCATCCAATTCAGCAATTACTGCACTCGCACCACCCGAAAGGCCGGCTTTACGCCGCATCGCATCGCTGCCACCCGAAAGGCCCCAACCCATTTTCACGAAGGTCGCGTAAATTGCAGGGAGTAACAGTAGAGCGCTGATGGCAGCGAATAACAGCAGGATAATGATGACTGTAACGAACGGTTTGATCGCAGGGATCGGGATCAAATATGCAGTCATTAGACCACAAGAAGTAACGACGAATGCTTCAAACAAAGACATCCCCGTGCTCGCACAGGAGTCTTGAATCGCTTCCAAGGTCCCACCCAATTCTCTGACCCGATTGGCGATATGAATTGAGAAATCGACACCAACGCCAACTAGAATCGAGCCAATCATGACAGTGACGAGAGACAAGTCGACGTCTAGGATGACCATTACAGACCACTGCATAGCCACAGTGAACACGACCGGGAAGGTCGTCAGAGCTGCGTATTTTGCATCTCTGAAGACGAAGCCGAGGGTAACAACGGTAAACAGGAGTGCGAACCCAAGGGATTGCCATTGACTCCCGACAATGAGATTGTTGACGTCAATGGTCACAGCTGCGACGCCAATGAGACCACTCGGTTGGAAATCGAAATCATCACGATCTTCTGCATATCCATCAATGGTCGACTGTCTCCACTCAGTTTCCTTGACATCCATGAATGGCATGTCGATGTAAATCAGAGAGCGTTGGAAATCCTTTGACACAAAGAAATGACGTAATTCGGGTGACAAACCATCGTAGAATACGGAGATCAAGAAACTCTGAATTTCTGTTCCTGCTGATTGATCCCGGTCAAGTTCCATCAACACTGTCCAGAAGGTCGCACTCGCATTGTATTCCTCAGCGAATAAGAGATTGCACACCTCTTTGGGCACGTCNGGCATTGGCTCGCAAAANTCTGCAATGGTATTAGAGCCAGAGAAATTTAGNGATGCACCGACNGATTTCATCAAGAATGCAATTGAGACNGCCGTAGTACTGTCCACATTATTGACCATGTCAGACAAATTCTCAATTTTGTANAAATTNTTGAAAGGATCTTTCTGAGCTTGNTTATCNCCTGGGGCTAAAAATTCAGGCTCGGCCGCGATATCAGACTTCACAAGAATCATTCCGACTTGGCCACCCTCNAACTCCTGNGAGTATGTNATCATCTTCTCAACAGCCGGAGTNTCCTCTTGAGGTGCCATTTCCAACAAATCGACATTTTCATTGATTTGAGGTTGGTAAATTAGTGCACTGGTGAGCATCAGGAGGATGAATCCTGTGAGTGCGATTCGACTCCACCGAATCGGTGCCCGTACAGCGAAGATGAAGACTTTGGGTGGATCATGTGAAGGCTTTTTCAGATCGAGTAACATCGTCAAATTCGGCACCATAATCATGGTGTAGAGGTATACGATGATGATGCCGCCGGCCAGAGATACACCGACAGTTTTGATCGGTGCCATCGGTGTAAGAATGAGCGAGACGAAACCAATCACTGTAGTCACAGCTGAAAGGAATACTGCTCTTCCAGTGGATTGTAAAGCCAGTGCCATTTTTTCTTTCGGTGTTCCTTTAGATTCGGCATATCGATTGGTAATATGTAACCCATAAGAAACGCCCAATGCGAGAATTATCGGACCGACAATGATGACAGTCATGGTGACTTCATAGTTGGTAAAACCAATCAAACCTAATGTTGCAAAGACAGAACAGAGGGTGGGCAAACCCGCAATAATGACAACTTTGATGCCCTGTTCCCATCGAATGCGTCCAGTTTGAAACAAATCACAGTGGAATAGGAAAAGGACCGAAGCCACGGCGACAACACCGACAGGGAAAATATCCCAGAACAGGATGAATGTATACTCCGTAACGGCATTGGTGATTGGTGTTGGTCCCGTTAAAGTCATCATCAAACAGAGTTCTTCTTCGAAGGTTGTATCATCATCAATGCAGTTTCCATTTTTATCGATTCCACCCCAGTTATTTGCAATGGAAATATCTTCGATGCGTTTTTGTGTTCGCTTGATCAACTCAGAGGTTGAGACATCGGGTATCCCATCTCCATTCTTGTCATTTTCTGCAACGCCTACGATAATCACAGCTCGGTTCCAATACCCTGCTTCAGTGTCGACAAAGGTTCCATTCTTCTTTTCGCCGACATCTCGAACCAACTTGTCTTGAGCGTTTGGTGGCAATTCACCAATGATTTGATCGATTCGATCTTGCTCTTCGGGAATGTTGTATCCGCCAACGACATCTCCATTGTCTAAGATGAATTCACTGGCATTTTCGGCGAGCCAATCACATACACCGTTGACTGGACAGGCCTGACCCGCATTTCGTACAAAGGCATCAGCGACCCTAGGGGCACTGGAGTTGATCTCTTTCACAACAGATGAAATGCTGAGAATATAGATGATTTCGTCATCCTCACCATCATCGGAAGGGACCGAATTCAGTGCAGCTTCAATCAAGTCCATTTGAATTAAAATATCGCGATCAGTAATGTTGTTTCGCCCCGATTCTACATAAATGATCATCACGTTTGTAGTCCAGTCTTCTTCAACTTCCGCGATGTTAGCTGCGACAGCACTCCCTTCAGGCAAAAAGGCAGCAAGGTCACCATTGACGTTCATAGATGCTTCATCTTTCATCCCATCCGCAATGCCCGAGTGATAGGCTAGGAAAGCGGTGACNAGCAGACAGATGACGACTGTAAGTGCAGGAACCGCTGTCAGAACACCAAAGAATGACATTTCTTGCAATTCGCGACGAATCATCTTCGGTGCAGATAGAAGTGANCCGAAGGTTTTGCGAGATTCAAATTCGGAGATTCTGCGNCGAACATCTGAGGCGAAGTCCTGAGCACCTGAGCGCACAGTTGTCTCATCTTCGAGCTCTTCCGAGTCAGTCATCCTCGCCCCTCCGGGGCGGCTTCTCAGCATTCATCCTTTAATTCCTCATGCCCAATTGTCCACGGGAGGCTTGAAAACCAAGTGACGTGACCGCGCGGCAGGACCTGTTCGATTCACCGTACTAGGGCCGAGGTGGGAACACCACATGGCGAAGCCAACCATTACCGATAAACGCTGGTCAATTGACCTAGAGAAACGTATCCAAGAAGCACATTATGCCGACCCCGATGTGTACAACAAGCGATATGGATTCAACCCGAAAAGTGGGCGAGAAATTTTCGTTATTGACACGCCACCACCCTACCCGAGCGGAACGTGGCACATCGGTGCTGTCGCCCAATACAGCATGATTGATGTGATTGCCAGAAGTCAGCGCCTATTGGGTAAGGAAGTTTACTTCCCATGGGGTGTCGATCGAAATGGAATCAACATTGAATTTACCGTCGAGAAAAACACTGGCAAGAAAATGAAAACTTACGACCGTGCAGAATTCCTTCGCTTGTGTCAAGAAACCATCGAAACATACACTCAGGCCATGCGTAAAACGGCTTCACGTGTTGGACTTTCATGTGATTTCCAACGAGAATATCTTACCGATGCTCCGGATTATCGTGCGGTCACTCAAGCGATTTTCGTTGATCTTTTCAAGCGAGGCGAAATTGTTGAGGATTTACGACCGAATATCTACGACCCTGTGGAGGGGACCACCATTGCCGATGCTGAAGTGGAGCGTTTGCAGCGGAAAACACGCCTAGTCGACGTGAAATGGGCCACCGAAAATGGTGATGAATTAATCATCTCAACAACACGCCCTGAATTGATTTGTGCTTGTGGTGTTGTGGTTGTCCATCCCGATGACGAAAGATATGCGCATTTGGTCGGACAAAAGGCAACCTTGCCAGTCCCGGTTGAAGGTAGATCTCAATCGGTTGAAATTCGAACTCACCCCTCAGTCAAATCGGAATTCGGTTCAGGGATTCTGATGGTTTGTTCGTTCGGTGACCAAAATGACGTCTCTGTTTTCAGAGAAATGGGATTAACGCCGTTTCAAGCGATTGATTTGGATGGTTGCATGACCTCAATTTCGGGACCCCTTGCGGGCATGTCAGTCAAGGATGCACGCGACTACATCATCGATTGGTTGGAAGGTCAAGACCGTATCACCAACATAGACGAACGTGAACAGGAAGTTCCGGTATCTGAACGTGGAAAGAATCCGGTTGAAATTATTCTACTCAAAGAGTGGTATGTACGACAAACACACATCCAAGATCGAATGCGAGAGCACATCGAAGAAATCAATTTTGTACCAACGCGAAACAAACAATTTCTGNTNGACTGGATGGAAAATGTCAGCATTGATTGGCCAATCAGTAGGCGTCGATGGTATCACACTGAAATTCCGATTTGGTATTCCGAAGACGAGTCAAAAGTGATTGTCCCACCGGCAGGCGATTATGTCCAGCCATGGTGTCAGAATCCTCCCGAAAATAGTCGCGTATTGGATCGAGAATCTCGTGAGGATTTAGGGTCATTTTCTGATTTGAAATCCAGTTTGGGGAAAATCGTTGGTGAAGAAAAAGTGTTTGACACTTGGATGGATTCTTCAAACTCAAATCTATTTGTTTCAGGATATCTCAATGACCCAGAAACATTCGGCAAGGCATTTCCAACTGGCATCCGCCCCCAGGGGAAAGAAATCGTACGGACATGGTTGTACTACACACTGCTAAAGAGTACACTTTTGATGGATAAACCAGGATTCCAAAATGTTTGGATTGACGGTCTAGGCATGGACCCTTGGGGAAGAAAAATGTCCAAGTCATTGGGCAATGGAATTGATGCCGACAGCGTGTTGGAGTGTGGCGCAGGAGGGCGAACTGGTTCGTGGAAAGTCAAGGGCCCTGACAAGAGTGTGCAACTGAAGGCAAACAAAATCGGAAGCGAATGCTTCCGTTTGTGGAAAGCATGTGATGCACAAGTTGGCGATGATTTTCATATTAATCCAGAGGAAATCGAGGCGAAATATTTCGGCGTCTTGACGAAGATATTCAACGTCGCAAGATTTGCATCTCAATTCCCAATCCCGTCTGATCTTGATTCTACACCAGAGGATTTGTGTGCTGGTGATCGATGGATTCTATCTGAATTCACCCAAGTTCTTGAGGGCGTTCATCAAGCATGGGATGCCATTGACATATTCACTGCAACGCGGACAATCAAGAATTTCGGAACGGATGTATTGCCAAGTCACTGGTTGGAGATGGCAAAACGTAGATTGTATGACGAAGACCAAAATGCGGCATGGACCATCCATCGAATCGTCAAAGATCTACTAACAATCTTCAGCCCGATTTGTCCGTTTTTCACACACCACTTGAGTGAGACGCTGTACGGAGTAAGTTCTGTCGATGTACGTGATTATCCTGCTACGCCCATGGCCAATGACGATGAAGCTGCCAGAATGCGTTCGATGACCGTTGCATTGTGCGAATTTAACAGTGAGACTTGGAGAGCCAAAAAAGAGGCAGGTCTCAGTCTGAACGCAGAGGTAGAAGGAATTGTGATTCCAGATGAATTGACAGAATTCGAAGAAGAATTGGTCGCAATGCACAATCTGATCTGATCATTCCTCTTCTCGAAATGAGTCTAGTGAAGATTGTCGATTTGGTGGTGCCTCAAGATCCCCTAACCGAAATCCAACCAGACGAACGGGTCGATTGGTATCGTAGATGTTTGCTAACAATCGCATGGCTACACGCCCAAAAGTCTCCTCATCATCGAGTGATATTGGTAGACTTCGAGCGTGAGAAAGTGTCTCAAAACCCTTGTATCTCAATTTCACTTCGAGATTTCTTGCAGTAATTTCCAAGTCGATTAGTTTCTTTGTGACTCGTTGAACTAGATTCATCAGCATCTCAAAAACGACACTCGGATGTGAAATATCTTGAGAAAATGTGTGCTCTTTACCGATGCTTTTTCGGGAACGAAGAGGGCTCACTTCGTTCGATGATTCTCCTTCCAGAATCCGCCACAATGCATCCGCTCTACGACGTCCAAAAGCATCTGCCAAGTAATCGGGTCCTTCTCGGTAAGCATCGTCAAGTGTTTGGACACCCATTTCACCCAACAACTGTGCTGCCTTCGGCCCAATACCGGGGACTGCTCGACATTCATGTACAGAGAAAAACTCCCTTAGCCCCCCCGGTGGAACAAGAAAAACACCACCTGGTTTCCGTGCCTCACTTGCCATCTTGGCCGAGACTCGAGTGGGGCCAATACCAAATGAAGCACTGAGTGAAATGTCATCTTGTATCGATTGCTGTAACGATCTGCAAAGCGCCTCTGCTTGATTCCAATCACCATGACAAGTTTCCGTTACATCGAGATAGGCCTCATCTATGCTCGCCTGTTCAAACTTATCTGCATGCTTCGATAGAATTTTCATGACACGATTCGACGCCCTACGATACAACCGATAGGCACCTCGATGGTACAATGCAGAACCCAGTGGTGGACCGGGACATCGACGCCATGCCTCGGAAATGGGCATGGCACTTCGAACACCATATTCCCGCGCAGCATAGTTGCAAGTGGATACAATACCTCTGCCTTGACCCCCCTTTGGATCACTACCGATAATCAGCGGCACCTGAGGGTCGAGGTTGTGATGGATGGTTTCCACAGCAGCGTAAAACGCATCCAAATCGCAATGGATGAGGATTCGCTCTGACATTGATTCGAATCGAAACTCGGTGGTTCAAGTACTCTTACTCCAGAACTGTTTTGTTGACCACTGATTTGGGTGTATCTCCATTGAAAAATGCAATCAATAAATTGGCCATCTCAAATCCAATTCTTGCTTGAGCTTCATGAGTTGCGGCACCAATATGTGGTGTNCCATGAAAATTTGGGTGATTCAAAATCGGATGTGTTGTTTCGGGTTCGTTTTCAAATACATCAAGAGCGCAGGAAGATAGNATTCCATTTTCAAGGGCCTTCAATGCATCATCTTCGTTGACGATTCCGCCTCGTGCACACGAGACAAGATGATTACCGCACGCGATTCCATCGGCCCCAATTCCAGGCATTAATGAGAGAGTATGTTCGTTAACCAAATGATGCGTTTCGTCAGTTAAATTGCAATGTATCGCAATGTGTGTACAGTGGCGAAATACATCCTCTACGTCGGAATGTAGTTGGCAATTTTGCTCCAAAGCGACCTCATTGGGCAGGTATGGATCATATGCATGCAACTCCATGCCAATCGCGCTCGCAACACGCCCAACTCCCTGAGCAATACGACCGAATCCAATGAATCCGATTCGCTTGCCTGAAAGTTCTGTTCCTTTCAACGCCTTCTTCGTCCACTCGCCGTTGCGCAAATCTCGATCCGCCTTTGGAATGTGTCGAGTGGATGCAAGAAGGTGGCCGATGGTCAACTCGACTACAGATTGAGTTGAGGAACCGGGGGTATTGCAAACCAAAATTCCGGCTTCAGTGGCCACATCCAAGTCGATGTTGTCGACACCNACNCCNGCCCNACCAATCAGTTTGAGNGTGGGNGCTNCTGCAATCGCTGNTGCNGTCATCTTGGTGGCCGAACGAATGACAACTGCATCAAACCCATTGAGGTCTTGTGGATTTAGATCCACTTNATGCCCAGCATTTTCCAAGACCTCGACTGCAGCCTCGGCCATGCCATCAGTCACCGCAATTCTGGCCATGTTTTTCGGTTGTCAATCCACCCCATGAACATACGCATGTTCATAGGCGGCATTCGTATGGGTCGGTTCATGTCGACAGACACACCCTACGTAATTGATGCTGAAGCCCATTGTGATGGACCTTGTGGAGTCTATGACCCNGCCAGTGCACGAATTGCCGGTGAAGCCGTGCAATCCATGACCAACAAGATGCTGACACTCGCTGATAATCATGGCAGCGATTGTGGTTCTGCAGCCTACATCAACACCATGAGCCGATATGCTGCAATCAAGGAAGAAGAAGCGCAAAAGTGCAAGGATGAACTTCTCGTCCTATGGACNGACTTCTTCAAACCTCAACATCTNGANGCCATTCCTGACTTGCACGACATTTTTTGGAAGGCTGCCAAACTTTGCAGTGCCTGCAAGGTTGAAGTTTCNGCGGAGCACGCCCAAGAGTTGATGGATGCAATCGAACAGATTCACAACNTGTTTTGGAANGTTAAGGGCCGAGGCGAAATTNCCTGGATTCGCGCGAGCTGAGCCAATTGGCTCGGTTTGATGTGCGCATCCATGGCGATAGCATGTGGCCCACATTTTGTGATGGGGATCAAGTCGAGGCTGAATCTGATTCCACAGCAAACGTTGGCGATGTCGTCGTTGCAAAGCACCCCTGGAAGAACATGCACATCGTCAAACGGGTGAAGCGTATTCAAAATGGTGAGTTCTTTCTCGAAGGTGATAATCCGGACCCCACTGGAACTGAGGATTCACACAACTTCGGGCTCATACCAGCATCTTCGATAATCGGTACCATCCGAGTTTGAGTTCCGCTTTTGTTAAGTCATGAACAGTGTACACCCAAATGTGGCAGAGGATTTCACCAGTCTACTCATCGCTGTTGGCGTGCTTCTCGTACCGATTGTACTCGCACTACCACTTCGATTTTGGTGGTCGATCCGAGTCGGAAATCTACCTGAGCACATTCGGTATCGCAGTTGGGTCAGACAAGTACTCGACGCCGGTGAGCCGTTGTCAGTAAGGAGACAAGAGTTGGACCATTTGGCCCGTGGTTTACCAATCGACATTGTGCGGCAGGGTCGAATCGAAATGGATGTTCTCCACCCACTCAAGTTGCCGCATTTCATGTTGTTGCCCGTCCTTATTCTGTCTCCGCTAGTTGGGTTGATTGGTGCAATTTTGTTTATTCTGCTGTTTCCATTGATTCTTATCGCCGAATGGATCCTAATCGATCGAGGTTTACTCGCAAAAATCGTCGATGTCGTTTTGCGTTTGATGCACTGGGGAATCATTGGCATTCACCGATTGGACACAGGAGTACGTGAAGAAGATGCGATGGTAGAGCACATGCACCGATTGCCAACTACAGCATTTTTGGGATTGTTTTGTTATCTGATTGTCTCTTACATGCCACTGCCCACTTGGCTTGGAATTACATTTACTGTCTTACTTTTCCTTCTGCTTACCAGTGTGATTGTCATCGTCAAAGCGGCATCACACGGTGAGTTGGTCTTTGCAGACACCAGTCAACGTAGATTGCAACCCATGGAGCGACTTGTCGATGATATCCTTGCACCGGTCGTTGGATTGGGTTTGCTTTTCCTGCTAAGCCGACAATTGTTCCTTACACAAATTGGAGCCAGTAACTCAATCTTTTCAGATCCGATTTGGTTTGCAGGGATTGTACTAATGGTGTTGTACAGTGCAGCTGCAGTAGCGATTATGGTCGAAATTTCATTTTTCGGACTCCGCTCTGATCGAGTTAGAATGGTTTTCCAAAAACAAATCGTTGAACGATACGATCCAACATTGTATGCGTTCACCCGAGAACACGATCGAATGGAATTGAATCCGATTCGTTCTCTGAGACAGCATTTAGAGCACGATGGAAAGCAAACAGATGAACAAGAACCGTTCAATTTTGAAGACATGCTGCGAGCGCCATCAACACTCCAAGAAGGAGAAGACGCAATCCCTCCAAAAACGCCTAAATTAAAGGCAAAGTGAAGATTAGCGGAATGATTTACCACAACTGCAAGCCTTCTGTGCATTGGGATTGACCACTTTGAAACCGCCTCCCATTAGACTGTTGACAAAATCCAATGTAATTCCAGACAATTGTACACTATCTCGATCGTGTACGGCGATCGTAATGCCATCACAGCTCACAAACTGCCAACCCTCTTCTTCGGGTTTGGATTGAATTTGCAAGTCATACATGAATCCTGAACAACCACCACCGAGAACACTGATGACCAGCACATCGCCATCATCAGCGCTAGCCATGGCACCCTCCATTGCAGCCATGGCATCATCTGTGACGTCAATTGTGACAGGGATTATCTCAATGTCTTCTGACATTGGCAGTGCAAATGTCGCACCACAGTCATCTTCGGCCATACACCTGCCTCACAGGCGACCAATTTCAATGCTTGCGAGGGACCACACTGACTTCCACCCATTTCGAAGTGGGAGTATTGCTACCTTTGGCCACTGATTCTAGAGGAATGAGCACATTTGCTTCAGGGAAATAAGCCGCTAAATTACCTCGCGGAATTTCATAAGGAACTACTTTCCATTTTGGTGAGTCAATGGTTCGTTCATTGAAGTGGCTGGTCAAGTCGATGTAGTCGGATGGATGAAGACCCAATTTGTGCATATCTTGCGGATTCATCATGACCACTCTTCTCGCATTGTATACACCCCTGTATCGATCATCCATCCCGTATATCGTCGTGTTGTACTGATCGTGACTTCGAATCGTCATGAGAATGAACCGATCCTCTGAAATTGCGCGCTCAGGGAATCGATGTACGTGCATCGTGGCCTTTCCAGAAGGCGTATTCCATGTGGGGCCATCACGGGGTCCATTCGGTAGGTAGAAACCACCCTTCTGACGTACACGTTGGTTGTAATCAGTAAACCCAGGTAAAACGGATTGAATCAAATTTCGTGTTTCATCATGATTACTGCCATACTTTGTCCAAGAAAATGGCGTATCACCAAAGCACGCTTCCCCAATTCCAGAGACAATGGAAGGTTCGCTGCGAAGAGATTTGGAGGCCGGTTGTAGTTTGCCTGTTGATGAATGTACAACTCCCATCGAATTTTCCACTGTGACGAAACCTGCAGGGTCGATTTCAGTTCGACCCAAGCAAGGCAAAATCAGAGCTTGTTTTCCTGTGATCAAGTGACTTCGATTCAGTTTTGTCGATATTTGAACTGTCAGATCAATATTTCGCAGACCTTGGGCGACAGACTCTGTATCCGACATGGCTGACAATATATTTCCACCCAATGCCATGAACAATTTGACCGATTTTTTTCGAGCAGCATGGACAAATTCAACGGTATCATATCCAGAGTCGCGCGGCATGTCAACTCCCGTGTATTGTTCACATGCTGCTAGGAATGATTCACTGGGATGGTGATTGATGCCAACGGTTCGATCGCCTTGTACATTCGAATGTCCACGCACGGGACAAGCACCTGCTCCGGGTCGACCGAAATGTCCACCTGCCAGCAAAATATTGCTCGCCTCTTGAATCGTTGCGACCGCATTTTCATGTTGTGTAATTCCCATCGCCCAGCAAATAATGAGATTTTTCGACTTCGAGACGGCTTGACCCAATTCAACAATTCGCTGATGTTCGATNCCACTTTGATTCACGATTGATTCCCAATTCAGAGACTCAGTATTGTGCTTCCAATCCTCAAACCCTTGGACGTGCTCATCAATGAATTTCCAATCGAGATTCCCCTCTTCAAGAATNACTTTCGANANNCCTTGNAGCANTGCTTGGTCNCCNCCGATTCNAACGGGNTAGTGNGCATCTGCNATCGGTGTACCCTTNCCCATGAGTCGAATNACTTCCTGNGGNTGCTTGAATCGNTTCAATCCGGTTTCCATCAATGGNTTGATNCTGATNACNGAACCACCATTNCGCTTTGTTTGNGCAAGNGCAGACAACATCCNNGGGTGNTTNGTNCCGGGNTTTTGNCCNATGATGAGAACNAAATCTGCATGTTCNAANCANTCNAACTTGACNGTNCCTTTGCCNATNCCAATCGACTGTGNNAGAGCCACNCCACTNGATTCATGGCACATGTTGCTNCAATCTGGAAGNTTGTTGGTTCCAATTTGTCGCGCCAATGTCCCCCACAANAATGCGGCTTCATTCGATGCGCGTCCCGACGTATACAGGACTGCTTGATTCGGATCTTCCAAAGCCCCTACAGCTTCCGAAATCATACCAAATGCATCAGTCCAACTAATGCGCTCGTAATGATTCGAATTTTCTCTCAAGACCATCGGTTCTGTCAGACGACCCAATTTATCCAATTCCATATCCGACATTTTAGACCAAGATTGAACGGACTTTGACGACAAAATTTCAGGAGTCAATCGCTTTTTTGTGGCTTCTGTAGCAAAGGCTTTGGCGCCATTTTCACAGAATTCGAAACCAGATCGGTGGTCATCTGGATCCGGCCATGCGCAGCCTGGACAATCATACCCATCGAAGCGGTTAACCGTGCGCATCGTCCGTAAAGTACGGCTGAGTCCGGCTTCAGAGAGCCCGATTGCGAAGGACTTGGCTACACCTGGAATACCCGCAGCAACTTGCTTAGGTTTTCGGATTTTAAGGCGCTCCGACTCAATCGGAGACAGGAAATCCACATCTTCTCTCATGTCTCTACCCCTTGATTCTCCAAGCTCCAGTGTATACATTAAATCGAGACTCTCTTGCAAATCCAATCAGCGTCAAACCATGCTGTCTAGCCAGTTGGACTGCCAGTGTAGTGGGGGCTCCAATTGCGATGATGCATGGTGAACCAACCATGACGGCTTTCTGGACCATCTCAAATGAAACACGTCCACTGAGCAAGAATCCGAAAT
>PBPV01000059.1 GCA_002724815.1 Methanobacteriota archaeon | reverse complement strand
AGGTTTGTATCGACGCTTGGCAGTATTGCAAGGACTCATGCCCGCATACGGATCGGAAAATCGAATCTGCATTCTTGATGAACCCTCGGAAGGTCTAGACGAAAAATCCGTCCAAACCTTGGTCGAGCACATCTCTTCCTTACGCGCACGCGGGAGCGCATTCTTAATCGCCACACATGACCAGCGCCTTCATCAATGTGCAACTCACCTTTTCAATCTTGAAGAAGGTGTTTCCAAGGCAACACCAAACACTTGTTCCGAAGAGGTACCCCTCCAACCCAATACCACGCCTAGAGTTGCGTTTTCAAAATGGTCTGCAAAATTAGATCAGCGAACCATGTGGCCCATCCTTTCACGAGGTGTTCCCCTCATTGCCTCATGTTTGGTCCTCTATGCGATGCTTGGGGATTCATTTGGTTCATTGATTCTCATCCCTGCCTTCTTGGTATCGATTCCACCACTCTCTTCCCTACACCATGCCAAAGATGCACGTTCTGGCGATTGGTGGTTGGCAATGGGTGGAAGATTGTTTGCGGTTGACCCCGTTTCTGTAATTTTGATTGGAGTTACACCTCTACTGACAGTGAGTATCTTTGCCGTGTCCGAACAAGAGGCCCTTCGCACATTGGATTGGTTAATCGTTGGATTCCCATTCATTGGAATCTATCTCGCCAGTGGCGCCATCCATGAATTGGCCAATAAGATGCCACGAGCCCAAGCGCAATTCATCCCTCTGCTAACGTTGGTTCTAATCTGGCCATTCCTAATCGCAAGTGATGCTGTAGAACTGTGCTTCAACGATGGACTATGCGAGGACTTCACAATGGGGATACTCATTGCTACAATCCTTCCGCTAACTATTGCCTTCGGGCTTCCAATTCTCCATCCCCGGACTGCGTCAAATTGATGGGAGGTACAGCCCGGCATCGTTTCATGCGAGGCATTTGGCTGATGCTAGTCGGCTTACTCATTGCCGGATCAGCCTTGGTTCTAGGATTCTTGGTGGCCCCTGATGCAAAAGGTTTCGAGGGCGATTCCTATCGAATCATTTTCTGGCATGTCCCTGCTGCATGGACTTCATTTTTGACTTTCGGGATGCTCTTTGTCGGTAGTTTGGCTTGGTTCTGGAAACGCACTGAATGGGGTTGGACATTGGCCGGAGTTGCGGCAGAATTGAGTCTGCTGTATGGATTGATGGTGGTCACTTCAGGACCGATTTGGGGCGCAGCTGAATGGGGGACTCCGTGGGATTGGACCGATGCTAGACTGAACACATACGCCGTATTGTCAGCCATCGCACTGTTTCTCGTCCTCTCACGCAGAAGTCAACCTGATACACCTGAATACCGCGATGTTTTCTGTGGTATCGGATTGTTTGGATTCCTACTCGTCCCGCTAACCTACATGGCGACACGGTGGTGGCAGGAACGCCACCCAGGGCCCGTAATCGGAGGAGGAGAAGATGGTGGAGTCGATGCCGTAATCCTCCAAATTTGGCTGTTGGCATTCATTGGCATGGTCATTCTGATGATTGGGCAAGCCATGGTGAGTTGGGAAGTACAGAAGAGTGAGCAACGACTCGCAGAGTTGCAACTAAGGTTGGATTGAAGTGGAAGATATTGCATATTTGGCATCTGCTTACGCAGTCATGATTGGACTCATCGGTTGGTTTACCTGGCAACTCATGGATCGCCTCAATGATGTTACTGCAAGAATGGATGCCGTCGAATCGTCATTGACGAATCCATCGGATTCGGACGAATAATGCCGGCGGCTTCAAATCCAAATGGCTCCGCCGAATGTTCATGACAGAACAGAGTTATACCGTTGCAGGCCAGTCAATTCCAACCATCACAACAGGATATGGTGTATTTCTTGCTCTATGGGGAATTGCCATTTCTCAGTTGTCAAATTCGGATTCGATGACGTCCTATGCACCCACATTTGCTGGAGTTCCGTTGCTAATCACAGGCATTCTAGCCACAAAAATTCCAGAAAAAAGGAAACTTTGGATGCATATCGCGGCCACGTTTGGTCTGATTTGTGTAATTGGTGGAACCCGATTTTTCATGGTCATGAGCGATGGGATCAACTATGCCAGTGGTTCAATGTTGATGCTTTTCGTTACAGGATTGATTTACACTTACTTCTGCGTCCAATCATTCATTTGGGCACGCAAGCAAAGAGAAGCTGCTGAAGCATGAATGGTGTGTGAAATGAATGTCTCGAGGTGAAGCGTTTTGCGTAGCCTGTGGTGCGGGACCTCCACACTCGAGTGACCGGTTGTGTGAGTCTTGTTTTCGCGAGCGGAATTCAATTTCTGAATGCGATGAAACAAGCCAAGCTTATCGCTGTCCAAAATGTGGTATGCATTTTGAAAGCGGGAGATGGGGGTTCCTAAAATCCGAAGATTTGTTGCAACGAAGGTTGGACGATTCTCTGCGAATCCATGCTCGTGCAGAGGCGGTTGGAATCGCAACTCATAACGAAGAAATTGATGATCGAAACGTTCGAATCCATGTACAGATTGATGGGCAAATCGATGCATTCTACTTTGAAGAGAAACATGAAGTCATCGTCCGGACATCAAACATGATTTGCACTACATGTACACGTAAGGATGGGAATTACTACGAAGCAACCATGCAAATTCGGAGTGCTGGACGGAAGCTCGAAGAGGATGAGTTGACCGAACTCCGGACATCATTAGACACTCTTTTGTCGACGATGGAACCCGATCCGATGTTTTTCATCACTAAGGAAGGGCCCGTTGTTGGCGGTTGGGATGTAACCATGGGAAGCAAATCTCTGGCTAGAACTTGGGCTAGGCACATGATTCAGCGTTGGGGAGGTCAGACCAAGGAGACTCACACCGTTGTNGGACAAAAAGATGGAATTGATGTTACNCGGTTGACTGTACTGTATCGTAAACCTGGATACAATCTCGGNGATGTGATGANATGGAGAAATCGATTGTGGATNATTGGNGCTTGGCAAAAAGATGGGCCCATCTTACTCGCCGTGGATCGACGGGAAAAAACAGGAGCGAGTTGGAGAGATATGGAAAAGGCCGTGGTACTATCTCGATTTGCGGAGCAAGTAGATGTCGATATCCTGAATCGGGATGCTTCTGCAGCCGAATTCATGGACCCTCGCGACTACAAAATGCAAACTGTTCGCTTGCCTTACGACGATGATGGCACCCAGATTACCCTTCGATTGGCTTGGGTTATCGACGAGTGGCTTGCCGTACCCAAAGTACGAAATCCCGATGAAGGTAAACCCTCTGGGGNGGCATGATGGTGTCATTTTCACAGCTTGNGGAAGANCTCGATGCCAGTGGTATGCTGGGACATTTACGCAAATTCCCACAGGATTTAGCACGTGCTTGGAAAGCCGCTGAAGAATGGGATTTGTCTGCAATTGAAAATCAACAATTTTCTGGCGTCATTTGTTTGGGCATGGGTGGCTCAGCATCCGGCGGAGATTTTCTAGCAAGTCTTTCTGATGCAGATGGTTGTTTNCCATTTGTTGCTCATCGNGGATACGATTTACCAACATGGGTTTCAGAGCGGTGGTTGGTCCTTTCAACATCGTATTCGGGAAATACNGAGGAGACCATCGATGCGACTGAAGCTGCCATAGGTCTGGGTTGCTCCGTTGTCGGAATGTCATCAGGTGGGGCACTGCAAACCCTGCTCGAAAATTCCAATCAAATCTGGATCGAATTGCCTGGCGGACAACCACCACGGTCCGCATTTGGACACATTTTCGGGGCCCAAGTGGCCCTTTCTTGGAAACTTGGAATTACCAGCCCTCCCGATGATTTGGATTCCATGATTGAACGACTAGTCGAGGCTGTTGAGGCCTGTGATTTTACCGATTCTGAAGGTGACGATGTCATCGGAGAAATGGCAGAGTCGATTTTGAATCGAAACGTCAGTGTGTTGGCAACCCAGTCTTTGGCACCCACGGCATACAGAGCCGTTTGTCAATTGAATGAAAATGGTGGCATCTTTGCTCGAGGTCATGTAATCCCCGAAATGAACCACAATGAGATTGTGGCTTGGGGGGAAGAGAAAGCGGCTGAAAACCAAAGTCTACTGATTTTCACATGGGACGGGACTCACCAACGAAATGAAATGCGTCTCGATTGGTATCTAGACAACATTACGGTAGAACCCACTTGGGGATTGATGTGTGAAGGCGAATCGCATCTAGAAGCCCTCCTGTATGCTGTGATCTTGATGGATTGGTTGTCTTGTGCAGTGGCTTTACTTCGAGGGAAAGACCCAACAGCAATCGGCCCGATTGTTGGACTGAAGGAATTTTTGTCTCAGTAAAGGGGACCGAGCACCAATCTCGGGTCCGGAAAATCTCGAAGGGCACGGTCCCGATCATCCGGGTGAACAACACCCGGCAAATTGTGGGTATGTGGCTCAAGCAATGACAATTGAAAGTGTAAATGTGGAGGCCAACCTCCATTCTCATCTTCGTCTCCGAGCCAAGCGATGACCTCTCCTTTTGAGACGGGATTTCCTGCAATGCAATTTGCCGTTGAGGCGGCACTCAAGTGACCATATAGAATCCACAGATTTTGCTCTTGAATCGTGTGATGAACAATGACAGTGTGTCCGTAGTCTCCCTCCGCAGCATTGTACCCTGAAAATGCGATGGTCCCATCGGCAACTGACATGACGGGCGTCCCTACAGGACCCCCAATATCGAGTCCAATGTGTAAGGTTCGACCTCCAGCGAACAATTCGGTTGTGTAGATGTTGCGAATTTCATCGTACTTACCGATTGAGAACTCACTCATGCGCACATTTTCGGTGGAACCGGAGAGATCGAGGACATCGTAAAATTCGGGTAAATCAACGGTTGGATGCCAATCTTCTGCGCCGAAATCGATGCCGGTCATGGCGTGCCGACAAAACTCACCCTCAACACTTCTTCGGATGCACCGGCTTCAAGTGTGGAGTCCTGACGTCGCCTCCATAGGAGGCGACACATTGGAGTCGGGGTTAATCGGAATTCTTCTCGGAACCATTCTCCTCATCGGCCTCGGGATGATTCCCGGTCTCGCATTGATTCGGATTCTAGACCCNGGTGCGGATCAATTACGCCAGATGATGCTTCTTCCAGCAACCAGTTTGCTGGTCCTGTATGGGTTGGCGGGATGGCTTGTCGTGATTCTTGGAAAGCACTCGCTCGGAGCCCTGATTCTATGCATCTCATTGGTCAACATACTCTCTGCAACCTTGGGTTGGCAACGTGAAAGTGTCCGTGTCAGACGCTTATCGGCATGGGAACGGCTGGAAGAAATTGAGGACGCGGCTGAGGCCGAAGCCGGTACGGTTGAGTTAGAGGAAGACGTGATTGCCGAGCGAAAACATGCGGCATTGATTGAGACCGGGCGTCCTGATTGGCTGCCCTATGCACTGGCGATTTCAGCCATGATTTGTCTCTCCCCTTTACTCATTATGCAGCGACCGATGGGTGTAGATTGGTTGGGATTTGCAACCTTATCTCATCGTTTGGCTGAAACCGGTTCGTTGTTGTTGCCTGAGCCAAACGTTGGACGTTGGACCTATCCACCCGCCTTTCCTGCACTCGCTGCTTTTCTCGAGCAGGTCACCGGGATGTCCCCAAATGATTCCGTTCACCTACTCGGTCAGTTGTCATTGTTGGCTGTCCTGTGGGGCGTTGCGGGAGCGGCCGATCGATGGGGGGCGTCCGCGACGACATTGTTGGCACTATGTTTGGCTCCGGCATTGTTCGCCAAGGCTTTCGACAGTGGGTACCCAACGGTAGCCAGTCAATTGGGACTCGTTTTGGGGCTCTTGGTATTGGTCAAGCCACCCCGGGAACGGAGCAAGCGAATGGATTTCCTCTTCGCCTTTGGTGTCGCCTTTGTTGGTGTCATTCATCCAACAGGTTCACTTTACCTTGGAACATTGTTACTTGCTTGGTTGTCAAGTCATCGTTGGTCCGCACAACGGGAGAATGCACATTCGGGAAGATTGGCGATCATTTCAGCCGTCGTCTTGGGCATTGCAGGAATCACGGTCTTGGGAATTTTTGCCCCGAGAATGTTGGATACACCCGTCTGGGCTGAATACGGTTGGCAAGGAGGGCTGCCACTGTTGATATTCAATGGACCGTTTTTGCTGGGTTTGGCAGCGTGGACATTGTGGCGATTTAATGCATCATTCGAAGTCTGGTTGTTGGGATTGTGGGTGGCCATGCAGTGGATGCTCACCTGGATTCATCTGTTGGATGGTGTGGTTGGAATCTCAGTATTGACATTGACATCCTACATGCTCTATTCCATGGCATTGCATGCATTCCACATTCCTTTGGCCGTCTTGGCAGGCGTGGGATTAGCCAAAGTGCCCCGATTAACCCCTCGATTGAGAGAGCGGCCATTGGATGATTCTGATGAGGATATTCTTGATGGATCAAGCATGGATTTACTTGAACTTGAAATCCCACTCGCCAGTGAAAAACGGCCGGTTCAAAAGTTGATGGCAACTGCACTAACTTTCATTCTCATCGCCCACATTGTATTGATAGAGATGAGCAATCACCCAGAGTTGGAGGCTCAGACCAACGGGGATCGTGCCTTAATCGAGGCGATCGAAGAATTGCCTGATGACGCGATTCTGTATACTGAAACCGCACACTGGGGCATTCTGTATGATGCTGATCCTGAATTGGGCTTGACAAGTTTTCCAAGTCTAGGTTTGTTGACTGTTGAAAAGCGTGTTCAATGGGATGCTGAAAGGGCAATTCTACGAGATGATGTCGAGGGAATTTTGGCGTTAGGAATCACACATGCAGCCACTTCACCTCGGGGACAAATCGGACATGTCCTCTCTGAAAGTGATCACTGGACCATCATGAATGAGGAACAGGGTAGTCGCTTGTGGAAATTTGAAGCCGCACCGAGTGAGGCTTCGAGAAAAACCAGCGTTACCGTATTCCCGAGTCAAAGTCAATGCATCGAGGNTTGTGAATGGCGCTCAGATCCGTGGGCCTATGCCGATTCTTCACATCTCGGGATANGACCGAACCATACCGCATTCCTNAGCGGAGGNGGGCTTGAGTTTGAATCCATAGAAGTCCCACGACAACACAGGGATTCNGACCTCCGAATTACATTGCAAATGACGGTGCCCGGAGAAATTCACGTTTCGATGGCCGTCTGTGATTTAGGTACCGCAAACTGTAGTTCTACGAACGNCACACCNGAACGAGGGGTGACGACCTTGAGTGTCTTACACCACAGTAATTACTTGGGGGATNTTGAGGTTCACATCACAGCNANTGTAGAACAGGATCGATGGATTGACCCCGCCGGATTTTCCGGGCGAAGTGACCGAATAGTGGATTNGAATGGATTGTGGATTCATTGGGTGGAGGTGAGAAATCTATGAAACGAGGAATCACTATTCTATTGCCCACCTTCAATGAGGCGGGTGCACTAACAGGGGTTGTTGAATCATTGCCTCTGAAAGAACTCCGTGAGGCTGGATGGTCACCTCGAA
>PBPV01000058.1 GCA_002724815.1 Methanobacteriota archaeon | reverse complement strand
CTTTTTTTCGCAACACTTTCGCTTGCGTGTGCCGGTGTATTTACAGAGCCCTGGCCACCTTCGGTGGTTGATGCGACGCGAGCGAGTCGGTGATGAGCAGGCCGTGAGCCCTGTAATTGCCACCGTTCTCTTGATGGCGATTACCGTCTTGCTTGCCAGCGCTGTATACCTCTTGGTCGACGATGCAATCACAACCCCGGACAAGGGTGAACCCTACGCGAAGATGAGTGTCAGGGCCTTGGACAATGGGTACCAAGTGGTTCGCTTTACCGATCTATCCCAGAATCTGTACACCTCTAGTGTCACCTTCACCTTGACTCCCCCCGCTGGAATCAATGCGACATCGGTTACGGGATATGCCAGTGATGCGGATGTTTACGGTGCGGTAGGGGAACCTGTGACCTTCCACGACAGAGATGCTTCGTTCACCGTCAACCGAGGAGACTACTTCGTGATCAATGCAACGGCGACCGGAACCGATGAAGGTGGGTGGACAATTTACGTCCGTTCGATTAGCCCATCCGGCGGAGTGACCGAACTCGCTGCGCTGCCTTTGCCAGCGACGGAATGATGAGTAAGGTCCCATTCGCAAGGCTGTGGACCGACATCCAGGTGGAGGCNCTTTTGTNGTCAATGCGACCNACGAANCCATCCAAGAGGTNGGNCTNCCCCCTTCGAAGAGCCATTTGATTCGATGGCTACTGATGGCNGCTCAGAGCGATGGAGTGACACGGATTGCCAACGTGAATGGAGCGGCATTCGATGCCTGCGCCATGCGAGACGCATTGATTCAATTGGGAGTTCNAATTGATNTTGAGNCCCACACATGGACNGTGCANGGAGTTGGNGTCGATGGGTTCTCAGTACCGACNGANACCCTCGACCTACACAACTCGGGTACAGCATTCCGTCTGCTTTCTTTTGCCTGTTTACGGAAAGGAGAGGNGATTTCAATCACCGGTGACTCAACATTGGATTCACGAATTGATCGTCATTTCTGGGAATCATTGGGTGTTGCCGTAGAATTCCCATCGGAACAACAGAGTCTGCCCTTGAGAATTCAAGGCCCGTTTAGCCAAGATCAACTCTCAATCGANGGGAGCAAAACCAGNCAGCACATATCTGCAATTCTGCTTTCGATGCCAGCGAGGAAAAAGGCGCTAGATTTGACTATAGAAGGTGATGTTGTAAGCCTAAGGCACGCTCAACTTTCATTTGAAATAGCAGCACAATGTGGTTCAGAAAATAAGCTTGGAGATTGGCATTTCCAGCCTTGGAAATGTGAGGCACCATCCAATGTCGACATTCCTTTCGATGCCTCTCACATTGCGTTTTGGAAACTCTACGAAAGATTGCACAGTACTTCACTCCAGATGCCCTTCGTTTCACCGAAAGACTCGATTGGCGCAGAACTTCTCCAGGATATCGATCTCAACAAAGAGCAAGTCATCGATTTGTCCCGAGCCAATGATTTGATCACACCACTGGCTGCAGCCATGGCTTTGGGCGGAGGGGGCACAATCACAGGAGCCAGCCATGCAAGACACAAGGAAACCAATCGAATCGAACAAACAGCAGCAATGCTTGCTTCATTTTCAATGAATGTAGAGTGTACGATGGATGGACTGTCGATTCAGGGCGGACAACTTCCCAAGTCCCCAACATCGACTGTCCCAACATTTGGAGATCATCGAATGCAGATGACTGCAGCTGTATTGGCCACAAAGGTCGGCGCTGAAATTGAAGGCGCAGAATTGCATCAAGTCTCATTCCCTGATTTCCTGGGATTCCTTCAGCCGTGACGGCCGAAGTGACCGTCCAATTTATCCAAACTCATTCGCAAAACGGTGGGACGACCGTGTACGCAGGCCCATGGATTGGGAATGGTGCGCATGTCTGCAAGTAAACGCCGCATTTCTGCTAAAGACAGTTGCTGGTTCGCTTTAACCGCTCCTCGACAGGATTTCATGAAGGCAATCTCGTCTGCAAGACTCTCAACCGTGTCCAATCGTTGGGCGCCTGATTCCAATTCAGAAAGCACGTCAGAAATGAAAGATTCCAATCGTTCACTGCCAAGTAACAATTGTGGAATCGCAACCAGGTTGAGTTCCTCGTCAAATACAAATCCAATCTCGCTCATCTTTGCTCGATTCCCACGCAGAGTTTCGGATTTTGATGCGCTGAATTCCAATGCGATTGGTGCAACCAGTTCTTGGCTTTCCCATGACGCCATGTTGCTTCGAAGGCGCTCGTATCGAACTCGCTCGTGTAGGGCGTGCTGATCGATAATGAACAATTCATCTGCACCCTGTGCAAGAATGTATGAATCTGCAAATTGAGCCAATGGAATCATCTCGGGAATGTCGGTAACTTGAACCTCTAAAGGACTGGGCTCAGAGAGTGGAGACACACTGTGATCACCCGTACACCAACGGTGTAGGTCACGCTCTGCACTGGATAGGGCAGGAGCAATTTTTTCCACCCCTAAATCGGGAAGTGTTTGCTGAACAAGTGGTGACTCACTTACCTTAACTTCTGCCTTCTTTACGGGCTTTTCAACCGGCCCAGCATAGGTGATTCTAGTCTGTGCAGACTGGGCCCAAACAGGCAGTGGTTCGTTGCCTTTCTTTGGAGATTCAACCGAGACCGAGACCGATTCAATCGGGCTGGTATCAGGCGTCATTGAGCCAGTAGGCAATTCTAGCAATGTATGTTTGATCGACCGCTCCAAACGTTCCAATACTCGCCAAGAATTCTTGAGGCGCACCTCTCTTTTGGTGGGGTGGACATTGACGTCGACCTCATCGGCAGGGAGATTCAATTCGAGTACACAAATCGGATGGCGCCCGACCATTAATCGAGTATGGTATCCACGCCGAATCGCCTGTGTAAAGGGAGAATTGGCCACCGGCCGTCCGTTGATGATAATGTGAATTTCATCCCCCTTGGAACGGTTCAATTCAGGCGGAGAAATCCACCCGGACCACTCCTCATCTCCTGGTGCATTGGCATCTTCTTGGGAACAACGGAGTGGAACCAATTGTTCAGCCGAAGCTCCAATCAAATCGAACAGTCGATCTGTAGCCTCAACTCCAGGCGGTGTTTCCAAAACAATCCGTCCATCGATGCTGACTGTAAATCCAACGCTCGGGTTGCAGATTGCCTGTGCTACGACGATGTCAACGATGGCCGANGATTCTGTAGCAGGGCGCTTTTGGAAAGAGAGTCTAGCCGGAATATTGGCGAACAAATGCAATACTTCGATGATGGTCCCGGGTGCCATTCCAATCGGCTCTATGGAGTGCTTTGTTCCATCACTCACTGTAATTGACATTCCATCAGATTCTGCCGTTCGACTTGANACCTTGAGCTGGCTGACCATACCGATACTGGCCAAGGCCTCTCCTCGAAATCCAAGTGTGTGAATGGCACTCAAGTCGGTTGCAGTCGACAGTTTGCTGGTTGCGTGTCGAGTGACGGCCAACTCCAATTCTTCTGTGGCAATCCCTGCTCCATCATCGATTACAGCGATTCGGTCAAAACCGCCTCGATCGATTTCGATACGAATTCGAGACGAACCGGCGTCAATGCTATTCTCAACCAATTCTTTGACTACTTGGGCTGGGCGTTCAACGACTTCTCCAGCCGCGATATGACCAATTGTATCATCGTCCAATTGCACAATGGGTCGACGATCGTCTACAGTTACAGTCATCTCACTCCTCCAACCATTCGTGCCTTTCTTTCAGCATACCACGCAATTCGTAAATCAAATCCATCGCATCTCGTGGACTGAGCATGTCTGGGTCGACTTCGGACAAACGATTCTCCACTTCAGATGCTTTTTCCACAATCCGAGTGGGTGGACTTCGACTCCATCCGAAGAGTGAAGATTGTCCAGCCTCTCTTTGCAACGGAACACCTCCTTCACCCGCTCGGGCTCCCTGTGCTTGTGATTCAAGGAATAAGAGAAGGTCTCGTGCGCGTTCAACGACCGGAGTAGGTAGCCCAGCCAAACCAGCCACCTGTACACCATAGGAATCATCACAAGGGCCTTCAGCAATGGTATGGAGGAAAGTGATTTCACCACCTGAATCGGCGATTTGAACATGGATATTGTGCAGCCCGGGGACCTCATCAGCCAAACCGACCAGTTGATGGTAGTGAGTTGCAAAGAGCGTTCGACAGCCGATTCTTCGAGCGATATCTTCGGTGACAGACCAAGCGATTGCGAGGCCGTCAAAAGTCGAAGTACCCCGTCCGATTTCATCGAGAAGAACCAGACTATTTGGTGTCGCACGACGTAGGATGTGCGCCACTTCAATCATCTCCATCATGAAGGTCGAACGGCCTCGACGGAGGTCGTCGTGAGCCCCCACTCGAGTAAAGACACGGTCGACCAATCCGATTCGAGCTTTGGTGGCAGGAACATAGGAGCCGGATTGGGCGAGAATCGAAATCAAGGCAGAAGTGCGCAAATAGGTCGACTTACCACCCATATTGGGGCCAGTCAGTAGCAAGAAACGTCGCTTTGCATCAAAGCGTACATCATTGGGTACAAACCGGCCATCTGCCTCTAGCACGGGGTGTCTAGCCCCAGAAATGTCCAATCGATCATCGTCTACAATCTGCGGTCGGGTCCAAGAACGCTGTCTAGCATGATGAGCGAAGGAACTCAAAACATCCACAGTCGAAACTTTTCTCGCAATTTCAGAGAGTGTATGGGTCACCGCCTTGACCTCGTCACGGAGGCTACAGAATAGCTTGAATTCAATGGCATTGGCACGACTATCCGCAGTCAAGATGATTTCTTCCCATTCTTTCAATTCAGGAGTGACATAACGTTCAGCATTGGTCATTGTTTGCCTTCGTATCCAATCTTCTGGAACTTTGTCCAAATGGGTTTTAGTCACCTCAATGAAGTATCCAAATTGTCGATTGTACTTGACTTTCAGGCTTGGGATGTCAAGTTGTTCACGTTGTGTGCTTTCCAACTCAGCAAGCCAACTGGTGCCTTTGCCTGCCTTGGTCCGAAGGTCGTCCAATTGTTCGTCATAGCCCGCTCGGAACAAACCACCTTCCCGGATTAATGCTGGCTGCTCAGGGCGTAGAGCATCCTGAACTACTTCCTTCAATGATTCAAGATCGCTCAATCCTGTGGCGCAATCGTTCAACAGAGGATCATCCGACTCCTGCAGCAATGCTTGCAATGTCGGCATTCGTGAAAGGCAATCACAAATTGCCAATAAATCTCGACCGTTTACACGGTTGTAAGCCAACCGAGTCGAAAGGCGCTCTAAATCTCGCATCGCTTTGAGNCTCGCACGGATTTCTCGCAATCGTCGGTTTGCATTGACCAAACTTCCGACTGCAGCGTGACGCATCTCGATTTCGGAGGCATCCATTAACGGCCTGAGAAGCCATTCCTTAAGCAGACGCCGGCCCATCCAAGTTTGTGTTGCATCGATGGCCTGAAGCAAACTACCGACCTTTTCTCCGGACAAGGTTTGGACCAATTCGAGGTTGCGAAGGGTGGTTTGATCCAGAAGCATATGATTTGCATCAGCACCAAGATGAATTTCACGGAGTGGAACCGCGTCAACAAGATGGAGTTTGGACAGATATGCTGTAGCCAATCCAGCAGCTTCCATTGCCAAGGGCCTAGAGTCTAAGTCAAGGCTCCCCAGGTCACTCATTTCAAGCACATTTCTCAGGGCTTGAAGTCGACCCTTGGTCGGCAAATCATGGATACTCAGTACAAGGCCGTCAGTTTCTCGAAGAAGGCCAAGAATCGCGTCCTGCTTCGAATCCTTTCCACTCATGACCAATTCTCTTGGCCCCCATCGTAGCAATTCATCCCGCAATCGTTCAAACCGGTCATTGCCATCAAACTCAGTTGAAGATGCACGACCACTCGATGGATCCATCACCGCAATACCGAGTGAATCGCCTTTGAGAACAATCGCTGAAAGTAGAGCACTGCCGTCTTCACCAATCAATTCCTCTTCGTAAAGTGAGCCGGGTGTATATACTCGAGTCACTACCCGGCGGAGAATTTTCTCACCGGGTTGCAATTCTTCAGCCTGTTCACACAAGGTCACCTTGTATCCGGCTCGCAGCATCCTCTGGAGATAACCCTCGACCGAATGCCAAGGGACACCAGCCATCGGAACTGGATTGTCACTATTCTTGTCACGGCTCGTCAAGGTGATTCCCAAGACCTCTGAAGCGGCGACTGCGTCGTCATAAAACATCTCATAGAAGTCACCCATTCTGAAAAACAGAACCGTATCTGGATGCTCGGCCTTGATTTCCGCATACTGGTCCAGCATGCTCGGTCCCTTGGCCATGGACTTGACCAACCTTTGAGGCAGCCTATGAATCACGCGGCTCGTTCACTACGTGAACGCCGATTCGCTCTGTAGAAGCGACCATATCCCTCTGACAAGGCATGGAACCGTGAACTATCACAACTAGAGGACTTCGTGCTTTCGAAGCAAGGCATATCCGCCAAATCCGAAAAAGGCGACAAANGTCATGACCAAAATCAAGTCACCCAATAGTGACAAACTGCGAAGAAGTGATTGCTGGGCCATCGGATCAATGGTTACTCGAGTGTCTCCCTCTTCGCTGAACATCACGACATTGTCGCCGGCCATTGAGGCTGAGTGCAAATCACTGGGCGTTCCATCNGGCAACTTTACNAGAGTTGGATTTTGATCACCAATCTCCAAATTGTAAAGTCCATTTTCACTCTTGAACCAAAGCATATTCTGGGAGTCCATTGTGATTGTATTTACTTCTATAGANCCGGCNATACGNTGCATATTTCGCCCCACTGTGCTGTCAGATGTAATTCCATAAATTGAATCACCACCTCCCACCACAGCAATCAAACAATTCTGGATGCATCCTTCAAAGTGACCGTCGACNGGNATNATNGTGTGAAGTGGNGCNCCTGCACCCCTGTGAAGCANNGTCAANATNGGAGGNCCAGNCGTATTTCGNTCCNCCTCAATCAGNACTTCAGAAGAGAGGCCCAGGACAGGGTTACTNGTTTGATCATGNCCGATGATAAGTGCNCCACCCGATACGGATTCGATTTCATCAAGGCTGATGTCGTTGATTGGATAGGTCGCGCCCTCACTGACATTCAGCCCACTCCACGAATACACAGTACGTGAGGTGGCCATTTCGGCAATCAACCATCCACTGGCCAGTTGTCCATCAAGTGAGACGATGTCTGGGGCGGGGCTTTGCCAATTTAGTGAACGTGGAGCAATATCATTGTCNCCTGGAATCATNACACCAAACCAACCATCTTCNCCCCCCACAAGCCANAGNCTGCTTGANCCCCCAATTGCGGTGGCATTGCAGTTGCATTGAANCTCACTCCAAGTTCCACTTTCATCNCTGAGCATCAGTGCCAACTCGTCTCCACTGTCAACCAGNGCTAGCGCATGATGTCCGTTTTCATCCCAGATTACATCGACAACCGGACCTTCTAGGCCTGTTTCCGTCGTCGAGACACCGGGCAAAACCTGTGCCTGATTGACCCATCCGGCCCCCAGCAGAATGAAAATCGCGAGCGCACCCATCGCAACCCAAGGTCGCTCTGCGGGNGAGTCGACGAATGAAAACAGGCGCTCAACGACGTTTGTCACGGCACCTCTGTGACCTAGAGAGTTGAAGAACATGTCCTCTATCCAGTGTGATTTGCCACCGTAGGTGGCTGGATGGATTCATATACGGGTTGTCGGTGGCCGTGCCCCGAGGGAGTCAATTATGGCACGTAAACCCGCAAAGATGTACCGCCGACTAAAGGGTCAAGCCTACACTCGACGAAAGTACACCGGTGGTGTGCCAAACAATCGTATCATGCGATTCCACATGGGAAATCGAAAAGCCGCTGAAGCGGATGAATTTCCTGTCATCCTAAACATGACTGTAGACGAAAGCTGCCAAGTTCGCCATACCGCACTTGAGGCAGCACGTGTGATTTCCAATGCGACCATTCGAGCTGTTGCAGGTCAAGATGGTTATGCACTCCGAGTTCACGTCTACCCACACCACATCCTTCGTGAAAACAAGCAGGCGACTGGAGCCGGTGCAGATCGTGTATCCCAGGGAATGCGCTGTGCATTCGGCAAGAACGTTGGAACTGCTGCTCGCTGCAAGCGTGGCACCACCGTCATTTCAATCTCAACATTACCCAAGAACTTCATGGCTGCTAAGGATGCACTTCGCAAGGCCAGCATGAAAATTCCAAGCCCATGCACAACCAAGGTTGTCAAGGGACACGAGCATCTGAAGGGACTCGTCTGATTTTTACTAGGCGGTGTAGTCAACTACACCTAGTTTCACCTAGGTAATCGGCTTTTTCTAGAAACCCGTCAAATCTACGTTTTTTGCGGCATGTAAGTAGAACCTTTCATAAGTAGATTGAACGGCTTACCTTGATAATCGCATGGGATGCGAGAATGAAAAGGTGAATGAAAATGGAACTAAATGTAAAGAAAATGATGACCGAGATGGGCGGTGCTTTTGCTGTCACTTGGCTTATTTTTGGTGTAACACTGAAGACCGATGCTGGTCTTCCAGGTGATGCAACTGGAATGGGTCTTGCTGGTATTATGGGCGTTGTCGGTCTGACTGTAGCATGGATGGCGTTCAAGGGCGCAGACATCCTGCCACAGATTACATGGATGAAGCAGATGTCGAGCACAGACAACTTGTCCGACACTGATGCTTGGATGAACACAGGTATCACACTGGCAATGCAAATTGTCGGTGGTATTGTGGCTTACGTCCTGCTTAGCCAGATGCACGACAGCATCTTTGGCTATGCAGATGCAGCAGCCCTACACTCGGCCATGGGAACTGACTTCTGGGGCACAACTGCCTGGGAATTCAACATGGGCGCAACTCTTGGATTGATCGCTGCTGGTGCAGTTCTCGGTCAAGTTATGGCTGTTGACAGCCGCTGGGCAATGCCTGTTGCAATCGTGATGATGACGAGCATCGTTAACTTCGAGTCCGCAACTCAAATGGCTTCAGTTCTCATGAACGAGGCTGGTGACACTGTAAACGTGGCACTACCATGGTTGTTGGATGGTGTGTTCCTTGGTGCTGGTACCCTCTTGGGTAACATCATCAACGAGAACATCCCTGGCGAAGAAGAGTAAGTAAATCCACTCTGAAAAGCAAACACAAGATAACACACATGTCCCTCAAGGGCGCTTCGGCGCCCTTGGGGGGCTTTTTTTTGGTTTACAAATTGTTCAAAACCGAGGGACGCTTCGCCTAATCATGGTAGAGGAGACAACGACGCTGGACTTGCGCGTTGAATTGCTCAAAGAAAGTGTGGTAAACGCCCCCGTCGTATGGAAGGAAGGTTATCCTTACTTTGTCCACCCACTCTCAGATGGCGTTCCTAGACAATCTGCTGAATTACTTGCTGCAGCCCGTGATTTGATCTCGGAGAATGTGGACTGGGATTGTATTGACATCATCTTGGGTATTGAAGCCATGGGCATTCCTTTGGCAGCTGCTCTATGCTTGTCAAGTGGTAAACCACTTGTTGTTGGGCGTAAGCGTGCGTATGGGCTCCCCGGAGAAGTTGCGATTGACCAATCCACAGGATACTCAAAGGGCCAAATCTTCCTCAATGATATCGCACCGGGTACACGAGTCTTGATTGTCGATGATGTCGTCAGTACTGGAGGCACCCTACATCCGATTCTCAAGGCCATTGATTCCAACGGTGCGATTGTTCAAGATTGTTGGATTGTCTTTGAGAAGGGTGATGGGATGGATAAGATTCGAGCAGATGGCGATTGGACCCTGAACAGCTTGGTCAAAATCCAGATGCAAGGCGACAAAGTAGTCATCATCGAATAGTTACACCCGTAGGGTGGATTCATCAATGAGTGGTTGAACGGCAGGTTGAGGCGATTCCATGGACATGGACCGACACGACTTCGAACTCGACGAATTGATCGAGCGGATCAAGTCGAATGACAACCGTCTCGTTGCGCTTCAAGTCCCTGAGGGATTGAAGATGCAGGCTTTGGATATGATGGATGCTATAGAGCATGAGACTTCGGCCAAGATTGTTCTCGCTGCAGACCCTTGCTATGGAGCCTGCGACCTGGTCCATGACAAGATGCAGCGGATGGGCGTTGAATTGGTTGCACACATGGGACACTCCCAGATGAATATCGATTCTGGGATGCCCACGCAATTCATCAATGTCACATACGATGGCGACCCCGCCATCGACCCCGTTCTCCCCATTCTCGCAGAACACCACGCAATCGCGGTTCAAAGACTTGCCAATGCACAAACTGAGGGTGACATTACCGCTGAGGATGCACAAGATCGCTTTCTCGACGCAGTGGGTCGCGTCGCACCCCTGACAGGGACGAAGCTTGGCTTGGTTGGAAGCATTCAACATCTGCACCTGATTTTTGATTACAAAGAACGCCTTGAAGCCGCTGGTTTTGAGGTAGAAGTACCTGTAGGTGGCGCACGCCTAACCTTCCCCGGACAAGTATTAGGGTGCAATTATTCGGGAGATCAAGATGACATTGGACACTATCTTTTCCTTGGAAGTGGTGACTTCCACCCCATTGGACTCGTACTCCACACAGGCAAGCCGCTTGCNATGCTAGATCCTTACTCGGGAGATGCTGAAGAAATGTCCTTTGAGAGGATTGAGCGNATTCTACGACAGCGCTTTGGACTCATCATGGCTTGTGATCAAGCACAAACCTTTGGAATCCTGATTGGAGAAAAGCCGGGACAAATGCGCCGTACACTTGCTTTGAGGATGAAGAAAATCTTGGAAAAGCATGGGAAAAAGGGATATTTGCTCGCCCTCGAGCACGTAGGCCCGGAATTGATTGACTTCTATCCTGTCGATGCTTTCGTCAATACGGCTTGCCCACGTATTGCCATTGACGATTCGGTCCGCTATGCCAAGCCACTGATNACACCATTTGAGCTTGAGGTCGCACTGGGAGAGAAGCAGTGGGAAACCGGATATCAGTTCGATGAAATTCCGTGANTTCCGTANCCTTGCNCATCACGCCATCGGGGGTGNATGCGCGCTTGGCATTCCATATCTTCAAGAACAGCCAACANTGGGAGCCATCGATGGCTGAATACCTGAATCGGATTGGAGCGGGCCTCATCTTGCTTGATGCAGCGCCCCTTTCCTATGANTGGGTGCCNCCAAAAGTCGTCGGTCGNGAGGGCGATCAGGAGCAATTGGCAGGGATGTTCGCATCCATTGGAACCCCAGGAATGTCTTGTCGTGCAGTAATCACNGGCAATGTTGGCAGTGGAAAAACCGTCCTCAGTCGCTCGTTCGCCGATGATTTGTCGCGACATCTCTCGACTGTGCGAACCATTCAACCCGTTCATGTGAATTGCCGAAACCACCCCACGACATCTCAAGTCCTACAGCGAATTGCAACCTCATTGGATGANCGCCATCCTGANCGTGGATTCTCGGCATCTGAAGTCATCCAAGGGATTCGAAGGAACCTGAGAACGCGCAATCAACACATGTTGCTAATTCTCGATGAAGTCGACCATTTGCTTCGAAAAGATGGAGGGGACCTTCTTTACCAACTGCTTAGAATCGATGAGGGGCGGAATGAGGCTGGAACCCTATCCCTCATTCTTGTGAGCCAAGAGCAAGTCTTGGATCAGCTTGAGGGAGCCATCATATCCCGCTTTGGACGTTCGAATCATCTGAGGCTGAAACCCTACACGGATGAGCAACTCAAGGCCATTGCATCTCAACGAGCAGCCCTCTCGACACGTACAGGCACCGTAAGTGAGGAAATTCTTACATTGATTGGACAGGCATCAGCAGATACCGGCGATGCNCGAGTTGCAATCGAATTGCTTGAAGCCGCTGTAATGCGGGCTGAGAAAGGAGGATTCCAACAAGTCGAACCGATGCACGTGCAGAGAGATGCAGCCTCTAGAGGTAGAGCCGTAGAGCCCAGTGTGGTGGATGAACTTAGCCAACATGAGCAATTGATTTTGTTGGCGATTTGCCGCCGACTTCGCCGGGATCCTGAAGTGACCTCGGGAGATGCAGAGAAATTGTACCATGTCGTCTGCGAGGAGTATGAACTCAAGCCCCGGGGATACACGACATTCTGGAAGCACCTCAAGTCGTTGGAGACTCGTGGATTNATGGAGTCGCGTACTGCAACCGCCAGCGTGGGGCGTGGAAGAACGCAACACATCACAATGCCACAAAGCCTCCCTGGACAGTTAGAAGCACGTCTTGAGCATGCTTTAGAGTCGTAATTTCGCTAGATATCGANCTACCACCTACGGTGGAATGGGCCGAACCGCTCTTATAGGGGGCGACTGTCGCCGAGGCGCACGAGGTTTGAGCATGGCTGAACAAGTATTCAAAGCGGTCGTCAATGATACCGACCCCTCCAGTGGCGGAAAGTCGTATGCGGTCGACATTAGCGGTTCGAACTACAACCATTTTCTAGGAAAGAAAATCGGCGATTCCGTTGACGGAATCTTCGTTGGTGATGGTGAAGTCACACTCGGTGGATTCAAGCTAGAAATCACCGGAGGCTCAGATTTGACAGGGACACCCATGCGCGCCGACCTAGACGGTGGTGGACGCAAGAAGATTCTCGTCTCACCTTCCACCGGCTTCAAGGGCCACAAAATTGTGAAGAAGAAGGGTGGCCGCTATCGCTACACCTACGATGGTCTACGAAAGCGACGTGCTTTCCGTGGAAACGTCATCTCCTCAGACACACGCCAAATCAACCTCAAGATTGTCGAGAGTGGTAACAAATCACTTGCAGACATTTTCTCCTCCGGCAGCGATGGCGATGCTGGAGAAGGTGACGGGGCGGAGTGAATAGGAGCTGTGACACCCGATGGCCAAGAAGCGTCAGCTCCCCGGCCAACCTGAAGTGAACATCGGGCTCGTGGGTCACGTAGATCATGGAAAGACCACCTTGACCCAAGCATTGTCCGGAACATGGACGGACACACATTCAGAAGAACGAAAGAGAGGCATTAGCATCAAGTTGGGCTACGCTGACACCGCATTCTATCGAACCAAGAAGGGAGAAGCCTACGCGATGGGTAAGAGACCCGATGGCAAGGAAGATGATGCAAAGGAATTGCTTCGAGCTGTTTCCTTCGTCGATGCACCAGGTCACGAGACACTCATGGCCGTGATGATCTCTGGTTCCTCAATCATGGATGGAGCCCTACTCTTGGTGGCTGCCAATGAAAAGTGCCCACAGCCGCAAACTCGAGAGCACTTGATGGCACTCGAAATTGCGGGCATCGAGAACATCGTAGTCGTTCAGAATAAGATTGACTTGGTCAGTCGCGAGCGTGCGATTGAATCGCACGCAGAAATCAAGTCATTCTTAGAAGGTACAATCGCTGAAAATGCACCCATAATCCCTGTTAGTGCTCATCATGATGTCAATCTAGACATCCTGATCGATGCGATTGAGAACATTATCCCTACGCCGGACTTGCGAGAGAAGGAAAATGGCCTGATGTACGTTGCTCGCTCATTTGACATCAATCGACCCGGAACTCGGCCTTCAAAACTCAGAGGTGGAATTATCGGCGGATCAGTAGTCTCAGGAAATTTCTCTGAAGGCGATGACATTGTCATTGCCCCTGGACGAAAGATTACCGAAGGAAACAAGTCGCGATGGGAACCGATTGAAACAAAAATCTCCAGTGTACAAGCCGGTGGCCTTGATCTAGAATCCGTGCATGCGGGTGGATTGTGTGGTATTGCTACGCCCCTAGACCCATTCCATACAAAGTCGGACAATCTGTCTGGACAAGTGATGGCCAAGGTTGGTGAATTGCCCCCGGTATGGGAAACACTGGATATTTCGCTGAATTTGCTAAAGCAAATGGTCAGCGGAGATAGCGATGGAGAAAATGTGCGCCCCCTGCAACCCGGTGAGATGTTGATGCTCAATTCGGCAACAGCAACCAGCGTTGGTGTCGTATCTGCAGTCAAAGGCAAGAATGCCACTCTGAACCTACGTCTACCCATCTGTGCACTTTCGGGTACCAGAATTACCCTTTCACGCCGCGTAGGAAGTCGCTGGCGCCTCATTGGACATGGCATCATCGCGGGGTGAAGCCCGTGATTGGCGTTCTAATCGACACCTGTGGTTGGGTGGCTGTGGTTGAAGCAAGAATCAATATCGATTTAGCCCTACAACAACAACTGGGTCCAATTGAGATTAAGGTCACACAATCTGTGATGAATGAATTGGAGCGATTGGCCGAACAAGAATCTCGGAATTTATTGCTCAGCATACTCACCGAGCGGGCTGAATTGGTATCAGGAGAAGGCGAACATACCGATGATGAGCTGCTGAATCTAGCCACCAACCACCATTGGCCTGTCTTGACCGTCGACAAAGATCTCAAGAATCGATTGTACAATGCCAATGCTTCCGTCATTGAAGTTCATGGATCGAAGGCTTTGAGATACATTGAATGAATCAGTCGAGTGGATGTGAGATGGGTATCCCATTTTGATCCGTCATGTTTAGAGTCCAACGGAGCGTCTTGATGACCCCTCGAAGTGCGGTAATGTTTCGAATGGCCTCAGCATTCGCCTTTTGATCCATTTTGGCACTGTGGTAGTGTTTTTCCCACAGCACCTTGCGCTCCTCTGCTTCACGAAGCATCTCGCGCAACTCTTCTGCTGAACGTGGCTTACCGATGGGACCCATAGGCGACCGCGGTAAAACCGCCCCTTTTCAAACTGGCCCCTGCATAAATTGCAAATTTCAGGGTAAAGTGAACATCTCATCATCACCATGGCCGTCCATAAGACCGATTTTAACAGCACAGTCGATCCAGGCGTGAGCGTAGTTGATTGCACCGAATGCTCGGACCAAATCTCCTTGTTCGACAAACCATCTTGCGTCGGATGCATAGGAATCTGCCATTTGCATCATGGTTGCCAAGCGCTTCCCTTCATCTGATTCCGAGGGGAACAACGGTGTCGCTTTGTCTCGAGCAGCCTGAGTNAGNCCCAGATATCGCTGNATGAGTTCAGAGGTGACTTCAACATGAGGTTCAGACATCCGCACCCTCCCGAATCGAAATCAACCTGCGGACATCCTCTGCTCGACCCAAGGACTCGTACAACTCAATTGCACGACTAATCATTCCGGAGTCTTCAGCATCCCGGGCTGCTTCAAAGATNACTTGACGCTGTTCCCAATCAAGTCGACGAATCTCACCCGATGCAATTTCTTCAAAGAGCAATTTTCGACGACTGACAAGATGGGGGCCAATCCACATGCGAATCAAACCGTCGCGAGTCGCCGAAAGCATTCGATCGGCATGGTTTGAAGAAAGTAAATCGCCGGCTGGTCGCCGCTCGACATCATCGCCGGGAGGCAATCGAATCAAATCTCCTGCAACGTCCAATGCCCACCAGCCTTCTCCCGTCCAAGCCGCCTGAATCGGGACCAGCCCGCCCCCTGGAATGCGATCAATACGATCCCAACCAAATGGGTTCGGCACCCCCTCCTGTAGACTACCATCGACATGTTGAACCAATAAACGGCCTCGATATAGACGTGAAACCCAAGACCAACGAGTGGTTTCGATTCGACGTTGTGCGTCGTCACCCCCCAAGCGGAGTGCCCGTAGGCAACCATCATCATCTTGCGCAAGCAAAATCTCCCGATCTAACCAACCAATCATTTTCTGCAAAGGCCCCGGACGTAGGCGACGAATACCTCGCCCTCGTCGATTGAACAGGTGAATATGATCACCCCTGTCTGAAAGCAGCCAACCGCCTCCGGGTCGACTCACCACATCCCTGAATCCTCCCGCTACAGCACGACCTTCGCCCAAGGGTTCACCCGTCGCCAAATCCAACAAGAAAAATGCGGTACCGGCCAATACGGCTACATTCGTGCCGTCATGTTCCAAGCGGTAGACGTCAAAGGAAAATTCCCTACGCCAGAGGAAGTCTCCATCCGCATTCAGTCGTCGAACAACACTACCGGCAGCAATCAAACTGTCCTCGCCAAGACAGGCAATCGCACCTACGCGACCCTCAACTTGGTGACTCCACGCTATTTCCCAGCGTTCTTCCGTCATGTTTAGGCCTCCATATGGCCATCAGTGAAATGTGCCTTTGCTTGATCTGAAATGCGGAAAAGTCGAGTTCTTCCCTTCTTTCTTACTGTAAGAATACCGGCTTTATGCAAGCCATTGAAAATCTGTGACAAGCGTGGACGGCCAACAGAAAGATAGGCCTGTAATGCAGAATCGGAGGGAGATACTTCTCGGGCAATCGCAGCCTCGACAATCGAAATCTCTGCATCACTTAGAGACGAAACACGCTGAAAATCAAGTGGCAATGTGATTGATGATGGAGCAGGCGCAGTCTTGCGTAAACTCTCCCCAATCGCCTTCGCGGCTACCGGATCCATGACGGGTTTGGGTTCAGGCAATGGCTCGGGTTCTGGCAATGGTTCGGGTTCCGGCAATGAATCTGCAGCCCAGAATGTCGTTTCCTCGGATTCCAATTGTGGTTTTTCTTCCGGCATCCGCATGGTGGGGTCCGGCTTTGCTGTCAAAGGGCCAATCGACTTCGGCCTCAGCGCGTTTTCAATGCCAATTTCAACCGATGCAGTGCGATGGCGTTGAGTCAAGCCACCAAATGCATGCTGAGAAACTGGTGGCGGTTCAGTCCCAGGTTCCATCTGTAGAATGGCCCCTCCAACTGAATCTTCCTCAACAGGAGTTTCATCTTCAATTTCAAACGCCGGCAATTCAAATTCCGGTTCAATTTCATCCACAGCAGCCTCGTTATCAACGGGTTCTTCAGGGAATGATTCCTCTATTTCGGGCTCCATTTCAGGGGCATCCCAGTCAAATTCAATTTCAGATTCATCAATAACATCAGTTTCTGAATCAAGTGCCTCTAAGGGTTCTACAGTTGGAGGCATCCGATTTTTGGCATCATTGGGCTCCAAATTCATGGCCTCAAGCATCTCGCTCTTTCTAGTGAAAGATGTAGAGGCCCCACGTTCTGCATCAATCAGGTCACGAAGATATCGAACCAGACGGCTAGGGCGCCCCCCCGTTTGAGATAGAGTCTGCTCAAGTACAGATTGCTGAATGGGCCAGGCGTCTTTGCTAACCTTTCTCATTCGTTGATCAATCAGTGCACGAGTCGTTCTGGCATCAAAATCCGACAAGGGCTCGGTGATATCGAATTGGGTTTGAAGATTCTCGGACCACGTTGATAGTTGTGCAGGAGTCAAGGCAACGATGACCAAAGCCCGTAAACGCCCCAGNANCGGAGATATACGTTCGAACACCTGNGCCAATTCCGCCCCACTNACACCAGGGAAATCAAAGGAAATNAGCGGTAAATCTCCGCTAAACCCTTGCAATTTAGCAACCATTTCTTCAACTAAAGTATTCGTAGANGANGGCGTGTCATATCCTGCAATCCGGCAATACATCTCATTTAGCAAGGTTTGAGCAGGTGTTGTTTCTGGATAGAATGTGAAGGGATAGCTCGTCGATGAAAGATTGCTGAGGGCCTGCAATATTGAGGTTCTTCCAGAACCCCTCTCTCCAAGCAAGATCATCAATCTAGGGCTACCAAAGCGCAAGTGTTGCCGTAAATCAGCCATCAGCTGTGTTCGACCCACCAATAATTCGACGTCACTCGGCTCAATCGGCTTCGCTGAGAAGGGGTTGGCACGCATGTGGGGTAGGTGCAGGGACTTCGTAGCGGATTTCGACATCTGAGGGTGCGAACCGAACTTGGGTTTAACAAGTTAACGCGATGCTAACAGATTCAGAGATTGATTTGGAAGCGTTGAAGAGGGTACCGAATCATAATTTCGCTGATTATTGTAATAAAAAAACTACTATAAGTTACTGATTAACGCTTAATTAACGGGTTGTTAACGTATCTAAAGCGTTAGTAACGCGTTGTTAACGCTTCACTTCACTACCGATTGCACCGAATACATCACCAATCGCACATCTAGTGTCGATGTACACGCAACCATTTAGAGGGGTCAATTGGAGGGCGGGGCGAGGAATACGCATGCCTGTTGAAAACAGCCGTTTGAAGGGTTTCTACAAACTCAGTGTCAAAGAACGAAGAGATTTGGTAGCCGAATTGGCCGGGTTGGACAAAGAGGCTGTCGATGCCCTAGCCGCCACTGGAGAATTGTCCGAGGCTGCTGCGGATCGAATCATCGAGAATGTGGTCGGCACATTGGCCCTCCCAGTCGGAGTCGCAACCAATTTCATCATCGATGGAGAACACTACATTGTACCATTTGCACTAGAGGAGCCATCTGTTGTGGCGGCAGCCAGCAATATGGCAAAGAGATGCCATGCCAAAGGTGGCTTCGTCTCAAACAATACTGAACCCATCATGATTGGCCAGATTCAAGTCGTAGGATGTGCAGATGCCTTTTCTGCCAAAGCCGCCATTCTAGAGGCGAAAGACGAGTTAATTGGGGCCTGTAACGATGTCGACCCCATCTTAGTCAAGTTCGGAGGTGGTTGCAAGGATATTGAGGCACGTGTTATCGATACACAATCAGGACCCATGGTCATCGCACATATCCTCGTTGATTGTAGGGATGCCATGGGAGCGAATGCCGTGAATACCATGGCTGAAACCATCGCTCCCCGCATTGAAGCCCTGACTGGAGGCACTGTGATTCTTCGAATTATCAGCAACTTGGCAATTCATCGGCTAGCTCGTGTCAGTGCAACTTTCACACCTGCAGAGATGTCAGATTCGGGCGATGCAGTTCAAGGAGGCGAAGTCATCGATGGAATTCTGCAGGCATATCATTTCGCTGCTGCCGACCCATTCCGTGCAACTACGCATAACAAAGGCATCATGAATGCCATATCTCCGATTGGCGTTGCCTGTGGACAAGATTGGCGTGCAATTGAATCTGGTGCCCATTCATATGCATCTTATGGAAGGACCTACGGTTCCCTGACACACTGGGAAAAAGATGCCGAGGGGAATTTGGTAGGCTCAATCGAATTGCCGATGCCCGTCGGCCTGGTTGGAGGCGCAGTGAGAGTGCACCCTGTCGCCAAGGCGAATGTCGCCATGATGGGTGCTCGAACAGCAGATGAGTTGTCCAAAGTCATGGCTGCCGCAGGTTTAGCACAGAACCTAGGGGCTTTGCGTGCTCTTGCAACCGTCGGCATTCAAGCCGGGCACATGAAACTCCATGCACGAAACATGGCCGTCACTGCCGGAGCAGAGGATCATGAAGTCGATGCAGTTGTCGATATGATTCGCTCAAGTGGTGAAAGAATCACTGCNGCAGCCATCGAGAATGCNTTGAAGGTNCTTCGAGAAGGGTGATTCACTCTTCTTCATCTTGGATGATTTCTGCACTNGANTCATCCCATTCATCACTGACGGGNANTTCTGGNGCATCTTGGATTTCTTGATCTCCATCACCCAAACTGGCTGCCAATTCAGCCCCATCCATGCCCATCTTGGCTGCATGTTCCCTAAACCAAGCTCGAACTTTCTTCGACTCAGCNTATGGGCANCCAAACATTTCTGCAAAACGACGAGTTGTGGTCAAACGCCTTGACAAACCATCACGACGACGATCAATCAAGCCCAGGTGTGCCAAATCACGGACGTGTTCGTAAGCACGTTGCCCNATCATNTCAACCAATTGACTCTGAGCCATCGGNTGGTGGTATGCAATNAGTGCAGCAGCAGCAAGAAGTCGCTGAGGGATTTCTGTTCGGAAAGAAGAGGGNATGTGATTCGCCAATTTNGGCTTNACTTCCATCACCCAACGGCCACTNACNCTGGTCAATTGCAAGGCGCCCCCTGGTCGTCGCTTCATGGTGTGTTGTAGGGATTCGAGATTGGCTACGACTTCCCCTGGAGTGATCTGCATCGATTCAGACAACTCTTCCACCGANAGAGAACGACCGGCACCGAACAGAGTGGCCTCCAGAATGGTNCGAGTATCTACATCACTCATNNAAATCACCTCCATCAGCGAGTCGGGGNCCAATGCCAATTTCAGTCGATGCTTCTGCAAAGTCCTTGGCCTTCGGCAGTTTATCTTGAAGGAAGATATCGCCGTTGGGATATTCCATCTGCCAGAGATCAGTATANCCNCGATGTGTGAGGAATAGAGCTGAGACAAAACCCGCCACTTGGCCCTCTTCTTCTGCCTCATTCAATGTCCAACCTTGTGCAGCAGAGTGTTCTGCGAGTTTTTCTGCAACTTGGACAAGAGTAACAGGTGCCCCTTCAGGGCTGGCGGCACGAATGGCCTCCCAACAGCGCCGAATGTCGTCTTCAAGGTCCTCCTTGTGCATCCGAGTGGTCACATTGGACATCCATTCAGAGACTTCAGCCGCATGCTTGATTCGACTCTGTTCACGGATTCTGCGTTCCTCCGCCTGCTGATGTGCACCCTGTAGAGACATGAGCAATTCTGTGAGAGTGACTGGGCGACCTTCCTCACGCTTGATTCGACCGTCCAATAAATCCGGAAGTGAATCCGTGGTTTGCCCAGTAATGATTCCAACGCTGAAATTGTATTCCTCATCTTCAAACTCTGTCTGCCACCCTTCCATCGCCCAAGGATCGTCTTCCCACTCTTCTTCTGCACGTTCCGCGCGATCTAGAAGGGTTGAAGCCTGACCATGCAGGATTTGCCAGGCCATACGAATCAATCGGCCACAAGTGGGAAGGTCGACATTTTCTGCGTCCTTGGTTCGTTCTTTGAATTTCTCGATAAATATCGACAAATCGACATCCCAAGGGTCCAAGGTCGCATCGTTGAACATTTGAAACACAAGTGCAACAGAACGATCGAAGGGCTCAACCAAGCTTTGATGCTCAGCACTTTCTAGATCTGCAATTTCAACCAAACGATCAATGTAGCGATGTTTGTCCAAATTCGCATCTTCTTGTTCGCCAAGAAGTTGCTTGACGATGGTCGCCTGCATATCACGGGTCTCAAGTAGAGACATGGTTCTCACTCCTGTTCCTCAACTTCAGTAACCTCAGCAGAAGTTTCCAACTCCTGCTCATCTTCAGATTCTTCTGCTTCAACCGAAGCATCGACTTGTCGTTGCCATTCATTGCGCTCTTCCATGTCTTCTTTCTCATCGGCGGCCCGGTCTGCAAGTGAAGAGAGAGTTTCATCCTCGTTTTCGATGACATCTCCGGCCTCATCCTCGGGTGCAACAGTAACACCGTCGAGAACTGAACCGCCCAAACTGGCGGGTGCAGGCAATTCATCGGGTACAGAATCCATCTTTGATGGATCGGGTAAATCCTTGGTCAAATCTGCCTTTTTGTTGAGCGTGTCCATTGCAGCCTCAAGTTCAGCCTCAGCGGCTTCTCCGATTTCAAGCGCCTGCTCTCTGTCGAAGTCTGTAATACGTCGACTACAGCCGTCACCTGCATGCGTGATACCAATGTGATGGTCCGCGAGTTGCAGACTGACCTTGCGTAGCGTGACCATGATGAATTGTGCCCGTTGACTTCGCAAGCGGCAAAGTCTGGCAATGTGCTCTGCGTTGTACGCGTCAAGATTCTGATCGACTTCATCGAAGTAGTAGAATGGACTGGGTTCGTAGTCCTGAATGGCAAAAATAAGGGCGAGAGCCGCCATTGATTTCTCGCCACCCGATAACAAGCTCAGTTTGCTCTTGCTGGATTTCCCACGAGGTTGACACCACATTTCCAATCCACCAGAGAATGGGTCTTTCGGATTCTCAAGTCGCAACTCTGCATTTCCACCATCTGAAAGACGCTGGTAGACTCGCTTGAAATTCTCGGAGACAATCGACAAGACCGTGGTCAATCTCGACTTGCGCTCTCCTTCCAGTTTATCCGTCAGTTCGATGAGGTCGACACGTCGCTTTCGCAAGACATTGGCATCATCTGCAATTCGGCTTAAGCGATCCTCAGCCTCATCATACTGTTCTATAGATAGCATGTTCACGTCGCCTAGATTTGCAATCTTTCGCTCAATATTGCGAACTCCGGACTCTGCATCACCAACGCTGGGCAAATCGACATCTTCACTGAGTGGCTCAAGGTTTTGACTGGCCATTTCTTGTGTTAGTTCTTCCAAAAGTCGATGTTTACTTTCGATCTCTTGTGACAACTCATCACACCGATTACGCAGTGACTCTCGCTTTGCACTACTCTGCTCCAAAGCGGCTTTAATTCCGGCGCGATCTTCTCTCAGAGATTTGGAGCGCTCGTTCAACTCGCGGTGCTCTTCAGCCACCTGCTCATGAGCCTCACTCACCGTCGATAACTCACCACTTAGGGATTCAATCTCATTGTTGAGTTCTTCAATTCGAAGTTGGGCCTTCTCGAGAATGGTCGTTTGCTCAGTAATTCGCCGTTCGATTTCACTGACATTTTGTTGAAGCAATTGTGAATTCGCATTTCCGGTAGCCAACTGACCCTCTGCATCAATCTTAGCCTTCATCGCGGCTGCACGTAATTCGTCACTGGCTCGTAAGCGCTCAGACAAGTGTTCGGGTGATGAGGAAAGGAGGTTGTCGGATGCGGTTTGTCGTGCTGTGACTGCGGCTTCATAGGATTGTGTCGCTTCATTCGCACGATCTTGGACCTTCTTGTGTACATTCTTGGCTTCAATCAATTGTGCATTGCAGACCTTGACCTTGTCTTCAGCGGACTCAAAAGCCGTATTCGCTCGCTTCATGTCCTCTTGCCATGCACGCAACTGTAGGCTGGAATCGTCGCTACCGAGCGCATTTAGGCGCTCACGCATTCGATGTTGGTTTTGCCGTGATTCAGCCAGTGCTGCGTTGACAGTGTTGGAGAGTAACTCCAAACGACTCAATTCAGTTTCAGCCTGTTGNACTGCATTCATGCCCGCAATGTTNCCGCCAAACTGAGGGCGGCGGCCACGGACGGCACCGCCCACCATGGCTCCACTGGCTTCAGTAATNCTGCCGTCTAGGGTGACCATTCTGACACCACCCATGTGGCGTCGAGCCGTGCCCATGTCGCGGACAATTAGTGTATCACGCACGGCATGCTTGACTGCGGATTCGATTGACTCATCATAGTCCAACAAATCGAAGGCAAAACCGACGACTCCGTCCTGCCGTGCGGTCATGACGGCTTTTCCACCTGGTCTTCGAACGGTCAGCTTGTTCAGCGGCAGGAAGGTCGCTCGACCCGCACGGTTGTCGCGCAACCACTTGATGCAAGATGCTGCAGTCTCGTCATCTCGGACAATGATGCTGTTCATCCCACCTCCAAGGGCAAAGGCTAGAGCCTCTTCGTGTTCACCTTCTTTTGGCGCGCACAATTGACCCAATGGACCCAAGATTCCTGGTACTTCACCTGAGTCTTTGAGAGACATCACAGATGCCACAGCTTGAGCCAAGCCCGCCTTAGAACCCGACCTGTTCTCCATCTCACCCTGAGCCCGTGCAAGAGAGCGTTCTGCTTCGCGCACTTTGCGTTCGATGCCTTCGAACTCATCCATGAGGCTACGCTCTTCGCGTTGGAGACGTGTGATTTCCTCCGCCAACTGAGTCCGATCCGTATTTTCTTCACCAGATTGTAGATCTTCGCCGACCAATTGGAGGTCATCTCTAGTTAAACGGGCGTCTGAAAGGGCCTCTTCAAGTTCGGCAAGTCGTTCTTCAGTCATGGTGACTTGATTCAATGCTCGATCTGCTTCAAGGGCCGCAGCGACACGTGATTCGTCGGCTTTGGATACCGCTTCGGTGGCTTTACCAAAGGCTCGGTTCAAATCATGAGTCGCACGATCTCCACCTGCAATGGCCTCTCTTGCAGCTTTCTCTTCTGCTTCTGCTGATTCCATGTCTTGATCTGCTTTGACGAGTGCTTGTTTTGCATGTTCCAAACTTTGTTGGTGCGCCTCAAGCGCTTCTTGGGCATTGGATTGCTCGCCCTTTAGGACCTGGATTTCATCTTCGGCATCTTCGATGGCTGACTCTGAGTCGGATATGCGATCTTTTCGAGTTTCAACATCAACCTGCAATTTCCTTAGGCGCTCCCCGAGGGCTTTGCCATCGTCACCCAGTACTGAATTCAATTGACGCTCAATATCAGCGATTTCATCATCCAACTCAAGCAATTCTTCACTGGTTTCACGAATNGATGTGGACAACTCCTCGATTCTTGTCAAGTAGCCTGCTCGCTCATCGGCAATCATCTGNATGTCNTTCAAACGCGAACGATGACGAGCATGGATTGCTGTGACTCTTGCATTTTCCAANGCNTCGGCCAAATCTCGATACTTCATCGCCTGCTCTCTCTCTTTACTGAGGGTTTTGAGGCGCGTTTTGAGTTCGTCTTCGAGTAATGCGATTCTTTCGAGATATTCCTCGGCCTTCTTTCGTTGGCGATCAGCTCGCTTGATTTCATCATCATATGCAGTCACACCAGCAACGTCGTCCAGCACTCTTCGACGTTCGCGACTCGACATGGTCGCAAGGTGTGTAACGTCGCCCTGCAGGACAATGTTGTATCCATCACCACGTGCACCTGCCTCGGTCAGGATTCTACGGAATTCTGAACTCGTAGATGAACGCTCATTGAGATAATACGCAGTAACTGAGTCGTTTTTCCGATTGAGTTTCACGGTCCGGGTGAATCGCACCTCATCTGCGTCAACCCTCAATCGTCGTTGCCCATCTTCGCCTTTTGGATTGTTAAACACCAATGTGGCTGTGCAAGAACGGGCGGGTTTGTCCTTCTTACCCCCATTGAAAATTAGATCTTTGACGTTCTGAGCNCGTAGGCTCTTCGCACTCCGTGGGCCAAGAACGAATTGTATGGCGTCACCACAGTTGCTTTTCCCACTTCCATTGGGTCCAGTAATTGCTGTAAATCCCTCTTGGTAGGGAATCACNACCTCCCCTTTGAACGACTTGAAATTCTCCAATTCTATCGCTTTTAGAAACATATTACTCCCCCAATTTGTATCCCGAGGACACACGCCGGCTAGCGTCGATGTTTCAACGACTATAAACAACACGCCTCGCGTACGCGAAGAAAGAGTGATTTTTCCAGACCAAATGGGGCGCCATCAGACTGTTTTCAGCCGAGAGAGCCGGTATTTCCACACTGCCCACAACCTTCACCGTTGCAATAGTGACAGGTGCGACCTAGACTCCCACCCCAATCATCACCAGTGCTGACCTGGAAAGGATCCTCAAACGCATCTAGCATGAGTGCCTGTCGGAGTTGCCCCACTGAGAAATCACCAGGGAGGTGACGCTCAGCAGGACCCAAAAATCGTCGAGTTCCCGAATCCGATGTTGCACGTGAGCCTGAGCGTTGTCCCCGGCGTCGCATTGAACCCCCAACCAGAGAGACGATCAATGCGATTGTAAGCAAAATCAGAGAGACTCCATTTGGGAACGGGAAGCCGAGAATTTCTCCGGCATCCATCGGTTGCCCATTGTCGGTCAACATTCCAAAGAAATCTGCAATTCCAACGAGAGCGATGAGAAGACCAATTCGCTGCAAGTTGCGCCCCTGACGTTCCGCACGACTCTTGCGTCGATTTGAGGCGAACAGTGCCCTCAATGCTCTCCAAGAGAGCAAGACACCAGTCGNGAGAAGAATGGCATCGATGGGTTCCCAAGTTCCGAGGGGTTGGAGACAATCTGAAATCCCAACTGCATTGATGTCTGCACGGATGGTTGCTTCACTGCATGAACCACTAAACACCATTGTCAGGACCAATTTATGCATCTCCCCGCTGCCCATTTGGTAAAATCCAATGTGCAAATTCCACAACGTCAGTACAGAGAGTAGCAGGCCGACCGCAAGTTTTGCCACATGCATGGTTCGACCCATTGTTATCATTGTATACGGGGCGAGTATTATGACTATCGCCGGGTCCCCCCGGGAAGGACAACGTTGAATGCAAGAATGCAGACCACGGAGTACAGGAGATGGGCTTGTGGCAGATGTGGTGGTAGTCGGTTCGGGCATTGCCGGATTATTCGTCGCCACCCGTTGCGCTCGTGCAGGGCTCGACACCATCGTCGTGACCAAGAAAAATCTCTCTGACTCATCGACCAACTGGGCCCAAGGAGGCATTGCTGCGGCCATGGAGAATCACGATTTACAGTCACACATCGATGATACCATTCGAGCTGGCTGTGGACTCAGTGACCCGGAAATCGTCGAGATGGTGGTCCGAGAGTCAGCGCAACGGATTGAGGATTTGATTACCTCTGGTGTCCAATTCGATACGGACGAGGGTGGATTTGANCTGGCCATGGAAGGTGGCCATTCCAGTCGGAGAATTCTCCATGCCAAGGATGCGACTGGGGCAGAGATTGAGCGAGCACTGATTGTTGAAGCAAAAGCATCGAACAATCTTGAATTGCTAGAAGACCACATGGCTGTAGACTTGATTCTTCAGGATAAGTCGGCTGAAATCAAAGAGATCTCCGGGATTTGGGTTCTTTCACCAAGCGGAGAGGTCCAGACGATTCCGGCAAGAGCCATCATCATCGCTACCGGGGGAGCAGGGCACATCTACAGACAGACCACGAATCCATCAGTCGCCACAGGAGATGGAATCGCCATGGCCCATCGGGCGGGTGCCTTGGTTCGAGATTTGGAGTTTGTACAGTTTCACCCAACCGCTCTCGCATTGATGGGNGAAAGGCCGTTTCTGATTACGGAGGCCCTACGTGGCCATGGAGCGGTGCTGATGACCAATGAGAACTTACAAGATTGGAAGCTCAAGGGTGGCGATCCAGCTTCTTTTTCATTCATGCTCAATTACGATTCAAGAGGGTCATTGGCTACCAGAGACATTGTTGCAAGAGCAGCGGATCAAGAAATGAAACGCACTGGAGACAATTGTGTCTGGTTGGTCACCTCACACCTCGAAAATGTGGACCTCAAGCAAAGATTCCCGACCATCCAATCTCGACTGGACAAGCATGGATTGGAATTGGGTGTCGAGCCCTTGCCGGTTGCCCCTGCTGCCCACTACATGGTGGGTGGAATTTCTGTCGACAAAAACGGCTTGGCTCAACAGTGTCCATCTTGTTCAAATCCGCTGCCTTTCCCTGGACTCTATGCGATTGGAGAAGTCGCTTGTACGGGATTGCATGGTGCCAATCGACTGGCTTCGAATAGTCTGTTGGAAGCCGTCGTTTTCTCAAACAGATGTGCCGAGCACGTCATCTCTAACCTGAAACCCAAATCGAATGAAGAATTGCCAATATGGAGAGCCGATGGGTTGTCGAATTTGGTTGAACATTCCCCCCTACGAAGTGACCGTATTGCGCTGCAATCAACCATGACNGATGATGTGGGCTTNGTCAAACGAAACGCACGTCTACAGAGAGCCCAAAGACGATTGGAATTTTTGCGACAAGAAGTTGACCAGATTTGGAGAGGGAGTTTGCCCACACGTGAAGTGATTGAGTTGCGAAACATGATTCACGTCTCAAGGTTGGTAACTGCAGCTGCAATCGGACGTAAAATCAACGTTGGACTGCATCACAATTTAGACCATGATTAGCCGCGTGTACTCTGCTCAATTCCCTTGACTAGAGCATGCAAAGTTTGGTTTCGGGGCGTAGGGATGCCCAACGATTCCCCTCGTTTCACAACCTCGCCACAAATTGAATCAATTTCGGTCTGTCGCCCTGCCATGATATCTTGCAACATACTGACCCTGTTTTCTGCTGTGGCTCGGCAAAGATCCTCCAACCCTTGTGCGAGGTCGAAATCACTGAGATCGATGCCTTCAGCTGTCGCGATTCTCGCCGCCTCTTCCATGGCTGCCAATCCAGTTTCAAACAGTTCAGGATGGAACAACATCTCACCATTCATGATTCCTGCAATCGCACAAACAGGATTAATCGCGACATTGAGCAGCAGTTTTGTCCAAATTGTTTTGGCAATATCTTCGCTCCAAANTGGTTGCAAACCAGCTTCATCCAATGCCGAGATAAAGCGGTCAACACGGGGTTCGACTGGTTCTAAGTCACTGTTGATGAATGCACCGAGTTTGATTGTACCGCGACTGGTCCACTTCACCTCACCGGGACCAATCCGAATCGCTCCATGTGTGGTAGATGCTCCCAAGACTCGATGTTTCCCAATGAAATTGGCCAACTTTTCCATGTGGCCGATTCCATTTGACAGACACAGACCNATCCCATTGAGAGACAATACCGAATCGGCAATCTTGCATAGATTTGGCAAGTCGTAACTTTTCCCACATAGGATGGCATAATCCGCCCATCCTTGGATTTCGACAGGGATTTCGGGTTGATTGGTATCGAATACTGTCCATCGATCGGGTGCGAGTGCAATGGTACGACCATCCGGAGTATCCAACAGCAGCCCCACCGCATCGAGCGCTTGGGCAGTTTCTCCNCGCGCACAGAGCAAGACTTCGCAACCCGAACGAGCCAATCGAGATGCAATGAGTCCTCCAATCGAACCCACGCCGAGAACGGCGACTCGCATCAGGCCTGACCTCCTAGACAACCGCTAGGGTTTATGCAGTGAGATATCAGGTGTAGAATCCATTCTTCTGTCGACGGTTGCACCCACACAATTTGAACCACATCATTGTCATTCGTATGGTTTAATTCGGGTAGTGATTCACCTGGTAACAGAGTGAAGTCTGGAAGATCCCAATCGTGATCTGTACCGAAATCAGTGGTTTGAACGCGAATTTCTATCGTCGAGTTGCCATGATTGACTCCGTGATGGAGAATCCCATTGGATGGGACCATGGTTGCCATCCATGCGGTTTGATGGTTTGAACATGCGATAAGGTGACCGTAATCGGGCAACAATACAGTCCCATTGACTCGGTCTACTGGCAAGGTTATTTCGGGAATATCAGACATGTTTAGTTCCCATGAACCATTGTCATCGATTGGGATTGACATTTCAACCCTAGACAATGGACAATGAGTAGACTCGGGCATTTCTTCAAACCACATCAGATATTCAGCGCTTAGGGGTTGATTGGCCATGGGGAAAGCATTCGACAAAATCGATGCTGGCCAATGTCCACCTGGAAGGTGAAGATGCGATTCAAGGGTGACCTCTGAACGGTACACTGAACCATCATCTAATGTGGTCACCAAATGCGTTTTAATTTCATCACTTCGAAGGAGATGATGTGTGCCAAAGACACCGTCCACACATATGGTTGAATTTTCACCTGCAGGTAGAGCGATTTTTGGGCTTGAATCAAACGTGAATAATCCAGCAGGGGTTGATTCAATACTGATGTTCCCGGGAAGTTCAGAGTGGCCTGTCATGTTCACACAATACTGGGGAGTGTCAGTATCCCCATCCCAACTCCAAACCATTTCAGTAGGCATCGGTTTACTTTCATATGAAAAATTCACTTGATACGAGCGCGTATTCAACTGTTCGAGCCAAAAGATTTCCAGACTAAACAAATCGGCCCTAACCACCGGTTGTTGATCTTCATTTTGCGATTCTAAACTGAACTTCAGGGACTCTTCGCTAAGNGGACCAATNTCATCAAATCGNCANTCAATNTNTNCAAAATACACAATTTCGCCACATTCTTCGGAGATNGATGANAAATTGACATCACCCCATGAACCAGTNATTCTGAATTCAAACTGAATGTCGATTTCCATGACNCCAAGGGTATTCAATGGGAGTTCAAGCGTGTTGATTTCATCGTCTACAAGGATGAATTCCGAGGGCCATTCAGAGGTGTCCAATCCAGCATCCCAGTCATNCAACTCTTGAACAGGTAATAATCCAGGGAATCCAAGCAATAGAGTTGTCACAAGTACAATNGAAAAGACATTCTTTGATCGGTCTGAAAACTCCTTTGCTTCATTGAGNACAAAGGGAATGGCGCTTGCTTCAGGGCTAAATCTACGCCATGCACCCAAGGCGACCAACATCAACCATGGCCAAAATCCACCATTGAATACGATGTATATTCCAGCAACCAATACACCGACAAACAACCATGTCTGAGTCCCACCCTCTTCCATTTCACCAGGGCTCAACAAGGCAGATAGCAGACGATCCCCGGGGAACCCGGGCAAGGGGAGCAATAGAATCCANCCCATTGTATTGAGAGCGATTCCAGCCAAACCCAAGGGATGTAGCCATGAAGAACGTAGACTGATCTCTTCCGCTGGGATGTAGAGACTCAACAACAATTCAGGAAGGATTGATGCAGACACCGTAATTGGAGATTCACCAAAATTCGGAGAAGAATTGCTGGTCAGACCGTAACCAAGAACGGTTAGAACCATCCCTGAAATGACCATGATTAGGGGCGCAATGATGGAAACTATAGCCAATGATTTCCGATCTTTGAATGAGAGGAGCTCCAATCGACGCTGGCTGGTAAATCCGATTACTCCAAATGGCCAAATGGGTACTGTAGGCGTCATCAAAAATGGAACTGCAAGTGGAATGTGGTGGCCCAAATCTACTCCTGCTTTCAACGCCAACCTACGACGAATTTCACTTCCAATTCCCATCACCAATACGATCGGAAGTGCAAACCAACACAGCGAATGAGCGAGTAAATTGGGATCTGTCAATTTGGGACCGGGGTCTTGATGCTGAAGCCAAGCCACGCCAGCCAAAGTCAGGAATGAGGTGAAAATCAACCAAACAGCAGTCATTTGTCCCATTGAAAGACCCGGCTCACGACCGAATAACTTGGGCATAATGACCAAATCAAACGGCTTCCCCTCCTGCAAGATGGCAAACCAAGACAAGCGATTGAGATGTTTGTTGAGTTGATCAAGGGCTTTTTCTGAATCCGTATCTTGACCCTTGACATTTACTCGCCAACCGATTTCAACATCATCCATATCTTCGATGATGTGAAACCAGCGTGAAACAATTCGCTCAATCAAATCGCGATGAGACCACAAATCGGCGTCGATTTTGAGCGGTTTAATCGCTTCAGACTCGGCCATGGTCCCACCTCTGGTCAGTTTGCGAATCATCAACCGATATATGACCCACGGCGACCTGAAGTCGCAACCATAGGCAAAACTTCGATCATTTGTTCTTAAATCGCTTGAGACGGAAGGTCTCTTCGCGCTCCATTTCTTCCAATCGAAGTTGGATGAATGATTGGGCCTCTTGCATTTCTGGAATCACTTTGAATTCCAACGCGTTCACACGNCGCTTAGTCGCCTCAATTTCGACCAAAAGGCGCTTCAGTGTNGCTTCCATCTCGGCTGCTTTGACGATGTTTTCAATCAACGCAGAGTACGAATCCGCTGCTTCGTCAATGTAAGCTGAACCTCCAATCAGACCCACACCGCGCTCGCTAATGGTACTGGTCAAATTGGATCCTTGTACACTAGGGACGACAACACCCATGATGTTGCGAGGACTGACCTCGACTTCGGGGCGATTGGAGATTGCGATTGCGGCACTCTTGACCGCCAATCCACCCTCAATGGCACCGGCAAGGCTGATTGATTCAACCGCTTGTCTGTAGGTCCCCACCAATCCTTCTCGTGCCTCAATCATCTCAGAAAGAAGGGTTCGGAATTCGTGGAACAATCCGTCACGCTTGAGCTTCAATAGATTGTATCCATTCTGTGTCTGCTTAATCCGACGCTTGAGATTGATGAGTTCAGAGCGTGTGGGTTTGATGTCCAATGCCATGATTTCTCACCTCCAGTTGCTCGATTACACAATCACTTCTTTTCGGTTGGATGATACTTGTCAATCCACTTCTGATCTAGTCGGACTAGATATTTGGTGGAAATGTTCTGCATGAGATCCCAGCACAAATCAAGGGTTTCATCAATCGAACGATCTTCATCACGGCTCTGTCGTAGGAACTTGTCTTCAAACAATCCAGAGAAGTCGAGCAATTGCTTGTCACGCTCGTTCAATGCATCTTCACCGACAATGGCGACAAGACCACGCAATTCACGACCCTGTGCATAGGCGGCATACATTTGGTCAGAAACCGACTTGTGGTCCTCACGGGTCGTTTTCTCGCCGATACAACCGCCCATCAATCGAGANAGGCTTGGAAGTACGTTGATTGGNGGNTAGATACCTGAACCGTGCAACTCACGCGAAATCACGATTTGGCCTTCTGTGATGTATCCAGAAAGATCTGGAATCGGGTGCGTGATATCGTCACCGGGCATGGTCAGAATGGGGAACTGTGTGATGCTACCCTTCTTGCCCTTGACTAGACCTGCACGCTCGTACAGCATGGCCAAGTCAGTGTACATGTAACCNGGATAACCACGTCGACCGGGTACTTCTTCACGTGCAGCACCGATTTGACGAAGAGCATCACAGTAGTTTGTAACGTCAGTGTAAACAACCAGTACGTGATAATCATGCTCAAAGGCAAGGTATTCTGCTGCAGTGAGTGCCAATCGAGGAGTAATCAATCGCTCGACTGCGGGGTCGTCTGCCAAGTTGACGAATAGTACCGCATTCTCCAGTGCNCCTGTTCGCTCAAGGTCACTTCGGAAGAAGTTGTATTCTTCAGCAGTGATTCCCATAGCGCAGAACACTACGATGAACTCTTCATCGCTGTCCTTCAGTTTCGCTTGACGTGCGATTTGCAGTGCAATGTCATTGTGTGGTAAACCAGACGCACTGAAAATGGGCAACTTTTGTCCACGGACCAGAGTTGTACAGCAATCGATTGCACTGATTCCTGTCTGAATGAAATCGTGAGGTGATTGACGACTGTATGGGTTGATTGCAGCACCGATGATGTCGGCTTCACCCTCTGCAACAATGGCTGGGCCACCGTCACGGGGTCGACCTGCACCGTCCAGAATTCGACCGATCAAATCCTTGCTCACAGGTAGCTTAAACACGTCACCCATGAACTTGACACCGGTTCCTAGATCGACACCTGCAGTTCCTTCGAACACTTGTACGACGACCATGTCGTCACTGGTATCGAGAACCTGACCGTTCTTCATACTGCCATCTGTCAAGCGCAATTGCACGATTTCACCGTAAGCAACAGGCTCTGTCTTCTCAAGGAAAACAAGCGGACCTTTCACGTCTGTAATTGTTCGATATTCCTTTCCACTCATCTAAATCCCTCCTAGTTTTCCTCCGCCGCTGCGGCAATTTGTTTGTTCATTTCGTCAACCAATCCATCGACACGGTCGAGGTAACCGGGTTCGAATCGGTCTCGCATGAGGTTGGTACGTGCTGGGACGTTCACAACATCCTCCAACTGACCCCCTGCTGCGAGTGCCTTCTTGGCTGAATCTTGGAATGTTAGAATGGCTTTGGCCATCTTGTATTGTTGCTCTAGACCCGAATATGCGTCGACATCGTGGAATCCGTTCTGTTGCAAGAAGAATTCACGAATCATACGTGCGACTTCAAGTGTCAACTGCTGGTCGACAGGAAGGGCATCCGAACCGACCAACTGAACAATCTCTTGCAACTCGGCTTCAACCTGAAGCAAACTGCTGATTTCAGTTCGAATCTCGGGGAAATCCGTGGCGATGTTGTCACGGAACCACTGATCAAGACTCTGAGGGTACAGAGAGTACGAACTGAGCCAGTTGATTGCAGGGAAGTGGCGCTGTCGGGCCAAACCTGCATCCAATCCCCAAAACACCTTCACAATTCGAAGAGTACCTTGGGACACTGGTTCGCTGATATCTCCACCAGGTGGCGATACTGCACCAATCACAGTGACTGAACCGTCTTCGCCTTCCAAGGTCTCGACACGACCAGCGCGCTCGTAAAACTCAGCCAAGCGACTGGACAAGTACGCAGGATATCCTTCCTCACCGGGCATTTCTTCCAGACGACTGCTGATTTCACGCATGGCTTCAGCCCATCGACTGGTCGAGTCGGCCATCAGTGCAACGTCATATCCCATGTCACGGAAGTACTCCGCGATGGTGATTCCAGTGTATACTGATGCTTCACGTGCAGCCACAGGCATGTTTGAGGTGTTGGCAATCATCACAGTTCGATTCATCAGAGGCTTACCGGTGTTTGGATCAATCAAGTGAGGGAACTCGTCCAACACTTCAGTCATCTCGTTTCCACGCTCACCACATCCAATGTAGACCACAATCTGGGCGTCGGAGTACTTCGCCAGAGATTGTTGAGTTACCGTCTTCCCTGAACCGAATGGACCAGGGATACCTGCTGCACCACCCTTAGCAAGTGGGAACAAGAAATCGAGAATGCGCATACCGGTGACGAGCGGGGTGTCTGGCGCGTACTTCTGCTTGTATGGGCGCGGTGAACGAACCGGCCACTTTTGCATCATCTGAATTTCAGTACCATCATCTAGAGTACAAACGGTTTGAGTGACGTTGAACGAACCGCTCTCGATACTGGCGACCTTTCCACTGATTCCGGGAGGAAGCATGACTTTGTGAACAATGGTTTCAGTTTCTTGAACTGTACCAATCACATTGCCTGATTCTAATTCATCGCCTACATTGACTGTGGCTTCAAAATCCCAAACCTTCTCCAAGTCGAGACCATCGGCATCGACACCACGTTCGATGAAGGTACCCATGGTTTTTTCCAATACCGGCAGAGGTCGCTGAATCCCGTCGTAAATCTGCGTTAGCAGACCAGGGCCCAGCTGTACCGATAGCGTCTGACCGGTGCGTACCACCGGTTCGCCCGGGCGGATGCCGGACGTATCTTCATACACTTGGATTACAGATTTGTCACCATGCAATTCGATGACTTCACCCATCAATCCTTCATGTCCTACACGTACAACTTCATACATTCTTGAACGAATGCCTGTGGCCGTCACCACAGGTCCAGAAATACGGTAAATCACTCCATTTTCGTCACTCATTTTTCGTCACTTCCTTTTTTTTGGATTACTTCCAAAGGTCGACGCCAAGCGCCGACTTGATGGACTCTCGGAGGGTATTGTCCTCTTCGGTCCCAATGCCCAACACTGTGGGCGTAATGCTGTCTGCTATCTGCGAGCGCAGACGATCAGACAAGCGAGTCATATCAGCACTGTCGATAACGACAATGCCCACATCCTTCTGGCTCAGAAGNCCCCGCATGACTTCAGCGAGTTCTTCATCACCGTTGGGATGATGCAATCGGCTGATTCCAGCCAATTGGAATCCTAAGGTGAATTCAGGTGTACCAACAACAGCGATCTCCATTTTTTCACCTCACAGATTCATGTGCGCTTCAATGACCTCATCAGAGAGGCCTGCCGCTTTGCCACGCACAAGCAAGCGGATGTTTTGCACCTCGAGCACTTTGCTCTCGATGTAGTGAATTACGGGGAATGCTGACAGCGGATTCAGGTAAGAGAATCGGCGCATCATTGAGTTGCGCTGTTCTTGCAAAAGCGAGACCACGGGGTCTAAGCTGGTTGCAGATGCCTGAATGGCGTCATCAAATCCTGTATCATCGAATGAGGTGGCTCGGCGGAGGGCCTCAAGCACACCTTCATTCGAATCGGCCATTGATGCAGTTTTGAGTACTGCTTTGGAAATCTTGCCACCGCCAATCATCAGAGCATCTCGATCTTCACCGTTGATCCCCTGACGGAGACCACGGAATTGGTTGATGATATTTCGATGGTCAATTTCAACCTGGATGTATTTCTCCAATAATGGTGGACTATCGGGTCCACGGATGGCATCCAATGCATCGCGGTAGTACGCAGAGTCGAGCGTATCTTCCATCTCCTGAAGACTTGCATCTGCCTCAAGACGAGACAGGGCGTAACCCCAAGGAGTTCCGGACATCGCTGCGACTGCGTCGCTCAAACTGTCACAATTCCGAACGATGTCGAGCCACTTACTGTTACTCGTGTTTTCCTCAGGAAGAACTTGACCCGAGACCATTTCAATATCTGCACCACTATGTATAGCGCGCAAGACGGTCTTTGCGTTCTGGTATGAGAATCGCTTGACATACACAGCAACGGTGGATTTCAACCGACCTTGACAGAAGCCGAGAACGGTTTCAAGATCTGCGTCCAAATTGTGATTCAGTGCGGCTTCGATAAGATCCGCGCCAGACAAACGGGGCGCGTACAAATCAATCTCATTTCGGTAACCCATGTCACCGATTGAGATACCAATGGTATCCGGGCCCTGTTGCAATAGTTGGCGCATTCGGGTTGAATCAATAAGCCCTGCACGCCGTGTTTTCGCACGCGCGGCAGCATTGGCCACATTGCTGCGACCGTTATTGACTCGAACCATTTTCTCACCTCACTTAATTTCCAAACAATGTTTCGTTGACAGATGCCAGGCTGGCTTTCCAAGCCTCTTCAAGGCGGCTGTCAAATCTGTAATCTAATACGATTGAACTGTCGGCGGATTCAAGCGTGAATCCTCCCAGTCCATCGATGTCTGCTCCAAAGTTGAATCCCTTGGCTTCCTTCTCTAGCGCTTTACGGTCAATGGAGACGGGGCGCATGGTCATGCCATCCCCTTCTTTCTTGGCCTCAGCGACGAGGGCTTTGATCAGAGCTGCGCGACCCGATAGTTTGGCCGAACCAACCTCTGCCTTGACAGCATCCCATGTAGCATCCAACTCCTTTGCTTTTGCAATGAGTTCACGCTTCTGGTTATCCTGTCGAGAGGATGCAACGAGTTCCTTTGAGAGCTGTGTGGCTTCGCGCTCAGCTCGAGAAACGAGGGAATCTCGAATCTCGGCAACTTCCGCCTCAGCCTCTTTATCCAGTGATTTAGCCGTTTTCTTGGCTTCATCCTTGAGGGCCTTGGCTTCCGCCTTTGCCTGAGCGGCAATTTCGTCAGCTAACGCTTCTAGAGACATTATCACACATTCCATTTAGAGTCGTATCTGTGGTTTGACCGTTCTGCTTAGAGCAAGAACATGGCCAAGAAACCGAACAGGACGATGGTCTCAGGCAACGCAGTGAAAATCAGCGCGTGGGTGAATCGGTCCTTGTCTTCGGCCAACATGCCGACGGCTGCTGCGCCAATTTGTCCTTGGCTCATACCGGTACCGATACCAGTTAGACCAAGTGCAAGACCTGCACCGATCATCTTCATTGCTGCTTCTGTACTTGCGTTATCTGCCGAATCTGCAGTCTGAGCGGCTACAATGCCTGTTGCAATAAACAACACACTCGAGACAAGCATCATTCGTACGCCTGCTTTCAGGGTTTTATTTTTCATTTTCATTTCCTCCTTTTTTCCATTGCTATGCAAGGAACGTGATATGCGCTACTCCACCTCCACGCGGCGCGCTTTGAATCCGAATGGCTTGAACGCCTCGCCACTCGAGTCATAGAACTGGCGCATCCATTCCACGAAGTGCAATCGCACTGCGTGGATGTTTGGACTGAATACACCAAGTCCCCATGCAAATAGTTGAACCATGAGCCAACCAATGATGATTACTGGGAATAATGGGCTTGAGAAATCAAGGCTTCCATACAGCATATTGTTGCCGGTTTCAGCGATCTTCACACCGACCACTCCGACCGCGAAGAGACGCACGTAGGAGAGAACTGTGGGCAACATACCGATTGCTTCGATGCCTGCCAATCCAATGTTAATCGGGAATGGAACTCCGTGGTATCTGAACAATGTCCACATCAACATGCCCAAACCAACCGCGAANTTGGCNACACCNACCATCATTACAGTGCNCATCAAGTCAAGGTANTCTTGNTCGGGGTTGACCCACNTTTCTTCNTATGCNGGANNNGANAGGAATGCGTANGCNGCAAGGAAGCCACCAANNAGAATGAGCATCCAACTNCCCTTCTCAAACAGGGCNCANACGAATCCTTGGTCGCCGTGACCATTTCCATACAGCCAAATGTCNCGGAAGCCGACTGTAAGTCCAATGAGGATGTGTGCNACNCCCAAGTAGATGGTGAGTAGAATGAGGTGCTCAAGGTTGCCACCGTGTGCAACATCAGAGACACGGTGGAACGGGTAAGCTAGTGTAAGTCCGAATGGTCCGTCCAAAACCCAGTGGACTTCGCCACCATTGGGATACATGACGGTCATCCAAGCAACCCAGCCAGGCAGAGATTGATCATGCCCTGTACCAAATTTCGGTTCTTTCCAATAATAATGGCCGTGTGAGCCATCGGGAAGGACGTAGGCCTCACATTGAGCCACACCGACAATGCCTTCGATGTAATGTCCAGCATCATCCTTACAGACACCGTGTGGAAGGAACTCAAAGCCGGCAAACTCGCCATAGATATAGCCGAAGATGACCGTGGCAATTCCAATGTAAACGAGGAATTTGCCACCCAGATTCATGAGTTCATTGTTACCAGCACGGCTCATGACAAACGCACCCAGTCCGAGTGTGACCAAACCGTATGCCATATCGCCCAACATCAACCCGAAGAAGATGGGGTAAGTGACGAACATGAAGAGGGTCGGATCAATTCGACCATAGCCTGGACGACCCACAGCATCGGTCAGCAATTCCATTGGTTTACTGGCTGTGCGATCTTGATATGCAATCGGTGGCATTTCTTGATGGTGGTGGTGGTCCGCATGTCCATGGCCGCCGCCGCCAGGTTCAATCTTGAAGGGTTCAATGTCAACAACCGTGCAAATGGATGAGAGGGCGCTGTTTACTTCGTCAGCCCGAGCCATCTCAACCCATCCATCGACAATGAATGCGTGGTCAGTGGTTGCGATTCGGACTGGCGCAGTGGCCAATTCTTGATCTCGCTCCAGCAATTCCAAACCCGAGTGAAGTGAATCTGCATTTGAATCGACCCAAGCTTCAAGACTGGAATTCAGTGATTCCTGCTCAGCGAGTAGTTCATTCTTCTCAGTATCGATTTCACCCATTCGCATGACTAGGCTACCCTCGTATTCTGGAATCGGGGTTGGGGTGAAGCCTGCAACCTCCAAAGTAGCTTGAGCGGCTGCAGCATCCGCGTTCAACACGAATACACCAATCACAGTCTGCTTTCCTGCGCTGCCGGTGAACATGAGGCCACCCTTCGGGACTTCAACCGCTTTGGCGTCTCGAACGGTTCCAATGAAGCAAGTGAGATTCTCATACCCGGACAACAAATCGATTTCCAATTTGAGAGGAGCGACCATCGATAGCATCGATTGCTCATCGGATAGAGCCTTCAAGGCTGATTCTACTTCATCCAAGCGGTCTTGTGTGGACACCAGTGTGTCGACCTGTGAATACAAATCTCCGGAGAGGGACGAGCGGACTTCTTTGATGGACTTGACCGAATTCGATTTGGCCGCAACCATGCCGGCCGCGTTGCGCAACTTGTTGACATCACGACTCAATTGATCCGCGGTGTCACGGGGCGCACCCATGCTGAGATCATCGTCTTCTCCATCGTAGTCTACAAGGTGTAGGGCACGGATTTGAGCGAGCATCTCAATGGTTGCATCCAATTTATCCAATGTACCCGAAGCGACCAATCGGCCCATTTGTCGGGTATGGATTTGAGACATGATTCTCCCTCAATTTGGATTATGCTCTAAAGGCATCAAGTACGATGTCTACGGCACTGGAACGATTTGATTCACCATCACTGTGGATGGATTCAATGGCTTTGTCTCCTTTCTTAGAGACCTTGTCCGCTTCCTTCTGAGCAGCAGATCGAGCGTCATCGACCATTTGTTGGGAATCGGCCTGTGCTTGAGTCCGACCCTCGCTAACTGTTTCAGCTGCGGCAACTCGTGCTTTGGTGACGATATTGCTGGCTTCAGACTCTGCCTTGGCCAGTGTCGCAGCGGCATCCGCTTCGGCATCTTTGATGGTTCGTAATACATCGGCTCGACTCATTGAATCCACCTATGGTGGACGGGCGACTGTTGAGGGGTTTATGATGGTACCCTCACACCAATGAGGTTGTCATTGTTCAGAATGTGAGAAAACTGTCCTAGGATTGAACCAAATATGCGATTGAGTGCGGCCAGCACAATGGATACTGAAAGGATGGGGTCCGAGGATTGGGCTGAATTGCAGCGCAACCTAGAAGCAACCATTCCCGTCTATGATCGAATCAACCGATTTGCGACTTTTGGGCAAGACAAGCGTTGGCGAAAAATGGTTCGCAGTCGCCTTCCCATTGAGGGGAAAATCCTCGAGGTAGGGTGTGGTCCAGGTACGTTTGCTGAAATGATTCCTGATCGTGACCTCACCTGTCTAGATCCAATTCCTGCCATGCTTTCGGTTGCTGAAAAGAGGGTCAATTCTCAGCGAGAAACACCTGCGAAATTTGTTGAAGCCACAGCCGAAGAGATGCCTTTTGAAGATGCGAGTTTTGATGGAGTATGTTCACTGTTTTCATTCCGAGATTGGTACGACAAGCGCGCCGGGCTAAACGAAGTCAAACGTGTACTCAAACCAGGTGGCAAAGTTGTCATTGTCGATCCGGCCAAAATGAATCGAGTTCACGGTTGGCTCGGATACATGTGGATGCGTGTTTGGGTGGGAGCCTACGCGCGTTACATATGCAAGATGAGTGACCACCCATGGAAATGGTTGACGAAAACTTACGTCCACTTTGGGACCACGAAGGATTACGTGAAGATGCTAAAGGAATGTGGATTCACCGACGTGAAAGCCAAGGTCGTTTTCCCCGGAATGGCGACAATTTGGTCGGCGACGAAACCAAATGAGTAATCAGAAAACCCACAACATTCGCCTGCAAGTCACTGCACGCCAAATGATGCCCTTTGTTAGCGGATTAAACAATAGATTCAGCATCCAATCCGGAAGTCTGAACAAAAGACTCCCAAATCGGAATGATCGTTTGGAGTTGCGCATGACTCTCCCCATCTGTTTCTTCCAACGGAATTCGTAATCGGTAAGTGGAGTTCCATCCTTTAGGTGCTCTGCAATCACCTGACCTGCGATTCGGCCACCGACCATGGCGATTGTAATCCCGGCTCCATTGGATGGAAGAACCATTCCCGCCGCATCCCCCACCAACATGTAATGACCTTTGACAAAGGTCTTGATGGTGCCCGACATTGGCAATGAACCTGCACCACGGAATGTAATGGGACCATCATATTGTTCAATGAATTCATCGGCATACTGATTCATGGTTTTTCCCTTAGAGAAGCTACGCTGTATTCCAAGGCCAATATTGGCCCCACTGGACTTGGGAAACATCCAAGCATATCCCCCCGGAGCCATCGAACCAAAATGAAGTTCGACCGCATCTCCAAAATCGCCGTCCATTAGCACAAACTTGACAGGAATTTTGAGTGATTTTTCGTCCCAATAATCTCTGCGAATTGGGTCATTGTGACCACCAGCACCGACGATGATTTTTGCAGATTTTTGGGCACCATTTCTTAGAAACACTGTGTTGCCCTCTACGGATTTCACATGATGATCGACCAAGTATTGAGCCCCAGCTTTTTTGGCCAGTTCAACCAATGCTTCGTCATGGGCAACTCGGTTCAGTACCAAGCCCTCAAAATCGTAGACCAGAGGTTTACCCGAAGGAGGGACGACATGCATTTTCGTAGAATATCTAGAGATGGCTTCTTTTGGAGTTTGGAATAGATCATCCATGTCTGGAACATCAGGACATAAACGCCTCATCTCATCGTTACTCGGAACCAGTTCCCCACACTGCAAAGGGGTACCAATTGGATCTCTACCATCGATGACCAAGACATTCGCACCACCTTCAGCAGCATAACGCGCTACCGTACTGCCCGCAGGGCCACCTCCAATGATGATGACATCATATTCAGCAGCATCAGTCATTGCGAGTCATCACCTGCCGTGTTATGGACTCCAAAACATCCCTGACCTCGGATTCAGGGAAACGATGTAAATGTTCGAGAGCGCGATCCAAATGATTGTGAATCAGAATGTTGCAGTATCCAAACGAATCGCCACTTTCCAGAAGTTCCTCAAGTTCACCCCAACGCTCATCGTGGAACTCGCCCAGTACATCGGCAAGCTTTCGTCGAGCATCTCCGTGCAAGAGTGTGAGTGCATGGATGATGGGGAGAGTCATCTTTCCCTCATGAACATCAGTACCCCTTGGCTTGCCCATTCTCTCATCCCCTGTCAAATCCAATAGATCATCGACCAATTGGAAAGCAATGCCCAATTCCATCCCAAATTCGCGCATGGATTCAATTTCAGATTCGGAGGCACCTGCAATAATGGCAGCACATTCGCACGCTGAAGAAAACGGCCCAGCGGTTTTTCCACGTACAATTTCATAGTAATCTTCGGGCGTGGTTGACAAATCTGAGACATGCTGCAATTGCTTGAGTTCACCCGAGGCAATCGCAGCGCATGTGTCAGCCATAATGCGTACGATTTGTTCATCATAGCGCCCACCAATTCCGAAACCCATCACGAAGAGAAAATCACCTCCGATGATGGCATGATCCAATCCATGTTTCTCATGCAATGTTTGAACCCCTCTTCGTAGCTTTGCTCCGTCATAGATGTCATCATGAATCAATGTCGCCGTGTGAATCAATTCGGTCGCCACGGCGAAATCAATGACATCAGAACGATCTTTNCCCCCCACCAAATCGTAGGCCAATAGGGTCAAAATCGGACGAATTCTTTTGCCCCCTGCGAGTAAAATTTCCCTGGCCAATCCCATCGCATGGGAATAAGGACCGTTCATCGAGGATTCAATGACGGAATGGAGGGCGTCCTCGACCTCCATTCGGCGCTCAATGAGAATCGTGTTCTCTAGCAGAGATTCCGCCATCAAGCCGTCGACAGGGGGTGCCTATATCAACAGGCGTCTACCGCCCCGAGCCAGACACGATGCGTGTCTGCCATTGGCGGGACGAATATGGAGGCGGAAGCAGATTCCAATCAGATACGTCTCGTCTGCATCGGTTCTGATGACGACTACACCCCTGTTCACGTCCGGAAATGGATGGAAACCCAGCCGCTAGAGAACATCGACATGGACATTCAGTTTGAATCTGAATTGTCCAATGGATTGATGTTACTAGATGGCGGAGATGTTGATTTAATCGCAATTTCTGCACAAGCATGGTATGANAGNGNAAAACCTGGAGGNGTGACGGTTGCAACCGCAATCCCCCGTCGAGATGAAAATCACATATTGGTCGCTGATGATCGACCACATCATTTGCCTCACAAATCAATCATCCTAGCTGAGAATCGGCTCCAAAGAAGGCAAATGCGAAGGTATCGCTCTGATTTTAGAGTTCTAGATCCAATGGCTTTTGCCGACATGACCAACCTTACACCGAATACGAATTCAAAACTTGAATTCCAATCTTGGATGGAAGATTTGCGAGCGACCAAAATAATCACTGGATATGTGACCGAAAGGCATCTGTTTTCGATTGCAAATGTCGATGCGAGGCGGCACATGCTTCAGACAAATTCTCGAGAGGGTGCTGCCCGTTTCATCCCCAGCCCACTGCAAGGACTAACCCTACTCATTTCTCGAGAAGGGTTTCCCAAAACTCTGTCTGATCAAATCGGTGATTCAGAATCACTGACTGCGTGGACTTGTGAGCAGATCATTCTCAACGAAATCAATCCAGAANTCCATGATCGAGTGGGGATATTGGTTCGCCATCGACAAATCCCTTCTTTGTTGAACCAGGCTGATGAGGAGAAAGATTTGCTACGCTCGACTTCATTGTTGGATGGAGAAGGGGAAATTATCGACAAGACTTCATTGGTCGAAATCCTACTTGAATTGGTTGGAAAAACAGGTGAAAAAACCCTATTGCTGGAGAAATTGGTACCCATCGAAGATGCCACCACCCATGCACGCCTGATGGTGGCAGATTGGAATCGAATGCTCAAGGCCGTAACGATGGAACATCCTGAAGACATTCGTTTAGGTCCCGCCAGACCCCCATTCTTGGATTTGTGACGGCATATTTTCAAGGGTCGCAAGACGGCCCTTAGGGCCGTTATTGAAGCGTAACATATACAGGTGCTTAGGAGCGCAACCCTTGCTGAGGGCGAACAATGGTCGATGAAAACCTACTCTCACGGTTGTATTCGGCACGCTTAGATGAACTTCGAGACATGGCGATTTCTCACGACTTGTCTAAATCTGGCAACGTGGAACAATTGCGGGCTCGACTCATCAATGAACTCGCCCTATCCGATACGGATTTGTCTTGGGATTCTCTACAAGAAATGCCAAACAAAGAACTGGGGGAAATGCTCGGTATATTCGGGATAAAGCGTTCAGGTTCAATCAAAGAGAAACGGCAGCGATTGTGGTTGCACTTGAACCATGACCCCAAGAAACTCAACCCAGAAACCATTGCGGAATCCACCCGAGACCAATTGCATGAATTGTGTAAATTCCTTGAATTGCCACGCTCCGGAAGCAAACAGCAGTTGTTTGCAAGAGTGGCTGGTGTTTTGGCTGCACATGACAACGGTTGGGGGAAAGTCAAGAAAAGTCTACGACGGGGTAAGGCATCTCCTGTCATTCCGAGTCCGAGACCATCCCCTACACCTAAACCAGCCCCTGCTCCGGCAATGCCTGAAGATGAAGCTGCAGAATTGGCGGCGATGATTCAGGCATCCATTGATTCCGTTGATGTGGATGAACTCACTGAAGTCCTTGATGAGCCAGATGACCCACCTCCCTTGGAATACGAGGGAGTTATCGAGCCTGAAATCGTTGAGACCACTCCTGTAGAGTTAACGATCGACGAAGGTACAGGATCAGCCGTCATCGACTTGGAGGCACGTCTCGCTGAACTACACAGTTACATTCGCGAATTTTTGTTGATTAGCAGAGAGCATGATGCGAACGATGTCGCTGCATTTGTCGAAGATTTGGGTGAACAAGGATTCCAAGTTGGTCACTCTGTAGTTCGCAACCGGATCATGGATGAAATTACCCAAATGGCCAATCGGAGAGATGCTGAAACCGAAGCCAGTTCTCAAATTCCCGGTTCATGGAGAGAGCGTAAAGCACTACGACGGTTGGAAGAATGTCGCCCCAGCCTACTCGACTCTTTGGAAGCCATACTAGATGCTGATGAAGGTGATATCGCCTTGGCCAGGGTCCGATTTGAGGCTCAAGCCGCAGAAGCTGGCCTCGATCTCGACTTGCCAGGCATCAGTGGAAGAGTGCATGGATTGTTTGACTTGCAACTCAGCCTACGGGAGGCTGAGGAAAATACCGACCCCGTGACTGCCCGTCGCCAGCGTGCCATGGAGGTCCTATACCGTGGTTCACAGGACCTGTCGGGCGATGCAATGCGAACATTGCAAAGGTTCGAAGAACAAATCGAGAACTTCGAGCGAATTGTCGAAACATTGGTCCGTAGGGCTGAAGGTCAATTTGGACCGGTTGAACACGCATTGTTGGTTCGNTTCTTGGAGCGTCGTGGTTGGGATGTTGGACACCCAGAGGTCCGCCCTCGCGCNATCGCTGCTGCGGGCGTTCTCGCAGCCGCCATGGGTTACATTGACCCCGAAGAGGTTCCTGGATTNCCAACCTCAATTTCGCTTGATCCTGACAAGGTATCAGATGTTGTCGATTCCTTACGTGGTTTGCTTGTCGACATGGGGCGTAGTGCGCCCACACAAGACAGTGTTGCACACGGACTTTCGGCAGAAGATGCAGGGCAGGCCGAAGAAATCAGTAGCATCGGGCGTGTCCGAGGGAAATTGGACCAAGCCGACGATTTATTGAGTCGCCTTTCCCGAGGGAATGATGCTGAAGCCGGAGAATAATCATCCAGTGGTGAGACAATTTTCGCAATATTGAGGACACTATCGGCTAGATTCAAAGGCGAGTGGGACCAAGTCAGTCCTGAGCTTCGATTCTTGCTTTATTGTGAAATCGGCTTCTATTGTTTGTTAGCATTTATTGCATTGATTTGGCAACCAGAATTTCTCTAAGCATAGAACTGGGCGGGTTGCAATAGAAGGTTTCAGCGGTTGGACGAGTAGTAGGATTGGAAGACCTTCGTAACCTGCTCAATACTACGAATCCCTTGAGCCTGAAGATCCAGTAAGATTTGCTCTCTTTGTTGGACATGCGTTTCAAAATCAGAGGGGCGGATTCCTGCTGAAGAACAAAGGGTCTCTCGGAATTTACTGGGCACCCCAGTTTCGACAATGGCATCTTGAGCAGGGTCGTATTTCCAGATTGGATTTAGACGAGGTTTGTTGCCTTCCATTCCCGAAATTTCTGCAACCTCTGTGATTCTTCGTAGGGTTTTGCCACCTCGATGAACTCGACTCTGCATGAGGATTAGATCCAAACCAGTGAGCATAATCGGTGGAACATTCATTGGGGCACTGGTGAGTCGTGTTACGGTTTCAGATGCCGTGTTGGAGTGAAGGCTTCCACAGGAACCATCGTGACCCGTGTTCATGGCTGTGAGGAGTGTTGCGGCTTCGGGCCCACGTACTTCACCCACAATAATTCGATCTGGCCGCATTCGGAGGCTGGATTTCAAGCAATCATCCATGGACACCGTTGAGGTTCCATCAGGACGTTCTTGTCGAGTTTCCATGCGCAACCAGTGATCGTGGTAAACCTGCAACTCGGCTGTATCCTCCACAGTCAGAAGACGCTTGTCCCAAGGGATAAACATCCCAAGACAATTCAGAGTGGTGGTTTTTCCTGAACCCGTCCCACCGGCAATCACGAAATTTGCGGGACGTGCGTTGAGGCCTTCAACCCAAACCCACATCATGGCAGCCAATCGACTGTTGATTGTACCCCAATTCATCAAATCAATAATTGTGATTGGGTCTTCTCGGAATTTACGAATCGTTAGAGTCGGCCCGTCCGGAGAAATGGGAGGAAGGGTTCCATTGACACGAGAACCATCGGGAAGACGACCATCGAAGATTGGCACAAGGCCAGGCCCATTTCCAAGTGGAACATTCGTGAAAGCGGCAATGTTCTTTGCAACTTGGATACCTTCATCATCATTCATCCAAATGTTGGTTCGACAAATGCCGAAGTCACGATGAGCGACCTTGACACATTGCTCTCCACCATTGTACATGACTTCCTCAAGTTGATCATCATCAAGCAATAGTGCCAATTCCCCATACGCATTGTTTGGCGCCTGTCCGTCGTAATGATACATCGGACTGGGGTGTCCTGGCTCCATGTAAATCGTCACTGGGCCGTATCGAGCAAGTACTTGTTCTGACATTTTTTCACCTCACGCCATTCCTGCTTGAATGGCTTCAAACAAACCAATGTACAACACGGCAGAAAGAGTGGACCAAAATGGAATCCACCACATCGCCTGCTTGGTTCGACCGAGCATTCTTCCAGAAACAACGACACTGAGGGCGGCTGAAGCCATGAGGTAAGGGACCATCACTGCATGGATGTGCCCCCAATAGGCCCCGACTGCTGCGAGACCGAAAACGGCGAACATGAATCCCATGACACCAGGGAGAAGCAAGCACATGAGCATTAACAGAAGCATGGATTGGCCCGACATCTCACTTTCACGGGTATTGATGAGTTTGTTTAGGCGATCATACTCAACCGACATTGAATTGGTGATTTCACTGAGAGGTGCATCCTGTTCGACTGCAGTTGATAACAAATTGACAACACGCTGAATCAATACACTACGACTGTTGATGGCATATTCTGCCAAAGCTGCATCGAATGATGTAGAGCGGGAACGGTCAATCGCTTGAGCCAGTAGTTTCCCCGTTTCATCAGTTCGAGTTCGGGAAATCTCTGTCAAGGCCTGNTGCAATCCAAGACCCGCTCCAATACTCGATGAGATTGATTCTAAAACTTCAGGAAGNGCCTCCTCAAGTTGCCTTCTNCNTCGGCGCTCAAAGTATCCAGGGATGGCTCCAGCCAGGCAAGGGAGTGTGATTGGAATCATCAATACGAGGAAAATACTCACTCCGAGNAATTCGTAAAAATCCCAAAGCAACTGCATCAGATTACCCCCGGATCAGACGAGTGAGCACGATAACCAATGAGAATCATCATCNGGACTGTAAAAAATANGGCTGGNCCAAAGCAACCCGCTGCGGCTGCAAGGCTTGCCATGCCAGGAATTCCACTGGTCATCAATCCCGGTGCAATGACTGGAATCATGGCTGCGATACCGAAAATGATTGGTGATAGCATTCCAAAAGTCAGCAAAATGGTCGGTAAGCCAGAGAGTTTCTCGATATAAGCGCCAAGTTTGTCATTTCGCTCTTCCTCTTCGCGCTCAGATTGCTGTTGTAGAGCACGGAGTAAATCGGTGTCACTCGTGACATTGGTTCTCAACGTGTTGAGAAATCTTGAGTAGGCCTTGGTTGAAGCATCTCGGCTTAACCTTGCGAGTTCTTGTTCCAGTTGAGAACCTCGCTGGAGATTGGTAATGACTTCTTTGAAATCTCGTGAAATGGCCCCATAACCACCTCGTCCAATCATCTGCAGCGCTGATTCAATTCCAATTCCTGAACCAAGTAAAACCATGACTGCCCGCATTGCATAGAGGAGATCNGCNGATTCCTCTTGATCTGTGGCCACTAAATCACGTCCTCGATCAACTCAAAGGAATAGGCACCATCATCCCCATCGTATTCTAGGCGATGGAATGCGACTTTGATTTCGGTTTCAGTGAAAGGATCCAGAAGCCAGACTTCAGCACTTCGAAAGATGCTCAATACTTCTCGATAACCTGCAATCCCAAGGTGCCCACGCATGGTGTAAACGGCTGACTCAGCACCCTCATCGACCAAATCATCACCTTCGCCTCCACGCTTGACTTCGCGAGTNATTCGGCGTCGAATGTTNACTGAAATTTTGCAATTGTCAAACTGNAACCAGTCGCCCTCAAATCCNCGAAGAAACACGGTACCTGCCTGTGCCAAAGCGACCCCTCAACCAGCCAACACCATAGGATGACCTTCAAACTAGCGGGAGAAAGCCGTCCCTATGGGACGGAACTACATTGGCTTGAACCAGCCAAATCGTGGCTCCATAATTTCACACTTGTCATCACGGAGGCCGTATATGGTATCCTCAATGGCGTCCTCATCGGTGAATCCGCGTTGCGCGCAGTGCTTCATGATCGAGTCATAATCGATACCTTCTGCACCGGCATGTTGCGAAATAATCTCTAGAACTGTAGATTCAAGGTCGCCCCCTGAAGACGTTGTAGCCTCAGAAACGGTTGTCTGTTCTTCGACTTGAGGTTCTGAGGCACTGTCTTGCGCACCATCAGCCTCCAACGTTTCATTGGCTTCATGTTCCTCAAATGAAACCACACGTCCTTCAGCAGCACTCAGTGCTTGTAGGACACCGACTTTGTAGCCTTCTGGATCCCACTCACCGTAGTGATTCATGGCCAATCCTAGGCCATCGATTAGATCCTTTGGAACACCTGCATCACGGAGGCTGTTGGCGTCTGTTGATTCTGCAGACTGGGCCTTGCCTAGTGCATCGATTCGTCGCATGGTATGATCCGCTGTTTCGACAAGCCAACCGGCGTATGTATCACGATCGATAATTGCATAATCTTCCATTTGCATACGACATCGGAATCCACCGTCCTCGGTGGTATAGTGGTTGGATTTGCCAATACAAGCCATCAAAAAGCGGTCCCCGCCCTCAAATTTAGCCACCAATTCTTCCATCTCGATGTGNAACTCTGGACGGAATGAACCTACACTCCACAGGTGCAATCCAGTAGGGTCACGCACAGCACCACTGAACATAGGTCCACGCTCTGTGTCTCGCCTTTCAAGGCGCTCTATGACGCCCGCCACATACATTCGGTTGACCTTTGCTCCTAGTTTGGTGACAACGAATCTTGGATCATACTCGCCTTGACCACCGTCGGGTAGGCTAGACTCGTAGAATTCACGCGCAAACAGACGAACTGCAGTTTGTCGACGGCCGCGAGGTTGATTGGTAATCAAGCAAACACCCCCCACTTTTCACGAACTTCATTCGCCGTCTCGGCCAAATCGGATTCTGATGATTTGAAGCTATCAGCCATTAACAAGGCACCTTGACCATCAATCATTGCACGACCGGTAAAGGTGTACTTACGTCCAAGCATCTTGCTTCTCAAATCGGCCAAGAAGGACTCTCCTTGGTCCGATTTACTGGCCTCCTTCACATCATCCAGGGTCATGTTGAGGAATGCCTCAGCGGGGTCACGACCAATAATTAGAGCACCGTTTGAGATACCATCATCCAAGATGATTCGCAATCTCAAATCTTCTACACCAACCTGTGGACCGTGATCTCGACAAGCTCCATCTCGCATGGCTTTCTTGCATTCTGGACAACGAAGAATAATCCCTGAACCACCCTGCACAGAGATGACTGTCGCAGAACTTCTAACACCACTTCGTGAACCTCCACTCAACAATTCTGTGAAATCAACATCAACCGCATGATCCGTTGAATCGATTGTATCCCATGGTATCGCATCAAGAATCTCAGCTTGGTCTGCATTGTCGACCGTCAAATCTGGGGTGCCCTGCCAAGAGCGAACTCGGACACTACTCAACTTGACTGCAATGGGTAATGAGTCCGGGTCAATAGGCAGTTCTGACCATGCGGTCAGTCTGCAGATTCCTGAAGGATCTACAGCATCACCCCCCCACACGGTTTTTTCGTTGCCGTCTTGGCCAGTGAAAGTTCGACTCGCCCATGATGTCAGTTGAACGGTGATAGAGACGTCTGCCGAACCATCCCTGAGTTGACTGATTTGCAGGACAGATGAGGATTGTAAATCCTCTAAACTTGCAAATGCATTGTCGTGATAAACCTCTACTTTGGTGCGGTCACCAACATTCAACTCTGGTGTATCTCTGAATCTTCGAATGGCGGCACCTTCGATTTTCAACAGTGTCCCCACTGGATGATCAAAGGTCCCAAAACAGGCAAAACCAATGGTTCCGGTATCATCGGCAAGGCGCCCTTTGACCATTTCCAAGGTCCCGCTACCGTCCTTTTTGTTGACTGTCATTTCTCGCTTTGAAAGCACTCGAGCAACGACTGTAGCAAAACCATCCATNCCCAATACGCGCTCAATCGAAGTGGGTTCGGATGGAGCAGTGACTACTTTTCTCTCACTACCTCGTAAGACGGCAACACGACTACTTTGGTTGACGTTCAATGAAAATTTACCATTCCACTCATTCACTGAAACACCCTCAAGGCGGACGACGCTACCGGGTGTCAGATTCTCGGCATGATTGCCCCAGTCCTTGAAATCCCATCTTGTACGTTCTCCACCTTCTTCCCAAGGATTGTCTTCAATCCATCCGAAAGCAATCTGCTTTTCCTCTCCTCTGACCATCTGCATGCGCGGAACGTACGTGACGACTTCGACCTCAATGGTGACATTGTTGTCATCCGACGATAAATCGGAAAAACGCTCAACCGATTTTACGGCTGGACGAGTGGACATTTTGGGTGCACCGACTTCCATACCCGCCTCTTTCTGGAAATGTTCAATCACGCTGCGCAACGCGTGCTTGGGTGGCACAAGGAACTCTTCTTTGTAGCGAGTAAATTCCTTGACAATTTCTGCTTCATCGGCTTCAGGTACGGCTTCTTTGACCGCACGGACTTCATTTTCAAACTCTTCTGGGTTAGACATTTCGAGCAACTCCTACGGGGGTCAGAAGACCGCGTCCGCACGAGCATGTCCTGCTTGGACCCNATTTAGGCCCGGGCAGAGAACAATGGTCGNTCGTGCAGTTTGGGGAAGACGCGGCACTCCATTACCTCCGGGACANNCACCGGGTTGCGGGGGTTCTTGAACTATCGCACATTGATGTTGGAGCGAAGGGCGAGGGGGTAGAACTTGTTACCAAATGCGTTCTGGGGTGAGCGTGGCGGAGATGNAATCGTTTCATTTTGGAGGNACGGAGATTGCTCCTGGNACGGGAGTTGAAGTCTCCTTGGAACTGGGGGACGGNCCTGCCGGGAATCCACGAAGCATCCCCGTCTACATCCTTCATGGAACCAAACCAGGCCCTGTTTTGGGACTCATTGCAGGAATTCATGGAGATGAATTGAATGGNGTTTCTGTTGTCCACCACCTCATACATGGCGACGATCACATCGCCAACACAGATGATGATACCATCAATCGTTCAAAACTCGCTGGGACGCTCATCTGTGTACCTGTGGTTAACATCGAAGGCATGCTTCTTGAGCAAAGAGGAGCCCCTGACAATCGAGACATTAATCGCTTGTTCCCNGGTAAAGAAACTGGAAATCAATCTCAGAGAATNGCACACGCTTTGTTCCAAGGCGTTGTGAGTCGCTCAGATTTCCTGATTGATTTGCATTCAGCACCCCACTCCAGAACCAACTTACCGCATGTACGCGCTGATTTCGACAAGAAAGATTGTCTCGATTTAGCCCGTGCTTTTGGGACCCAAATCATCCTTCATTCAAGTGGACCCAAGGGCTCTCTCAGAAGGGAAGCTTCCGCCAAAGGAACACCGACAATTTTGCTGGAAGCCGGGACNGCACATCGTTTTGAAATGGAAGCNGTGCATGCTGGAATTGAAGGTGTGCTNAATGTAATGGCGCATTTNGGAATGATTGAGCGNACATTACGACAACCTGCGTTCCGGTTGCTGGTTCGACGATCAAAGTGGGCTCGAGCNGAAGCGGGAGGATTGTTGTACAGCCTAGTCAAAGCCGGAGATCATGTCAAAAAGGGCCAGAATATTGCCCTCATCACCGACCCTCTAGGGGCCAAAACACACACCATTGAGAGCCCCCGGACGGGCGTCATCGTAGGTTTGGCCCTCAACCCATTGGTTCGTGCAGGCGATCCGATTGCCAACATCGTTTTGTGTTCCGAAAAGAAATGGAATCGTGCCCAAATTGAGCAAGATGCTCAGGACCCAGANGAAGAATCCGTGGATGATGAGGAATCCTTGGACGACGCCTGAACCCCCGAGAATCAGCATTGCGCCCCTAAGGGCGCACCGAACAGTCAAGAACTCGTTGTTGCCGCTTTGCTCCGCATGTCCGAGGAGGCTGATGTCGTCGAAGACAACACCTTCTGGTGGTCGAATTGGGTTCGAGTAGAAAATCTGGAACTGATTTTTTCTTTGGTCTCCATTGGCATCGTGATTTTCGTCATCCAGGAAGACTTGGTCAACACCAATCCGACCCTGTTCTGGATCTTGGCCTTCCTCGATCTAGCACTGGTTGGATTTTTTGTCGCCGAGTTGTCAAAGGATCTGTCCAATACTGAGGACCGAAGTGAATGGTGGAGGGCGCAGAGCTGGGGGATGCTCGGACTGACCCCCGTGATTTTGGCTGCAATACCCGAAATCAGCGTCATCGTATTGTTCCGATTGGTACACTTGTCCAAGGTATATTTTCTCGCAACCAACTTACTGGGATTGCAAGAAACAAGCGAGGAATCACCGGTTCAGGTCCAAATTCAGCATTTGATCTTCGTCGTGACCGCGATTGGGTTCGCAGGCGGCTTCATCGCCTATTTGTTTGAGCAACACGCATCTCCCACTGAATGTGGAGACACCTGTATCGACACCCTGCCTCAAGCCATGTGGTGGGCCATTACAACGGCGACTACAGTCGGATATGGAGACTATGCACCTGTGACACCGGGGGGACGAGTGGTTGCAATTTTCTTGATGTTCACTGGAATTGCACTGTATGGTTTGTTGACGGCGACGCTGTCTCAACTCATTTGGGCAAAGGGTCGCAAATATGGTAAAAATGAGCGAGGCGACGTCGATTCGAATGAAATGATTGAGAGATTGGAAAGACTGGCCGATATGCGTCGGGATGGATGGCTGACAGCCACCGAGTTTCACGATGCCAAAAAGAGCGTTCTAACCGGAAAGATGCCGGGAGGGAACAAGGCGAGAGATATCGAGTCACGTTCCCCCATTCCGCGTGATGAGCGAAAAGCCAGAAGAGAGGCTGCGCGTGCAGGATTTCTCAATGAAGAAGAGTAGTCTTGATAGCCCATAAGTCGACGACACCGCATGGAGCAGGTGATTTTCGGGGTCGTGACCGCTTCCGATAGGGCATCCTCGGGCGAATATGAGGATGTTTCTGGCTTGGCAATTGCCGATTTCTTGTACGAGGCTATTTCCACACCTTTTGTCATCAAACGACGAATCATTCCCGATGATCAAGCGACCATTGAATCTACACTCGCTGAACTCGCCGATGTTGGATGTGCTGTAATCATCACAACCGGTGGCACTGGACCTGCACCACGCGATGTGACCCCAGATGCTACCGAGGCGGTCTGTGATCGGATATTGCCTGGATTTGGGGAGCAGATGCGAGCTATTTCTCTCCGACATGTTCCGACCGCTGTTCTGAGTCGTCAAACTGCAGGTACCCGAGGTCGTTGCTTAATCCTCAATCTCCCTGGAAGTCCTCGCTCAATTCGCGAAATTATCGATGAAATTTGGCCCGCAGTGCCGTATTGTGTCGATCTCATCGGCGGACCATACATCGAAACCAACGAGGGTGTCTGGTCAGCATGGAGACCCCCGCATGCTCGCCGTTCGGTTGAAGAATGAGACCCCAGTCGGTGGCACATGGCCAAGTTCAAAGACACCGATTTGGAGTTATCACGAGCGAATGATGAGATGCGGGAAGTTGAGGTTCAACTCAATTTCACACCCAATGCACTTGCGAGTGTATTGTACAAGCAAGGAGAGACAGTTGTCCTCGCTTGCTGCACACGTGCGAAAAATCTCCCACGATGGTTCCCTCGCGATGCGACCAAAGGGTGGGTCAATGCAGAATACAGTTTACTCCCTGGATCAACCGATTCTCGGTTCCAACGCGAACGCAGGGGCGCAAAGGGCCGCACCTACGAAATCGAGCGATTAATTGCACGCAGTTTGAGAGCAGGGATTGATTTGGAAGCCTTGGGACCTCACAGTCTTACTGTAGATTGCGACATTCTCAATGCAGATGGAGGTACACGCTGTGCTTCGATTACTGCAGCCACGATTGCCCTAAGATTGGGAGTTCGTCGATTGATTGAGCAGGGATTGTGCTTGCCAGCTGCCGACCGAAAACCCGCAGATGCTGGACGTGACTGGGAGCCTCGTGAATTGACTTCAGATGAGAAGACTGCGCACGAAGCGGCTGTATTGCCTGTCGATGTTGCGGCGATTAGCGTTGGACTGATTGGTGAAGACGTGTATCTTGATTTGGATTACATTCTTGATTCAAACGCAGATGTGGACATGAACGTCATCGGCACCAGTGACGGAATGTTGGTTGAGGTCCAAGGAACCGGGGAAGAAGCCACCTATTCTCGGGCTCAAATGGATGCATTGATGGACATGGCCGAGATTGGATTGAGTAAACTTCACCAACTGCAGCAAGATTCACTAAAAGACGAAAATTAGGAGATTGAAGTTCTCAGAAAATCGAATGATTTTGGTGCGGTGGGCCGGGCTTGAACCGGCGACTTCCAGATCTTCAGTCTGGCACTCTCCCAGCTGAGTTACCACCGCAGGGAACAGGGCCACTAGCCTCGCATTATCAACCCTTTCGGGTGTCAGATAAGAGCCTCAGAAGAGGTCGTCATCGTCTTCTTCGGAGTCCAGCATCATCGGCTCTTCACCCTTCTTTGGGGATTTTTTTGCCGCAGGCTTACTTTCTTTCTTGGGTGCAGGAGGAGTTGGGGCGGCCTTGCCTTGCTCTGCCGCTTCTCGCTTGGCTTTCTCTTCAGCCTCTCGAGCCGCCAATTCCTCTGGATCCATGCCCTGTGCAATGGCCAATTTGTTGCGGCGCTCGTCACGAGCCTGCTTCTCAAACAAGCGATGTTTCGCTCGTTCGCACTGTTGCAACATGAACATGGCATCGTGTTCAAGCAAAGGTGAATCTGAAATCATGGTGATGTCTAACCAATCACCGTCTTCAGCAAGGAATTCTGCAAGAGGTTCAAACTTCAAATCNGATTTCTTNATTTGAGTGTAGTGCAATGCNTTNCCCATACGGTGTTCGATGCCACTGAAGTGACAATAGAAGGTCTTACCACCGATGGTTTCTCGAACCAAATCNAACAATTCGCCGAAGTCTTCACTTGTTCTAAGACGACCGTGTCCACGAGCGTGGATGTGGGCTAGGTTGAGAACTGGAACTGTACCCTCAACGTGATTGGTGACCTCAAGGACCTCCTCAAGAGTCCCCCAGAGTTCTTGCCGACCACTGGTCTCAACACCAATCAATGTGGGNGAATTGTCAATCACCCATGGGAANGCAGCATAATCCTCACTTTCNTCCTCATTGTTCCAAATTTCTGCACAACGATCTACGACACCAGCCATGACGTTGGCCACCTGCTCGTTCGCATCTTTGCCGCGTTTGAACTCCCCATAAGGACCGACGTGGTAAGTAATGTGACGGGCGTTCACAATCTTGGCCGCCTGCAGACTGGCCTCCATCTTCGATAGGGTCCGACTCCGTTCGCGCTTGTCGCCCAATAATTCTGCATAGTAAGGACCATGCAGATTCATTTCAAAACCCGTTTTCCAAGACAAAATACCCGCTTGCCAATATTGGTCAAAGTGGTGAGGCGCAACCGTCCTAACAGTTTGGATTTCCATGGTCTCTAAACCTAGAGCAGTAATATCATCCATACCTTCAACAATCGTTCGCCCTTTGCAGGATAACGGAACGCCGGCAGGTCCTAATTTCAGTGGCATNTTCTCCCCCCGACCTCTCGGCCGAAACGTTCTATCTTCAAAAGGATGTGCGGATGCATTCTCCTTAGAATCTCAAACGGACAGTCTTACTTGCCCTTCGTGATTAATCAATATTTGCAACGCGAGACCGACAAATTAACCCGAACCAATCCTCGCGGTTGCATCATGCGAGGGCGTGGATGCACCGGCCGCAGAACGAGGTCTTTACTCGCGATCAGCCTGTGCCTGATTCTACTCTTGCCAAGTGGAATGAGTGCCACCTTGGTTCCAACTGATTACAATACAGACGTCAAACCCGTGAATTTCTACAGCGCCAATGGTTCAGGTGTCAACGAAGAATATCCAGAATGGGGGCAAGCGGGGACGTTGTTGGGTCGAGTCGCCAATGCATCTCACGACCCTGAAGCCAATTGGATGGGGTTGGCTGATTTGCCAAATCCAAGAAACATCAGTAACATTGTCTGTGCTGAACCCATGGCCATCCCGGATGAGCGAGGACTGTCAGATTACAACTGGTTGTGGGGCCAGTTTATCACTCACGAAATTGACTTCACTTTGACACAAAATGGCCGAGTTGGTGGTACGGGTACGCCCGAGCAGGCCAACATTCAGATTTCGGAAGATGATCCCCAAATGGGTGCACCGGGTGGATCCCAAATCCGATTCTTCCGCTCTCTCTACGTAAACTCGACAGATGACCAAGGCCACCAAACAAGGGAGCACCCCAACTCAATCACAACCTGGATTGACGGAAGCTCTGTTTACGGATCATCTATTGAGACCTCAAATTGGTTACGAACATTTGAGGGAGGGAAACTGAAGGTCAGTCCAAATCCGTGGGGGGATTTACTTCCNGTTGCNCAAGATGATGACCAAACTGCGCCCCCNATGTCATTCGTAGGATTTAGTGCGGATGTTCGATTTATTGCGGGNGATTCACGAGCCAACGAGCATATCGCACTGATGTCACTACACGTCCTGTTTATCCGAGAACACAATCGACTTGCAGAGGAAATTGCCGAGCGAAACCCCGATTGGAATGATGAAGATATTTACCAACTGGCAAGGAAACTTGTCGCAGCGCAAATACAAGCCATCACTTACGAGGAGTTCTTGCCGAGTTTGGGAGTTACACTCGTCCCATACAGTGGATACAATTCGTCGATTAATCCACAAGTAACCAGTTCGTTTGCCACAGTCGCATTCCGCATGGGTCATTCGCAAACAGGAGATGTGTTCCTCAGACTTGATGAGAATCGAGAACCGATCGAGAATGGGGTCATGGACTTGTTTGATGGGTTTTGGACGACTCGTCCCGTGACTGAGGAAGGGGGCATTGCCCCCATATTGCGTGGAGTCGCAGCCCAGACTCAAGCCGCCAACGACATTTACTATGGAGAGGATTTGAGAAATCATTTGTTTGGAATGCCTGGAGCAGGAGGCATGGACTTGTGCGCTATAGACATCCAACGAGGTCGCGACCATGGAGTCCCATACTACGGAGAAGTTCGGGCCGCATTTGGGTTGGATCAGATATCNAATTACAGCGACATTACAAGCGATGCTGAAGTTGCAGAGCGACTCTCAGAAGCCTATGGACAACAGGACCCAGGTCACATCGACCCCTACATCGGCATGTTGGCTGAAGATCATCTCCCCGATTCTGCATTGGGTGAAACCATGGATGCTGTGATTCGCGACCAATTCATTCGACTGCGAGATGGAGACCCGTTGTATTACGAAAATGATCCTGAATTGGAAGGGGTCGAACAGAACCTCTCGGAGACAAAACTCTCCCACATTATCCTGCGAAACACAGAGATTCAATCCATTCAGTGCAATGTTTTCTTTGCAGAAACCGATTTGGACAACATGGATTGTTATTTGCCCAAAGAGATAGCCTCACCAGAGGTTGAAATCAAAGATGATTCCAATATCAGAACCATCGTTCTTGGATTGATTGGATTGGCCGTACTCGGGTTGCTAATCATTGGCTTTGTTGGGGCGACTTCCAAATCAGTTGAACAAGAATAAGCGTCATCAGAATGAGGATCAACATTGAGAAATCAATCGGTTCTGGAGGCAGAACCTCGATGACGGTGATTTCAGAATCTACCTGAACGTCCTCAACGCTCTGAATATATCCGGTTGACCATTTGACCTTGACTTCAACGATTGATTGCTCACCCAACCCAAAATGGACACCGGGGTCGCTGCTGCCGAGGAAACCATCTCCAGCGTAAGCATGCTGTTTGAGTATGGTCCCATCCTCCAAGTGCACTTCAACGATGCAACCAATGCCGTGAGAATTAGAGCCGCCCTCGGTACCTTGCAGTCTGACCTTGAGCCACCCTCCAAGACCGTCCTCGACCGCAGTATTACGCCACAACTGGGGAGCTGCATTTGCGTGAGCCAGTAGCAAATCTAGGTCGCCATCATTGTCGAAATCTGCTAAAGCGACGCCCATGGTTTTGTTTCCACCTCGGGCATAACCAGAACTCTTGTTGGCTCCAGAGATACCAAGTTCATCCGCAACATCGGTGAAATCAATCATTCCATCGCCGTCGACATCACCATCGTTTCGGTACAATGAATTGTATTGATTGGAAATGTCCAAATTTATCCGACCGACTCCGAACCACAGATCCATATCGCCATCCAAGTCGTAATCAAAGAAATGGCAATCCCAGTTGACAAGGATATTCGATTGCTCACCATATATCCCCATCGAAGACTGCTCAACGAATGTGTCTCCTTGATTGTTCCATAGGAAATTATCGCCAAAGTTTGACTGGCACACATCCAAATCTCCGTCTAAATCGATGTCTGCTGCATGAGCACCCATTCCTGTACCCGGCCTGGCCATATCTCGTTGCGTGGTCACGACTTTGAAGGTACCATCTCGATTGTTCTGATATAATGGCGAGATTCCAAAGTCGCTGGCAACGTACAAGTCCTCCCATCCATCTCCATTTGCATCAAACCAAACGGCAGCCCAAGACATACCAGAACCTGTTGGTGCCTCACTGGACGCTTCGGGTAATTTCGCCTGAGCACTTGGATTGGTGACACTGGTTGGGAAAATCGAAAGGGCAGGACCCACCAATGGGACAAAATCAACATCTGAGGATTCAAGTTGTCCAAAAGTACCAGTTTCTTTTGTTTGGTCACTAAATTCCGGGATTCCATCACCATTGGAATCGCCATCATTTCGGTACAGAATATTCGTTTCCCGTCGAGCCAATCCAGTCAACTCATCAACCATTCCGAAGTTCATCGAGTAGCAATCCAAGTCACCATCATGATCATAATCAGCCCATACAGAGCCTGAGGAGTGACCTGGATTACCCAAGTTACTCTGGGCGGTCACATCAGTAAATACACCGTTTTCATTTTGGAACATTTGATTAGGTTCACCGGTAAATTCAGGATTATCCAGATCGGCTCGACCATAATTTGAGAGGTACAAATCCACATCACCATCGCCGTCAAAATCAACCCATGTGGCCCCTAATGTCGTCACATTGGGAAAACCAACGCCAGCCTCTTCTGATACGTCAACAAATTGTCCACCGCCCTCATTTCTCAGTAAATGACTCTGACCCGTAGAGTTCTCAATCAAACGCTCATGGGCAGAATGATTCTCAGGAATGTCACCCATACTGGGAAATCCGAGAGCAATTGCAGTTTCTTGCCCAAGGTGGTCAAATCGAGCGGTTAGGAAGACATCTAAGTCACCATCTTGATCGTAATCGCCCCAAGCCACTCCTGGACCGTAAGACGCCCAATTGGTCAACGGACCGGAATTAATTTGTTCGAACCCCGAAGTGGGTACGGGCTCAAATCCAGCACTTGCAGGTCCACATGAAAGCAGCAGCGCCATCAACAGATAGGCCAGTGCTGGGCGCATGCTCTGGGATGAGATGTCACACATAAGAATGCGGCTATGAGCTAAATCGTATCTACGATGCGCAAAGACATACGTTCAAACGGAGGTGAATGTGCACGACCGAAAAGAACGGGGTTGTTTGGCCCCTCCGGAGTTTGAGCAGGATGGATTCATCGGAGTTAATTCAACTGGCANCGGANGCCTTTGCNCAAGGAAAACCCGTNATGGTTTTTGATTCAGATTTTCGCGAGTGTGAAACTGACTTGCTGTGGCCTGCTGCTGCAGCTACACCGGCTGTAATGCGAAGACTACGCCAAGATTGCGGAGGATTGTTGTTCTTGGCAGTTGGAGATGATGTGGGTGAACAATTCGGNCTTCCATGGTTGCAAGATTTGCANACNCATCCNGCATTGGTTGAGGAAAATCCTGTGCTAGNCAAGCTGATCACNGATGACTTACAATACGACACCCGNAGTGCGTTTACNCTCTCCCTAAATCACCGAGAAACGTTCACTGGAATTACCGACCATGACCGTGCGTTGACCACTAGACGATTCGGTGAATTGGCAAATGAAATGAAGGGTAAAGATGCTATAGAAGCGATGACTGCTTTGGGAAAGGAATTTCGGACACCTGGACACATACCGCTGTGTAGAGAAGCCCCGGGAGGTTTGAAAACTCGCCAAGGACACACCGAATTGGCGGTTGCAATTGCTAGATTGGCAGGTTTGGTCCCTTGCACGATTGGTGCAGAAATGCTGCAACCCGACGGAGATCGCGCATTGAGCGTGGAAGATGCCAGAGCCTATGCTGCCAAGCATCAAATTCCGATGCTCACCGGTGAAGATATCATGAAAGCCTTTGGCTTGTAGGGTGGTCATATGGCACGCGTCATGGCTGTCGGAGTGTTTGACCTACTCCATGCTGGACACTTGCATTACCTCGAACAGGCCAAAGCGCTGGGAGATCACCTCACCGTGATTATCGCACACGANGATACGGTTCGAATGCGGAAGCATGAGCCCGTCACTAGCCAGGATTTACGGCGGCGAATGGTTTCAGGATTGAAACCTGTGGANCACGCNATGGTGGGCAATCCTCCAACGGTNCCGATGTACGACATTTTACCCCTCGTTGAACCCGATATCATCGCNATAGGATATGACCAAGAGCATGCNGAATCCGCCATTCGGGCGGGCCTNGATGAGCGTGGATTCAATGAAATTCAATTGATTCGAGTCGAAGGTTTNACTGAAGATCTAGATGGNACCCGGAAGATTATCGANAAAATTCTCAGTTTGCAATGGGCCCAAAAGCGACAAACTGAGCTGGAAGGTGAGCAATGATGTTCACAGGAATNGTCCAAGGCACCGGTTCAGTTCATTCGATCCAAGGNGATTCAACCCTAACCTTCTCAATTGAGATTCCATCCACTGAAGGATTGGAAGTTGGTGGCTCCGTCTCCATTGACGGTGTTTGCTTGACGGCCACTTCGATTGGGGATTTGGTCACCTTCGACGTGATTCCCGAAACCATTCAGCGTACAACACTCGGCTCGTTAACTCAGGGGGATTCAGTCAATGTTGAGCGCGCACTCAAATTCGGTGACGAATTGGGAGGACATTTGCTCAGTGGACACATCATGGGAACCGCAGAAATTACGAAAGTGGTGAACCAGGATTACACCATTTGTTGTGCTCCAGAAATGGCGGATTACATTCAGGAAAAGGGATACATCGCCGTCGATGGGATTTCTCTAACCGTGGGAGAAACCGATGGAAAAGGTTCCTTTGCGGTCCACATCATTCCGGAAACCTTGCGCTTGACCACGCTTGGGAACAAGTCCGAAGGTGATCGTGTCAACATTGAAATTGATGCCATGACACAGGCGGTTGTTGAGACGACAAAGCGAATGATGCAACAACGGGAGGCATGAAAATGAAGATTGGAATCGTGTGTGGTTCATTCCATCGCGCAGAGGTTGAGCGGATGCTTGAATGGTCGAATGATGAGTCGAGTAAGTTTGAACTTACTATATCTGATGTGGTGTGGGTACCCGGTGCCATGGAAGTTCCTTTGGCCCTCGATCGACTTCTCTGCAGAGACGACATCGGTGGTGCCGCGTGCTTGGGAATCATCGAAAAGGGGCAAACCAAACATGGGCTCGCCATGGGCCAAGCCGTCATCAAGAGTATCATTGATTTACAATTGACTTGGAACAAACCCGTCGGGCTGGGCATCATAGGACCGGGCGCAAAGCCTGAGCACATTGAACCCAGATTGGAGCCACACGCCAGAGCAGCTATTGCTGCCATCGCAGCGATGTCTAATCCCTGAAAGGTGGATAATAGGGGCCGCGTCTACGGAATGTTGAGTGCCTCACGCCCCGAAGAACCTGCATGTAGAATTTCCAACAGGCCCCAAAGGTACGGAAAGGATGACGCA
>PBPV01000057.1 GCA_002724815.1 Methanobacteriota archaeon | reverse complement strand
GGTGACCATGGTGACCATGGTGACCACGGCGATGAAGATCACCACGAGCATTCTCATTCCGTATCTGTCCTATACCCTGACAACACAACCGCAGTGTATGAGTTGGACCATGACATGTTGCCAGAGAATGCAACTGGTTGGGATTTGACCAATATGACAATGTCAAGTAACAACATTTCGTTGAATTATTCGGTTCACGAAACTCTCGGTCACAGTGTCTCTGGAATCAATGGTATTGACCTGGTTTGGGATGAATGTGCATGCTACTGGTCCCTACAGGTATGGAATGAGTCCAGCGAAGCATGGGAAGAGAGCAGCGTCGGAATTGATTCCGTCATGATGACGCATGATGACAACGATCACATCGCATGGGCTGCATCAAATGCAGACATGTCCTTGCTAGAAGAGCCAGGTCATGAAGAGCACAATCCACTTGATGAAGCAATGGAAGACTACATGGCTGGTATGTTGATGGATGCATTCAATACATCTGACTCCGATGGCGACTCATTGTTGAGTGTGACTGAACTTGAGAATTTCTTTGTGGCTATTGATGATATGGAAGAGCAATTTGAGTCCGCTTCAACTGAAATCATGATTGCTGCGTTTGATGCAGATGGTGATGGACAGTTATCCATGAGTGAGTTCATGGGTATGATGGGTTCCATGAGTGAAGATGATGGTGACCATGATGATCACGGTGATGACCATGGTGACCACGATGAAGATGAAATGGTCTGTTACGACATGAGTACCCACTCCGTAGACGCCACCTACACCACTCAGGCCGACTGTGAAGCCGCCGGCTTGATGTGGACCGCTGCAGACAGTGGCAGCGATCACGATGATGAAGAAATGATGGAAATGATGATGGAAATGATGTTCAACATGTCTGACATGAACGGCGATGGATTCCTTGACGCTTCAGAACTTGAGATGTTTATGGAAATGGGTGAGGAACACGCAGGACATGTGAAGATTCACATCGAAGCCGAAGGTGACTATGGCTTTGCTCTACCACACGATGTTGAATTCCATGTCATCATGGGAGAAGGTGGACATGATGACCACGACGACCACGGTGACCACGACGACCACGGTGATGACCATGGTGACCACGATGAAGATGACATGGTCTGTTACGACATGAGTACCCACACCGTAGACGCCACCCACACCACTCAGGCCGACTGTGAAGCCGCCGGCTTGATGTGGACCGCTGCAAACAGTGGACCCGGTGGCGATGATCATGATGAACACGGTGACGAGGATGACCATGACGACCACGATGATCACGCAGATGAGGAGACGTTGAATTACGATCCTCACAGCTGGCTTGACCCAGTCGCATTCAAGGTGCAAATGAACATCGTCTTGGACGGTTTGATTGCTGCATTCCCAAGTGGTGAAGATGAATTCAGAGCCAATGCTGAGGAATTTGGTGTCGAACTAGATGCCCTCGATGATGCCTATGAAGCTGCATTCGGAGAAAACGGAACTTGTGCTGCCAACCAAAAGACAGTGGCTGCAAATCACAACGCTTACTCCTACATTGCAGTAAGATATGACATCCAGTTCGTGACCGTTCATGGCCTAGACCCAGAAGGTGAACCTTCACCTGAGGACATTGCCAAAGTTGTCGAACACATCAATGAAGAGGGATTGACTACACTGTTTGTTGAAGAATACACCGACCCAGGTTCAGTGGGCAGTATCGTTCAGGACACCGGCGTGACCATCCTATACCTGTACACCATGGAAATGGCACCCATTGACGCCTCCGATGACTACTTGTCACTGATGAACAAGAATCTCGACAACCTCGTTGCAGGTATTGGATGCTGATTGAATACCATTGGATTTGAGGAGGAGACCAGATGCATTTGGTTGATTTGCTACCGGTGATTGTTGTCGTCGGTGCATTTGCCATTTGCTTTGGGTCTCTGATCAAGGAGTACTTCCTCTCCAGATGGGCATAGGTTATCACGGTCAGTGGTAGCGATTTATGTCCGAAGGTTTGGTAGCCCATGCAGGGAAGGCTTACTGTGGAACAAGTTGTTGTCTCTCAGGCCGCTTGGGCTACCCCTCTAAAGATCGAGAATTTGACGGTCAATCGTTCAGGAAAAGTCATCATCAAAGACATCAATCTGACAATCGAGAACGGTGAATTTGTAGGGATTGTTGGACCCAACGGGAGTGGGAAGTCGACACTATTGATGGCGATACTCGGCTTGTTGAGACCGGCAACCGGTTCGATTCAAATCTACGGAGTCGCGCCTCAATCTCGGAAACTCTTCGGTAGAATTGGTTACGTTTCTCAAGCGGCTTCAAATCTCCCAAAACACGTTCGAATCACTGTTCGTGAATTGGTCGAATTGGGTACAGTGAATGCGAAAAATATGCTCTTTTTCCTCAACAGAGAGCGGCAAGATTCTGCACAAAGAGCCATAGAAATGGTGGGCTTACAAGATGTAGCGGATGTCGATGTTTCACGGCTCTCGGGTGGGCAGCGACAGAGGGCTGTAATCGCAAGAGCCTTGGCTTCCGAATCACAATTTATCTTGCTTGATGAGCCATTGGTGGGAATCGATCGGGAAGCACGGAACTCTTTGCTCAAATTGTTGGATCAACTTTGTCATGAACAAAACAAAACAATTCTGATGGTATCTCATGATTTGACCGCCATGCAACGAACAGCACACAGAATGATCTTCTTGGAGGAAACAATTCGATTCGATGGGGCCACTGAGAATTTCCCAGATCTGGACGTGCTTGCGGATTTGAGGGGTATTGCTGTTCACGATGACAGTTGTTGCGTAGAACCCGATTCTAAGGAGGAGGAATGATGGGAATTGGTGTAGCATTAGTGGAGATTTTGATTCCATTTTTCAAATTGTTTTTGCCGATTATTCCAGGAGATGTATTTCCATATTTCTTCGGAGCGGAACTGAATGGCTACCCCGTTTTATCACTGCAACGGGCACTGATCGTTTCAATTGTCGTGGCCATGGTTGCAGGATTTTTGGGTACTTTCCTATTGGTTCAGAACCTAGCGCTAATTGGTGATGGTCTCGCTCACGTAGCATTCGGTGGTGTAGCGATTGGGATTGTTCTTCAAGCAACTTCCCCGTTGTGGTATGCCTTGATTTTCAGCATTACCGCTGCATTGGCAATTTATGAATTGCAATCCCGGGGGATTTTGACTGGAGATGCTTCAATCGCCATTTTCATGACGGGGATGCTTGGACTGGGTCTCGTCATTTTACGCATAGGAGAATTTGGGATGACCGCTGATGTTGAAAGTTATCTCTACGGGAATCTACTGCTTATCACCGATGAGGAATTAGACATCATCGTGTTACTCTGTTTCGTGTCTATGCTGATGCTCGGCCTACTTCGTTCAGGATTATTGGCGGTTACGATTGATCCAATTACTGCAAGTGTCCAAGGGATTCCGGTCCAATGGATTAGTCGACTGTTCGCATTGATCACGGCATGTGTCGTCGTCAGCATGGTGAAAGTTCTCGGAGCGATATTGGTGACGGCTTTACTCGTCACTCCTGCAGCGACCGCGCAAATGATGGGAAATAGTTTCAAATCATGCATGATTTGGACACAAGTTTTTGCAATGATGTCCGTGTTGGGCGGTCTTTATTTTTCAGCGGAAATGGATACCGGTGCAGGTTCAATGATTGCTGTCGTGGCAGCTTCAATATTCATTGTCGTAGTCATTTTCCAAAATATTGTCAAGGTCGCTGCAAATCCAACCGATAACTGAAATTTCCTNAGAATTTGCATTGACGGGTGAGGGCCTAGACCACCGAACCTTGAAGTTGAGTTGTGCACGGCCGTAGGCCGTGGCAGAGGAAGTGTTTGAGGCTGAACTCTTCGAAGAGGACCTCGGTGACGAACGGCGAGAGCGCGTGCAGTTGAATGGAGCCATGGGCTCAACACTGGTCATCGTCGTCCTGTTTTTGGTGCTTGGAGCGACCATTGGGGTTCCTGAAGACATGATGGGAGCAAATGGAGGAAGGTCCAGTCACTGGCTGCCACCGGTTGAAGATCGAACAACGAAAATTTACGATGATTCGGATGTATTCAGTCGTGTTTCTATGGAGGGTGCCTATGGAGTCTCTGAAGTACAATCGGTCTTTGTGGCCGTTCCCGAAATCACCGTTGCCGATGGAGGAGCGGGCGCGACTGGAGGTGCAGAGGTGCACCTTGGACTCTGGCTACCCAACATTGAGGGTTGTGACTTCACGATCGATCCCGTACCCGAAGAATGTCAGGTACCTGTGATTGCGGAAATCGGACCCTACTACGATGACGGTGATGTTGACGCCTTGACCCCAGCGGATCGTCTGGGTCGCTTCTTGATTGAAAATTTCGTCCCTCATGGATATGGTGTTGCTCAAGTGAGCGTTTTTGGTACCGGTGAATCGAATCACTGCATGGATCTCATGGGACATGATGAACAAGCAGGAATCAAAGCTGCTGTCGATTGGTTGGGTTCTCAACCTTGGTCGAATGGAAAAGTGGGTGCGATTGGTAAATCGTATGACGGTAGCACTCCCTGGAATGCGGCGGCAAGTGGTTCCAAATATCTGTCAACCATTGTCCCAATGTCTGGTCTCATCGGTGTTCATGAATTGATGTGGCGCAATGGAAGCATGGAGGCACGTGGTGCCATCATGCACAATGGAGTGTACGGTTCCTTTGGCCTAGATGGTGATTTGGAGGATGCCCAAAACGGATGTGAGGGCTACATGGAAGGGTACTATGCGGGTCTAGCAGCATATGCGACTGGCGATGATTTGTCATGGACCGGTTCGGATTATTGGGAAGAGCGTTACTTCCTTGATCGTGCGATGGAGCTGTACGAGGGTTCGATTTACATCATCCATGGAATGCAAGACTGGAATGTCGATCCGCACATGGCCTTCCCGACTCACCAAATTGCAATCGACAATGGATTTGAGGTCAAGGGACTGTATGGGCAATGGATGCACGACTATCCCGATCGGCCCGAAGGTCACGATGGAGGCATTGGTTTCCCCTGGTCTCTGCGTTGGGATTGGGCTGACGATTTGTTGGAATGGTTTGATTACTATCTGCGAGACATGGGTCCACAGCCCCGACTGATTGCTGAAATTCAAGACGACTTGGGTGGATGGAGAGTCGAGGATACCTATCCTCCATTGGATACCTATTGGAAACAAATGACTTTGGATGAATGTGAAGTCATTTCTGGTAGCAATACGGTGACATCGACGAGTGAAACTGTACTCGACTGTGGCACTGTAGAGGATGACCTCCGAATTGTTGGTATGCCAACGATTCACTTGAGTGCCACCATCTCTCCACTTTGCATCCCAAGTCAAATCTCCTGCAGTGGGCACCTATTCGTCGATATGCAACGTGGTAGCGACGGTTCTCACCTCGGCCATGCCGTGATGGATTTGCGATTTGCAGATGGAGGGAAAGATGGCAAGATATTGTTCCCCGGAGAAACCGTTCTTGCGAAGATGGAATTCTTTGGAATGGATGTCGTACTCGAGGAGGGCGATAACCTGATTCTGGTGATCACACAAACCGGGCGTGACTACGTGCCAAGTGCAGCGAGTACATTGCCTGTGACCGTATCCCTTGGTGGAGAAAGTACGCTTTCTCTCTCCACTGTAGACCGCACATGCAACGACCTGTTCTTACCACCAATGCAAGATGCATATCCTCAGTGTGAGTGAATGATATTCTGGGGGCCTCCACCCGATGGGGGAGTCAAATGGATGAAGACCCGAGAATATCAGACTTCTCTGGGGATGCGGGGTGCAATCGGTCGAATCATTCGCAGGGTCTCAACTCGGATGAGAATCAAGGCTGCAAAGGCCGAAAGCGCAACGGCTACGATCCCGAATCCAGGTACGGTATTCGATGGCTCATCGTCTGGAGCAGGGACTGCTGGNGGAGTGCCATTTCCGACGGTGATTTTACCTCGCATGTCCATAGAGACGTGGGGTTCGCACATGTAGTAGAAAGTCTCGTCTTCAGTGAATGTGTGGCGGAAGTCGACTGTCTCAGCAGCAGCTCCACTGTAAACACCCGACATCTTTCGGTAGTTGTCACTGGGGCCGCCGGTTTCGGCCACATTGTGACCCATCGACTCATCACTCCAAATCCAACATACAGTGTCACCAACGTCAACTGAAATATCGGTTTGGTCGTATGCAAGNCCNGAGNCATCNATGCCNATGANTGCTGCACAATCTGTCGTGTCAGGGNNGTCTGCTGGTGGCATCAACACTTGATCGATGACGTGGATGACCCCATTCGAAGCCGGTACATCTGCGAGAGTCACAGATGCTGACTGTTCGCCGACCGTGACGGCTCCATCGGCAACGGTAATCGTGAGATCGTCACCATTGGCCGCAGTCACTGTGTTGGCTCCATCGGCAAGATCTGTCGACAGTGTGGTGCCCGCAACAACATGGTACAACAAGATGTCAGTGAGTGTAGCAATTTCTTCTGCTGTGTCAAATGAATCGAGATCGATTCCGGCTGCTGCGAAGGCATCATCTGTCGGGGCAAACACGGTGTATTCGGTCTCTCCACTAAGGGTGTCTACCAGATCGGCCGCACCGAGAGCAGCAACCAATGCAGTGTGAATTGTTGTGGCTTGAGCTGTCGTTGCAATGTTCACTGCGGGCGTCCACATGTAGGCACCACACATCGCTTGGCTGATGTTTGTCACTTGATGGGTGACCGTGTTGTAGCATCCAGTGATTGTCTGTCCACCCATGGTGTAGTTCTCAACATACATGTATGAGTTGCACTCCATGTTTGAAGCTCCGGCCACAATTGTGTGTGAAACCATGTTGTAACAAATGTCACCTGGAGGGGGCATGAGCACCTTATCGATGACGTGAATGATTCCGTTACTGGCTGCAACATCTGCAGTTGTGACATTGGCGTCACCAACCATGACTGCACCATCGACGACCGTGAAGGATGCTTTGTCTCCATTGACCATCACTGCTGACATACCATCAGTGACTTGGGATGAATTGACTGAGCCTGAGAGCACGTGATACAACAGGATATCCGTCAGAGTTGCATTTTCCTCATCGGTGTCAAATGTTGAGAGATCAATTCCTGCATCAGCAAATGCTTGATCTGTGGGTGCGAAAACGGTGAATGGNCCGTCGCCTTGCAANGTTGTGACCAAGTCTGCATGGGCAAGGGCCGCAACCAAGGAGTCGTGGACTCCAGTATTCTGGGCATTGGTGGGGATGTCATCATTTTCATCTGCAACAGCAACTGGGGTGACCAGTAGGCTGGCAATTACTAGCAGGGCTACAACTGAAACACTTCGGTTCATGACCACCCCGCAAGATTTGGAGTACTAAAGGGAGTGTCTTCAACCACGATTAGCNAGAAAGGAGATTTCTGATATTTATCCAACATTCTTCGCGTGGACGTAAACATAACCTTGACAACTGGTTTGCTTTCCGATAGCCATGGCTCAAAGCGAGGATGCAATTCGACCGAAATTGCACGTCTTGTACACCTGCCCATTTTGCTGGAAGGTTCGGGGTTTGGTTGAACATCTCGGATTGGATGTGGACTATGTTAGCGTCAATGGAATGCGGATCAAGAAAGAGGTTGCATTCGCTGGGGACTGGGGTAAAGTACCCGTATTTACCGATGAAAGTGGTGAACATTTCGTTGATTCAACTCCGCTTCTGAAACATATTGATTCTGTGTACAATGACAGTAAAATGGCCAATATGGGTGATTCAGAACGTCAGGCTAAATGGTTGGAATGGGCCGATACAAAATTATCGAAAGCAACTGTGCCGATTTTGTATGGAACCTTAGGATCGGCTCTGAAAACAACCACGCGTATTTCCAAGATTGAGAAGTTCGGCTTTTTCTCAAGAAGGCTCTATGCTTGGGCAGGTTTCCCAATCATGTGGGGAATTATTGCAAAAAAACGAGTCAAGAAAGATGGGCGGAAACCAAAGCAGTTGTGGCATGATTTGTTGACTGAATTCACTGATGCTCACGAGGGGGGTGCCTTCTTTGGAGGGGATGAACCCGATTTGGTTGATTTTGCAGCGTTTGGATACATGCGTTCAATATCCCCCTTTCCGCAATTCTCACTTCTCGAAGATCATCAAGCCGGTATGGCTTGGTACAATCGAATGATGGCGACTCTCTAGATTAGGTGAGAGAACACCGACGAAGACGAACGGTGTGACGAGCCGTGTGCCTGTGAGTCGATTGGAGGAGGACTGTCGATGTTCTCTACGAGCGTTTTCCATCTTGATTGGTCTATAAGTAAAACCCCCAAAAAATACGATTTTTCGGGCTTTTCCAGGCAAATGATTTATCCGGAATTTGTAGTTACTTGGAAATCTTGACCACGGAGAAGAGTCAATGAGACCAAGAATCCGATGAGGCCGAGACAACAGCCCACCCAAAAATGGCCCATGGAAAAGAATCCTGTGACTGTCGCGGTCCGAATCAGGCCTGGGCTCTTTGTGCGCAGACCAAGCAAGGTTAGNGCAATCGTAATCGTCGCTAATCCAACAAAACCTGTCCCAAACATGTCATACAATGCNGCTGCAGTTTGATCGTACAATTGTGTTTCATTTTCTCGCTGGGATTCACTCAAATCAATCCACTTGCTACCATCGGACAGTTCGGATGCGTTCGAAAACTCAGATTCTTCTGGCCACTCAAAGGTCAGTTTGGTGAAGCCAATCGGTTCGAATGCTGCCGGAGGATTGAGAATAACAAGATTGGTGAAAATATTACCAGCGGGTGATTGGATATCCACAACCATTTGTCCGGGATCTAAGGATTCCAAGCGAAATGTGCCGTCATCCGATGTATTCGTCCGAACATTGTTTCTGGAAGTCAAATGGCCGACTACAGTGAAATTTTCGAGGGGTTCACCGTTCTCATCGACCAATAATCCNGTGAGGATGGCGGATTCAGTTGGGGCGCCTTCTGCCTGTGCGTAAATCAGTTGCCGATGGCGGTATACGCCCTCATCTGCATCAAGATAATCCAGCCCTACATAAAGTCCGGAGCAAGCTGCCAAAAGTGCTAACAAAGCCGCAAACAATGCTGCACTGGGCAATGGTTGATTCACAGGAACCTCCAATCGCGCCCCGGAATTTTGGAACACTGTTTGTTCCTCAGGAGGCAATCCTTGCAAGACTTGTTCGTCGGGCACAATCTTGGGAAAATCTCGTCTCTCAAGATTCTTCGCTTTGATGCACCTTGAACAATTCTAGGATTTTTCGATCCAAAGTAGACAGNGGTACGGATTCGGGTTGTCGTAGTTCATCNGTTGCGGNTGCATTTGCAGAGTAAACGGTCACATGCAACTTTTTGTGACTGAAATCATGGCGTAGNCGCCCTATTTCTTTGACTTCCCGACCACTCAGTAATTGTCGGACCGCTGCTTTACCCTCGGCGTAGGGCACACCCCAAAGGCCGCCCAATGTNCGACCCTCGCGAGCTTCCAAACGTATGCCTTGGTCGCCTCCGATTACCAGTGCTGCTGCCTGAATTTGTTTTTGCTTGGTAGAGCGACGCATTGGCCATTCTGTTGCGTCCTCGGACTTTGAGGCNATNCAATTATTCTCGATCGGGCATTGATTGCACTTTGGATTNCGAGGNGTACAAATTTGCGANCCCAAATCCATCAAAGCTTGATTCCAATCNCCTGGTCGATTGGNATTCAATAATGCAGATGCATCCNCTTGNANTTGTGAATCTGTCATGTGCTTTGCACGGAATCTTGAGATGACTCTGCGGATGTTCCCATCCACNCAAGCAACCGGTTGATTGTGTGATATTGAGGCCACGGCTGCTGCTGTGTAAGGTCCGATACCTGGCAACTTAAGCAATGCATCGTAGGTCTTCGGGAGTGGTTTTCCGTCTAGTTCTTGAGCCAACTTGTACAGGTTTCGGGCCCGCGCATAGTATCCACATCCTTGCCAAAGAAGCAGNAGATTCTCTTCTGTATCTGCGGCTANGGCTGCTGGGGTTGGATATGCGGTTCGAATTCGTTCCCAGTAGGGAATGCCTGTTTCAATCCGAGTTTGTTGAAGAATGATTTCGGCGAGTAAGGATTCCCAAGGCGAGACGGTCTGAGTTCGCCAGGGAAGAGGGCGGGCGTTGGCATCAAACCATGCCAGCAGGCCTTGCATGTGCTGTCGAAGAAGTGGTAGGTGATGGCGATTCCTACCGATGGCGCCATCAATGAGATGTTCGTGCGAGTGTCATGGCGTCCTGTGAAGCGCGTTGGGTTGGGGATAGGGAGCGCGCTCAGGCGTTGATTTCCGCCATTGAGGCAGATGATCCTGAAATGTTCAACGCCGAGTTAACTGAAATGGATGATGGTCAAGTCGAACTTGTCGTTCGGGTCGAGAGCAGCAACATCCCCTCGCTTCAAGCAACAATGGATGATCTTCTGGCTTGTTTAGCGGTGGCCGAAGCGAGTCTTGAGGTCATTCATGATTGAGCGCCTGTTTCCCAATGGCGAATGCATTGTCGACATGGGCGTAAAATACACCATCCTCAAATCCAGATTGAGGTTCAATCGGTAGACGGATGTTGGAATCTGTGAAATCCTCAACGATGGCCTTTCTCCATCCTGAACATTGCGCATCCAAGCAAGCCTCGATTCTGGAGGCAGCTGTCTCTGAATGGCCAAATGAAAGACAATGGAGGAGAGTTGCATTCTGTCGATGTTCAGCCGGTACACGCTCGGGTGCAATTTCTGCCAAGTCCACTAAGAGGACATTTCGATCCGCATCCCAAAGAACCGAATGTGGGCGCAGGAATTGTCCGGAAAGCCCCAAGTATCGCCCAACCAATGATGATTTATCACGTGATGAGGCTTGAATCACAGCATCCACGGGCAAGACGCGGCCTTTCCGTTTGATTCCATCGACTTGTCCGTTTTTCTTTCTGCGAAATCCTGTCACTGGTCCATCGATATGGAAGGTGACATCCGTCTGCATACACGCCGTGATGAGGCGACCACTCACGCCGCACCAGCCATCGATGGGGACCTTTGGGTGACCCTTCCAAGCAAATGCAATCACCGCTTCGTCGTTGGGCTTGGGTTGACAATTCCAAAGTAGAGAAAGGAGTGTTGCTGCATCCCTTATGGGCCCGTTCAATTGATCGGTAGTCCCATTTCGAGCCGCCTGAATCAATTGAATCCATTCAGATGCAAATGGACCTGTGGGTTTTCGCAATAGGCCGGAACGACTCGGGAGAGTTTTGCGCTGATCATCACGAATTACAGCCAATTTCGAAAGGGGCAATTGACGGGTTGGCATCGGTACTTTCATCCGCTTTAACAAACGATGAAGATGGCTTTTTTCCCTCCAGAATATGGGCACCCTATCAAACAACCAGGTTGCATCAGGATCGACTGGCGATGCCAATCCACCCATGGGTTCAGTGCGACCGAATAAGGCAGCCTCACCTCCATTGCTTCCGATGGACAGAGAGGCAATTAGGCCGGTGAGGCCATCACCAACCACCCCTACACGCCGCATGTATACACCGAAGGGGTTCAAGGTCAAGAAGGCGGCGAAAGTCAAAATCTGTCGATTTGGGGTCGCCGAGAGGGTGAAAACCCCCCTGTGGTTCGGAGTGGATGTGTCCACACCAGGGGGCGAGGGGGTTCAGCCCTCGGAAGAAGGCGAGAATCTTCTCACCGATACCGTTGAGATGATGGAAAAATCGGTTCTTCCTCATGACCGGTTGAGTCACCTAATCAATGGAAATGGGCCTACTGAGTGGTTCATTCAAAGTGCTCGAAGATGGGTCGCTGCGATGATGGCAGATGAGGGAATTCATGAGCCAATAATCGAAGGCAACAAGAGAACCAAGGCTGAAATTCGAGCCAAGGAAGCAGGTACGCTGGCCGGCCTGTATGTTGCCGATATATTGATTCGAGAATGGATGCCAGGGGCCCGATTTACTTGGACGTCTGCAGAAGGATCGAGAATAGATGAAGGCACCTGCATCCTGGCGATAGAGGGGTGCCGACATCAAATCTTGGCCTGTGAACGAATCATCCTAAACATCCTCGGAAGATTGAGTGGCATTGCCAGCAACACCTTCAGATGGGTTTCAAATTCCCAAATTCCATTGGCTGCTACACGGAAAACAGCGTGGGGAACGCTCGACAAAGCCGCGGTGGGAGTAGGAGGGGGGTTGACCCACCGAATTCATCGTGCTGACGCTTTGATGCTGAAGGAAAACGACCTCGCCTCAACCGCCGAAGAGGGGGACGAGGGAGCCGTTCGCGTTCGCAAGGTATTGAGTGATGTTCAGACNGAATCAATCGGTGCATTCGTAACCGTTGAAGTGCGCAGTTTGGATGAAGCGCTGGCTGCAGCGGAAGCATGGGCCGAGAGAATGCTTGAGCATGAAGAAGGTGTTCGACTAAACATTCTACTCGACAATATGGGNCCNGAGTTGTCACGAGATGCTGTTCTTGACATTGAAACCCGTGGACTGCGACANTATGTCACCCTTGAGGCCAGCGGCAACATCACATTCGANGATTTGGAATCATGGCGCACNTCNATGGTCGATGTNATCTCNACNTCCGCATTGCATCGGGCNGCNCCTCCNTTGGATCTCACCTGCATCTTTGAGGGNGTGTGAGCNATGGGCGAAGTCCCNGANTCACATCCNCGATTCGCTTCNCTGATGGCNAGNAAAAANNTGACTGANGCNGCNGCGGCTGGNCTTCTNGCAGACTCAGCGCTNATNGCNCATGGNCGTGGTGAAGCGTTTGACTACCTNTTGCAGGAGCGNACNTGTGATGCTGCTCGNCAAGCCATACGTGNNTGNGCNNCNAGCTTGNCTTCNGCGAAGANNCCTGTGATNTCTGTNAATGGNAACACTGTNGCNCTNGCNGGCCCGGANCTNCTCGCGTGNGCGGCNGTACTGGAATGTCCCATTGAAGTNAACATCTACTATCGGACTCCCGAACGNATGNNNGCNTTGCTNNNNAAATTGGATGANCAAAAAGTTGAGGCNGGNCNGANNTANCCTGATTTNGTGACANANATAGAGGCTGTCAAGATTCTCGGAGATGCTCCTGATACTCGAATTCCGAACCTTGAGGGGCCTAGAGCAAATTGTCACCACGATGGAATCTTTTCTTCTGATGTCATCTTGGTTCCGCTTGAAGATGGCGATCGGTGTGAGGCTTTGGTCGCCATGGGAAAAACCGTCTGTGTGATTGATTTGAATCCGCTCTCCCGTACAGCGAAGATGGCGAGCATCACCATTGTCGATGAACTGACGCGATGTGTTCCGATTCTTCTGGATGATTTACGAAATGGGGCAGATTCATCGTTTCCAAATTGGGATAATCAAAGCAACCTGAAACAAGTCACAGCTGAAATGTTGCGGGTGCTGGATTAAGCCACAGCAAAGTGTTCGCGCAACATCTTCTCCAACTGGGCAACCACGGCGTCACCGACATCGGTGGTTCCTGCAGAACCACCCAAATCATACGTGAGAGTATCTCCCTTGAGGACCTCAGCAACGGCACGATCGATGAAATCACCCACTGCACGACAATCTGCGTCATCTTTGGTATCGCCAAGCCAATCAAACATCATTGAAACGCTGCTAATCATTGCCATCGGATTGGTTGTGTTTTGTCCCGCATATTTCGGTGCAGAGCCGTGTACAGGCTCAAACATACCATGCTTGTCACCCAAATTTGCACTGGCTGCGATCCCCATTCCACCTTGCAAAACACTCGCAAGGTCTGTACTGATGTCACCAAACATGTTTGGCGTCACCACTACATCGTACCATTCTGGGTTGCGTACAGCCCACATGCAAAATGCATCGATGAATGCATGGTCAGTTTCCGTATCGGGATAATCATTGGAAATTTCATGATAGATGCGATTGAACAGTTGGCAGCCCCGGGTTACGTTGGATTTGTCGACACATGTAACCCGCGTATTTCCATCACCAGGTGCACCGTTACGGCGTTGGGCGGCTTCGAAGGCAAATCGGATCACTCGCTCGCTTCCAGCTCGTGAAATAGGTCGTGGGTCCCATGCAACTTCACCTTCTAATCCAGGGAATTCCATGTCCTCGGGTTCCCACGGTTCTCGACCCTGAGCTTTGTCAGCTGAACGTCGGAGTAGTGCATGGTACAGCCCTTGTGTATTTTCGCGGATAATGATCATGTCGACTTGGCCCGGTTTCCAGACTTGAGTAAACTCGCCGTGAATTTTGTGTCGGACGCCTTCATAGAGTTTGATGGGTCGGACATTTGCATAAAGGTCCAAACCACTTCGTAGACCCAGGATGACGGCGCCTCCTGCGAGGTCGCCATCTTTGGTCTTGGCTCCGGGCCAACCAATTGCACCGAGGAGAATGGCATCGGCTTCATCTCGGCAGAACTCAAAACTGCCCTTTGGCCATTCCTCTCCTGTCTCAAGGTAGTACTTTCCACCGCAAGGTATCTCATTCAATGTGAGTGAAAGAGGAGTGAGATCTTCAACGCATTGCAGGACTTTCTTCGCCTCATCCATGACATCTCGGCCAATGCCATCACCGGGTAATAGGGCCAAGGTGTAGGACGTCATGGCGCTCGCCAAGCACTCCCCCTACATGAAGGAGCGCATGCGTTTGTTGACAGAAAAAGTCAGCCTTGAGACGAACTCTTCATGTACCGTCACGAGACCGTTCCTGAAGATGTCCGGAATCCCATCAGGTGGTGATGAGCGCCCTCGACTCGACGCGGCCTCTCTCCCTGATGAATTGCAAAGATTGTGGGACACCATGTTGAGATTGGATCCAGATTGGGACATGTTTGAATGGCTTACTGAAAGGGCCAAGGAAGAATTGAAAATCATCGATGCCAATCTTGTCAGGGAAAAAATGAGGTTGGAACAACGAATTGCGCGTTTGGAAGCCTTGGCCAATCGAATTGGTCGAGATGTTGAACTCGATGAAGGGGGAACTCGACAGTGCAATTTGTTTGATGTGTTTGGACCTGCACGTGAATCCGTCGAACCCACTCACCTCGACGAAGATGCTTGGGACCCTCATCCTGCATCCGCGCATTTGCAATATCTGCCCGATGACATTGGGGATGATCCTCTTCTCGCTGTTTGCGCCCAAGCCATTCTGCTTCATTTTGAAATGAAGGCCGAAGATGATGAATTGCCTGAAACCTTGGAGGGATTGGGTTTGGCTTTGGTCCCACGCGGAATTGAATCCGATGAATTGGTCGAGGGGTTGGAATGGTTGCTCGACCAAGGTTCGTTAATTGAAATCGATGAAAATGTGTTCACCCTGGCTTGATGGGGCTCCCGGGCCCCCCCACATTTCTCACTATATGGGGTCAGTGTCAGAACA
>PBPV01000056.1 GCA_002724815.1 Methanobacteriota archaeon | reverse complement strand
TCGACCCCGACAAATCACAGGTTTCAGGATTGACCGGCATCGTGCCGGCAAAAGAAGCGACAGCAGCGAACTGATGGTTCATTTGACATGCAATTTCATAGGTGTACATGGATCCAAGAGAATAGCCGATTCCATACAACCGGTCTTCGTCAATACAGTATGCTGTGGATAAATTTTCAATGATATGTTCGACGTAAATGTTGTCTTCTCTTGAAGTTGCAGCCGTATTCAGATACCATTCGCCTTCTGCCGCAGTTCGATCATCATCTGCAATGGCATAAGCCATGATGAATTTCTCTTCTTCTCCAAGTTGGTCAAACTGACTCTGTTGTTGGAAATCCTCGGTACTGCCGCCTCCACCGTGGAAGGCGATGATGACGGGCAACAACGTACCCGCATCCGAACTTGGTGCGGACAATCGGTATTGTCGGTCTTGTCCATTGACGTTGATATCGATAAAGGATTGAGTCAAACTTTGTGAAGGCAATGTACACGGGTCCACGAATACTGTTGATGCATCATCTCCCAAGATTTCTTCTGAAATCGAATCTTCAAGACAGCCGCTCAGTGGAATGGTGAGCATGAGAATTGCCAAGAGTACAGAGGGTGAAATCTTGGCCATGAAGATCCGAAAGTAACACCTCATAACAAATTATCGAAAATCGGTGCTCTCAGCATGATCCATATCCACATCAAGTAGACGACAATGGCTCCAATTTCAAAAGAAATCCTTCGCCACCTAAATCTGTTTGAAGTTAAGCAGATGTAGGAATGCCAACATCGTGAGAGTACAAAAATCCATGCTAGTGTTAAGATGATTACGTCTACATCATCAATGTACATGATGACAAGACAAGTCACGAAAAACAACAGTGGAAACTCGAATAGATTGGTGAAATGTAAATCCGTTTGCAGCGACTTTCTAGGAGGTTTCTCTCCTTCAAAAGTGAGATAATATCTCCAATCGAATCCTTCGTTTACGACACGGATTCTCCTTCGAAGCATTGTGATTCCAACAAAGAAAATCAAGTTAATCATGGCAAACATGGGCCATAGAATCGAGATATCATTCACTCAATCCTCTCCGTATTGGTCTAGTAAACCAGTTGTATTTCTGATGCCGAACTAAGTTCGATTACACCTGGTGGGCCACTCCATGTGATATTGTCATCTGAAACAATCAGTGCACCGTCTCCTTCGCTGTGACCAAGTGTAGCCTTTACAGAGGCAAATGAACAGTAAAGTGTCGCATTGCTTGCGATCTTTTCCATCATTTCAGAAACGAATTTTGAATCCGGCCCCATCTCAGTGTTTAGTTCATCGATGTAGTTGGGATCGAGCAATCTTGTTCCTGCCGCTGCGAAGAAAACACTCACATCATGGCCGTCGGCGATGGCTTGTGCGGTACAGGCGATTCCGACGATCGATTTTATTGTGTCATTTTTCGGCTCTGATACAAACTTGATGAAGTACTTCTTACTCATGATTTGGCGAATAAAAATCGGTACTTGAAATCTTGGACATCAATGTCCAAGCAATGTCTCACAACAAATTATTGAAAATCAGTGTGAGTTATACAAAAATCCCTACGGGATTTGACCCTCGGCCGTCCAAAGTGACAAAAGGTGGAGCGTTGTGCTGGAACCATGAGCGACGACGAAAACCCCGCCGTAGGCGGGGACGATTTGATGTCGCCTCATGAATTGCTAGAGGAATTGGATACCGATGAATCCGGCTGGATTGAATCGGATGAATTCGAAAAACGCGACCCGATTGACAAAGAACTCGACCGGATTCGAACACGTCGAGAGAAAGCCTCTCGTCGATTTCCTCGAGGCATCGAGGACTTCGTTCTCATTGGTGGTCTGATTTACGGCATCCTGTTCTTTGGCGGTACTCTGGCGATGAGTGCTGGATTACTGGGCAACAGTGTCGCCCTCGATGAGACTCTATCCGATACATTCCTTGACTTTGAGAACTGCACTGATCCCGGTGACGAGGTTTGGATTAACGTCTGGATTGACGATTCACACAACATTCGGATTGACGCCATGAACGTCCCTGCTGATGCCATTTACACCAATATTTCCTACAGTNTAAGCGAAGGCACGGCTAAAGGCTCGCTAGGCGAGGTCATGAAAGAAGAAAATTCCACCACAATCAAGGTCGATATCCACACATGGCCCGATGGCGACTATGATTTGCATGCTGAGTTTACGAATCGAAGCGTCGAGTACATAGACGAGCTTGATGATGAAGGCAATACAACAGGAAACCAGACAGAAATTTGGTCCGAGAAAACCATTGCACAATCCACAGTCTTTGTTGAAATTAGAAGTCGTGCCCCCGGGATGGCTTGGTTGCCCTGGGTTGAAGATGATCCCGTGACAGAAGCAAAACTCACCACAGACGAGTCACGACGCTGCTGGACCACCTCTGAACTTGGAAATTGGGGTTGGATTATGATGGCCGCAGAGTGGGGTGGCGGTCGTGAAACCGCCATGTTGGCTGGTGGTTCAGCCGGTGTTCCACCTTGGTGGATGGCTTTCGTCTCTATGTCGATGTCGATTTTCTTCTTGTTCGTCCAATACCCGCTAATGTATCGGTTCTACCATACAGAAGAAGACGATGCATTGAGTGAAAAGCAGCTTCGTAGATTGATCCAACAAGCCATTCAGAAAACCGAGAAGAGGATGCGTGTGGTCGTGGATTGGGATGTTTGGAAAATGCAGGAAAGAGAGATCAGCATCGATGTCTTGATTCCTTACAAAACCACGATGGAAACCCACGAGGATATGCAATCGATTCGCGCGACTATGGTCAAGAACGTCTTGGATGAATTCAAGGAATTTGGTGTCATGAAACCTTTGCACTTGCAAGCCAAACCTCTAGACCACCGTAAGGGCATCTTCGAAACCATCGGTCAAGGCCTCGACATGACGGTAGAAGCCAAAGGAGAGCGTGCCGAATTGGTGGATGACTATTCCAAGTTCTTCGAAAGCGTCGGCAATCTCGCGGGTGTCGAGGATCGAGCGATTGAGTCACTCAAAGCATGGTTCAAAACTCAGCGTCTCATCGATCGTGGTTCGAAGATTTACTCCGACGATGTTGCACTGTATGTCCGTGTCATCTACAAGCCAAAATTGCGTTTTGCATTTTTCCGCTTCAAGCGCTCATATGCCGATGTCGAGGCCGCCATTGAGAACCATTTGAAACTGGAAATGAAAGATTATCTCAAAGATCGAAAATTGATTGTCAGTGCTCGAAATGAAGTCCAAACATTGTCTGACAGAGCTGCAGCGGGTCGTGTCGAGACTGGTGGGGAAGAAGGCAAGAATCAGGCGCTGGTCGCCAAGAAAGACGGCATCGTCGGCACGCTGCTCCAGAACCAAGTCATGGGTGACGTCCTGTCGACGGTCGAGTTCGTCGCCCAAGAGAAACGCGATTTCATCAACAAATGGGGATTCTTGGGTCTCATCGTTTTCGTTTGGATTCCATTCATGGCATCTGGAGTGCTCGTCGGCGCCATGCTCGGTCTCTTGAGTCGAATGAAGTTCACCAACGTACTCGCAGCGTGTACCATCGGTGGATTTGCTGCATCCGTCACTTGGGCCTACACTGCTCGTGGAATCATTGAGGTCATGGAGCGATATCACGCCGAGGCCTTGATTCCGTGGATGATTGCGATTGTCGTTGCCTTCGCAGTGTTCCATCTGCGAACTAGCAAGCGTCGGCGTCGAGAAGCACTGTTCAAGGAAACGGTTCAATTCTTCAGTGGTACTGCAGATCAAGAAGCCTAATCACCCTGCGAAGCAGGGTGAAAATATCATAATCCACCGATTTGAGCACGCTTTGATAGCATGGCATTGGTCGATATTGTTGGACTGAAGCGACATTACGAAATGGCCTCTGGTACCGTTAAGGCACTCGATGGGATTGATCTCACAATTGAGGAAGGCGAACGGATTCTATTGTTGGGTCCTTCAGGATCAGGCAAGACCACGTTGCTCAATTGTTTGGCAGCATTGGACAACCCAACCGAAGGAGTCTACCATTTCAGTGGTGAAGAAGTACCCAAAGGTCACGCAGAGAAAATGACGACATTCCGAAGAGAAAACATCGGCTATGTATTCCAATTCTTCAATCTCCTTCAAGATCTGACATTGCTCGAAAACATCCTGTTGATTCAGGAACTCTCGGGTGGCCGTGATGTGAATCGAGCCAAAGAGTTGCTCGCCTTGGTCGGTCTAGAGGCAGAGATGGACCGTTTTCCAGCTGAAATCAGTGGAGGGCAACAACAGCGTGTCGCCATTGCACGCAGTTTGGCAAAAAGTCCCAACCTACTTCTCGGGGATGAGTTGACTGGAAATTTGGATTCAGCCACCTCGGACAAGGTCATGGAGGTCTTGGTCAGCGCTTGCGAGGCTGAAAATATCACCACGGTCATGGTGACTCATGATGAATCTCTAACCCAATATGCCACTCGAGTCATTCGATTGGATAGCGGGAAAATCATCTCTGATGAAGTGGTGTCCAACTGAGGTGAACAAATGTCAATGCTGCTGACCAAGAGGCTCGCAAGAAGCCTATGGCGCACCAAATTGCGTCTGTTTGCAGTCGTATTGATGGTAACCATTGGCGTCTTCGCAGGCATTGCATTCGGGGCCTATGCAATCACTACGACCACGTTGTATGATGACATCTACGAAGACAATCAGCAGGGTGTCAATCTACCCGATGTTTGGGTGGAGAACAATGCCGGTAATTGGAATGCTACTACTTCAGAGACATTGTGTGAAGAAATTCGAAGCCAGTGGTCCAGCTCTACTCTTGAGTTAGATCAATGTGAGCCACGCCTTCGTTCCAATGGTCAATTCTTCAGTACTGATGCGGATATCGGCATGATTCCCGCTGTATGGCACGGCATCGATGAAGGTGAAGTTGACAAAGTTTGGATCCCGGATCACGATTGCTGTAGTGGACGTTTAGCAGCAGCAGCCGATGAAATTGTCATTGACCAACATGCTGTTGAGGCATTGGGCCTCAATATTGGTGACACTATACGCATCAGTGCAGGTGCAGGTTTCGCGCTGAACTACACGATTGTCGGAATCGGTTTCCATTCGAATCATCTCTTCTTTACCATTGGAGATGATATTGTTCCGGCTCAACCCGGTACTTTCGTGACTGGATACATGACCGCTGAAGGTCTTGAGAATCTTGGAAACTTCAGTTCGGGTGAATCCAATTTATTGCTGATTGACGTCGTAGGGACTCCGGATTCTCAGTCTCCTGAAGAGAGTGGATTGAATGAATTGAAGACGAGCATTTCAACCATCGTGAGTGAGACAGATGACTCTGCCATGAGTGTCTTTGATCGCACAGGAATGTATTCAGTCGAAATCCTGAGAGCCGATGCAGAAGGTGCCCAGAAGACCTATCCTGTCGTTACCGGTATGCTTGCAGTGGTTGCCGGCATCACCATCTTCCTCTCACTCCAACGTTTGATTCAATCCCAGGCCAAGGAAATTGCCGTTCTTCGTACACTTGGAGTGAAGCGGAAATCCATCATGCCGGGGTACATTATTGCGCCACTTTTCATTGGTGCATCCGGGTGCATATTGGGTTCAATTACGGGTGTGTTATTTGGGGCGCCTGCCATGGTTTCAATGTATGAAGGCATCATGGGGATCCCTGTAATCAATCCAGATACACCGACTTCCTTAGCGACTGATATCTCCATTCTTGCAATGGTGATTGTATTCTTATCAGGTATATGGCCGGCTATACAAGCTTCTCGTTTGCAACCCCTTGAGGTCCTACGCGGTCAACACGAAGTTCGCGTCTCTTCAAGAGGCTTGCAGAAGCTGACCGCTAAATTGCCGGCAACCATTGGTTTGACCATCCGTTCCAGTGTTCGAAAGCCAATCCGTTTGGGCATCACTTTCTTTGCTGTCGGACTGTCGATGCTGCTATTTGGCTCGATGCTGATCATGATGGATTCCTTTAGTGAAATTTTCATGGGTGGTTTGGAAGAACGGCAAAGCTGGGATGCCCAGGCATTTACCATGGGCAACGAGCAAGAAATCGTCGAATGGGCGGAAGAGCATGATGCGGAGCATGAATTGATGTTGATGTTCCCAGGGANTCCGGAAAATGACACNCGTCANTTGACAGNTTATGGTTTGGAAACAGTTTCAGATACTGCAGGAGAATCNATGTATCTGATTGCTTTGAACAAAGGNGAATTGCCGANTGCGAATCAACCGACACCCGAGGTTCTGATTGATGAAGGACTTCACCAGTTCTTGGATTGGGACATTGGTGAGACTCATACCATTGTATTTGGTACCAAATCAGTCGAAGTCAANATCACCGGATTTACGCGTGGTGAAATCTCTCGTACAGTGTATTTCCATCGAGCGGATTTGGCAGAAATTTTGGATTTAGAGGCGACCGTCGTCATGCTTCAATTGCCCGACGGCGTCGAAACGGATGACGAACTNGCTGCGAGCGCTTTGGGCATCACCATGCGTGAAGACACACTCGAATCCTTTGAAAAAATCATGGAACAGCAGCAGGGCTTTTTCTACGCCATTCAGGGCTTAGGTATACTCATCGCGGTTGCAGTATTGTTCAACACCTTGGTCATGAATTTGGCAGAGCGTGATCGAGAATTGGCCACACTTCGGGTCCTTGGCGCTTCGAACAACCGCTTGGGTGTGATGCTGTTTGGCGAACACCTCGGAATCGGGCTCATTGGTGGGGTATTGGGCTGTATCTTTTCGGTCTTAGGCACCCAGTTCATGATGTCTTCATTCGTGAATTGGTCGTTTTATTTCACCGTGGCGCCCTCCAATGATTCGATCTTTATGTTGATTGGAATCGTNGTATTCATTTCCATCTCCTTGACACCCTTTGGGATGTGGAGAATCAAACGAATGGATCTTGTTGAGAAGGTGAAAGATCTCTCGCAGTGAGGTGATGATATCCGATTAGTGACCTGGAATCTCAATGGAATTCGCGCAGCGATTCGCAAAGGGATGGATGATTTCGTCGAGCGCATCAATCCGGATATCTTGCTCTTACAGGAGACACGTGNACTGCCTGAGCAATTGCCCAAAGGTTGGGNNCCNCNGATGCCACATACACTGCTCCACCCCGCTGANAAGAAGGGATATTCAGGAGTNGCNACTTGGTCAAAGAAACCGTTTACTGAGGTCGGNCGTGGTACGGGNACCACGCTTGATCCNGATGATTTGGAAGGTCGAATGCTCCATACTTATCACGACGGAGTACACTGTCTCAATTGCTACCTTCCCAGTGGCTCAAGTAAGATCGAGCGTCAGTTGTGGAAAGAGCAATGGATGGAAGATTTGCTAGAATGGGCTCGCCCTTTTACCAAACTCGATGAGCCTGTATTCCTGTGCGGTGACTTGAACATCGCACATACTGAGGATGANATTTGGAATCCAGTGGGAAACAAAAACATGAGTGGGTTCTTGCCTCAAGAAAGAGAATGGTTTGATCGACTGCTGGCCTCGGGATGGAACGATCTGTTGAGAATCAGTGTGGGTCCGGGCAAAGGCCCCTATTCGTGGTGGTCCAACCGAGGCCAAGCTCGTGAGAAAGATCGAGGTTGGCGAATTGACTACGTATTGGGCAATGCAGCGGCTGCACCATTGTTGAAGCAGGCATCTGTGATGCGTGAAGGTGGTTTGGTGGTCAGTGATCACGCACCGGTCATTGTCGATTTGGATTTTTAGTCGACCCTACGGGTCGACAAACGCTCAAAAGCAAGAAGTATTGGGGGAATTCATGAGCGGAGAACTCTCCACTCGCCTCGAACGCTTATTGCCCAACGGTCGCGGTGTTTGGATTCCGATGGACCATGGGCTATCCGGCTATCCGGAAGATGGTCTGAATCGAATGAATGAGGTGGTCGACGCAATCATTGCTGGCGGGGCGGATGCCATCGTCTGCCAGAAGGGCGTTTTGACCGAGCAATCGGTACGTACAGGTTGGGATGGGTTCGTTTGTCATGTCTCGGCATCGACCGCGCATGGCGGCCGTAATTCTCAATCCAAAGTGAAGGTGGCGAATGCTTCTGAGGCCAAATCCCGGGGTGCCACCGCAGTCTCAGGACAAATCAATCTCGGTGACGAGCAAGAGCCGCAGATGTTGATTGACATGGGCCTCCTAACAACTGAAGCTTATGCAGAAAATATGCCTGTACTTGGAATGGTCTATCCTCGTGGCCCCAACCTCGTGACACTACCCAACGACATCACCGGGGGAGTCGCCCACGCAGCACGTGTTGCATACGAGTTGGGCTGTCATGCTGTCAAGGTACCTTGGACGGGAAACGCCGAGAGTTTCCGCAAAGTCTGCGAAGCGGTACCAATTCCTGTTTTGATTTCTGGCGGACCCAAAGGCGGTGATTTCGCTGAAACCCTCGAAGTGGTTCGATATGCGATTGCAGCCGGCGGTGCGGGCGTGTGCATGGGCAGACAGGTCTTTGGAGCGAAAGATCCAGCCACATGCATCCGTCAATTACGCGAAATCATTCATGGTGCATAGGTGAGAGTATGGAATTGTGGTTGGATGCTGCAAGCGTTCGTCACGGTACCCTTGAGTCTCATCCTGCGGACCGCGTTCTTCTCGCAGCAGGTGATGCCATTCCCGAGTGGGTCGATTCGCCACTTTTTGCTTGTGACGATGGTCGAATTCTGGATGCATCGACAAATTCAGTGGGTGTACATGTTGATGTTGACGATTCCGAAGGACAGGATGCTGCAAAATCGATGGTTGGGATGGTTTCTTGGNTNGTCCTCACCACTGGGGATTGGCAAATGATCCCCTTGGAAAATCTAGTTGCAGCGTCGCAAGGCACGGGGACAAAGTTGGTCGCTCGCATCGATTCAAACCAAGCGATTCGAGGGGCGGCATTTGCTCTAGAAACCGGTGTAGATGCCCTTCTATTGCCTGCCAACAATCCAGAAATTTGGGCCGAAGCTCAGATTATCGCTGCTGAACGTTTGGCAACATGTTCTGAAGGNGAGGAAATTGTGGAGGATGATTCGGGCATCGTCACGGCTAAAATCACCGAGATTCAAGACGGTGGATTTGGCGATCGCGCGTGTGTAGATCTAACCTCAATTCTTGAGGTCGGACAAGGTCTCCTTGTAGGTTCATCATCGAACGCACTCGTCCTGATTCATGGGGAGACCTTGGATAGCGATTTCGTCCCCCCTCGCCCCTTCCGGATCAATGCAGGTGCTGTTCATGGTTACGTTCTGATGGCCGATGGGACCACCAAGTATCTCAGTGAATTGGTGGCCGGTGATGTGGTCGCCATTTGCGATTCGAACGGAGTGGTGGATGAAGCCATCGTCGGTCGGATGAAGATTGAATCTCGACCTTTTTTGATCATCCGATTCGAGCACAAAGAAACAGGTACGGTTGGGCAAACCTTTGTTCAGCAGGCTGAAACAGTGCGCTTGATTTCTCCCACGGGAGAAATGCCATCGGTCACCTCTCTAAATGTCGGAGATTCAGTTCTTGTTCAAGTCGATTCAAGCGCTAGACATATCGGTAAGAACATCCTCTCAGGTGTCGAGGAGCGCTAAGGCGGGGTCATTATGGCAGTACTGGGGCGAGGTAAAGGTCACGGAGGAATCAGTATTCTCCATGCCTTGGGCGCTGGTTACGGTTCGGTTCTGAGTCTTGATTTATCGACCCGTGTACAATTGAGAGACACTCCTGTCAAAAAAGAGCCCGAAGACCCTCATGGTTTGCTACCTGCGGTGATGGAAGCTTGGACCTCTGCAGGTCATTCTCTACCCGAAGCCGAAGAGTTGCACTGGGCGATTCGTTCTGACATTCCCACAGGTCGGGGGCTCAAGTCGAGTGCAGCATTGGCAATCGCATGCATTCGAGCGCTTTGTGATGCGACGGAAACCAATCTTGAACATCACGAGATGGTTGATATCTCGACCGCAGCACAACTGTCCTGCGGTTGTTCCATGACGGGTTCAGTCGACGATTCTTGGTCAGCAGTCGAACCCGGGTGGAAAGTTGTTGATCCTTCAGTCCCAGCTGCGGAGGGCGTATTGATGCAAGGAGAAATCCCCAATGCAGATGATTGGACAGTACTGGTTGTAGATCGTGGCCCTCGTGAAGTCCAACCCGATCCAGAGCGATTCCAATTTGCCGCGGGGCAATTCCAGCAAGCCATCACATCGGTTGAACAGCAGCAAATTTTCAATGCCATGGTTCACAATGGTCGCGCTGTTGCGACTGCGCTAGGCGATAATTTAGGACGCAAAACCTGCAATGACATGGGCATCTTAGGTAGCCGTGTTTCATCCATCACGGGATCGGGTCCAGCCATTTTCCTCATCATCCCCTCAAGTCAAGAGGCGACCGTTCGACGCATCAAACAAACCCTTGGTCCTCGTAACTGGGAGATCATCGAAACCAGTATTCGCACGAGTGAGGCATAAGGGCAAGACCCTCGTCGCGCAGCACCCGGAGGTTGTTCAATGGGCATGAGTCTCGGCGATTCCGTTCGTGTTACACTCTTCGGAGAAAGCCACGGTGCAGCCGTAGGGGCCCTTTTGGAAGGGATTCCCCCCGGTATTCCTGTCGATGTAGCATCCCTCATTGAGGATTTGCAACGTCGTCGACCGGGTCGACGATTGTTGTCTGCAAGAGCCGAACCGGATGATTGCGAAATTCTCTCCGGGGTGTACGAAGGCAAGACGACTGGGTATCCGATTTTACTTCTGGCTCGAAATAAAGATGCGAAATCCAAGGATTATGGATTCCTTCCGAATCAACCGCGCCCCGGTCATGCCGACTTGCCTGAGGCAACCCGAACGGGTGGGGCCGCTGATCTTCGAGGAGGGGGTGCCAATTCAGGTCGTCTGACATTGGGTTTGGTTGCAGCCGGTTCAATCGCCCGCGATGCCCTTGGTGATGTACGGGTCCAGGCTCACTGTAGTCAAATCGGAACCATAGAAGCCGCTTTTGATACTGAACCAGAAGGTGAAGCTTGTACGGTGCTAAACTGCAATGACCCCGATGCGGCAAAACAAATGCTTGAATTGGTCAAATCACTGAGGAAAGCAGGTGATAGCATCGGCTCTACCGTCGAATCACGAATTTTCAACGTACCCATCGGGGTGGGCGAGCCTTGGTTTGAAGGCCTTGAGCCTGCCCTTGCACGGGCCTTGATGGCCATCCCTGGGGCTCGCGGCGTGGAATTTGGCCGTGGAAGAGATGCGGTCACAATGCAGGGTTCTGAGCACAACGACGCTTGGGGTCCAGAAGGGACTCCGCTTGGAGAGGATGCAGACGGTGCCCTCGGTGGAATGTCGACGGGTGCTCCCTTGCGTATCCGTGTACATTTCAAACCCCCCAGTTCAATTGCACTTCCTCAGACAACACTTCATGTGCCTTCAGGAGAGATGCGTGAATTGCAAATTGGTGGGCGCCATGATCCAGTTTTGGCACCCCGCGCGGCCCCTGTGGTGGAAGCAGTATGTCGATTGGTCATCGCGGACTTGCTCCAAATGCGGGAGGAAATCTGATGGGTGTCCATGTTCACAAATTTGGGGGCTCCTGCCTATCTGCTGTGGAAGATATCGATGCAGTAGTCGAAAGGATTCGCGAATCAGAAGGTCAGAAAGTCGTGGTTGTTTCCGCATTCCGAGGAGTCACAGATCGAATCATTGAGCAAATTGATTTTGAATCAACAACCCCAAATGTCGCATTTACAGCCTCAATTGAATTGGAACATCTTGAACGCGTTCCTGAAATCGCAACCTCTCCTTGGTGCATTCGATTTGCGGATACACTGCATCATCTATCCAGTTGCCTTGAATCGTATCGAGAATTGCCTGATATTGAAGTTCGAGCCGATGCGCTTGCATGTGGGGAACGACTCTCAAGTTTGGCAATTGCCGCCGCTCTAGATGCTCGCGGTATTCCTGCGATTCCGGCTTGGTCGGAAGACATCGGCATCCGTCTCATCGGTCGAGGCGAAGATGCCCGGGTGGATGCTGCACGAACCAAAGAATCACTGCAGCTTCCGACAGGCTCCATCCCGGTCATAACAGGATGGTATGGGGTGACCAAAACTGGATTTGCATTGCTGGGACGTGGCGGTTCTGATCTGACAGCAACAGCCGTGGCTGCGGCAGTTGATGCATCAAGTGTAACCATTTGGAGAGACGTCGAAGGTGTACTGGCATTGTCGCCTCGATGGACACTGCCTGCTCGGAATCTTTCCAACCTATCGTACACCGAAGCTGCTGAACTTGCTGTGTTTAGCCAACCCATGCTTCATCCTTCAGCGGTTGAACCTCTTCGTGAACTGGGAATTCCACTGAATCTCAGACCTTTGCATAGTCCTGAAGATGATGGGACCATCATCGGTCCCTCGATTCGTCTTGAAACTCCATGCGTTCGGGCGGTGGGTTGTCTGCCACGCCAAGTTCAGTTCTCATGGTCTCTATCGGGTGCCATCTCTCTCACTGAATGTGTCACGGATGCGATGTCTGCCCTAGCTAGAGCAAGAATTCAAGTTTCGAGTATTCATGCGCAACCTGGTAACGTCCAACTGCTCATTTCCAGTCGAATGGCTGCCCGTGCTCGGAGGATTTTATCGGCCCAACCAAGTTTGCCTACGCCTGAAATCGGTGATTCAGTCTCGATTTTATGTTTTGTTGGAGAAGGCATTGGGGAAGATTGTGACCTCTGGGGGACCATTGCCAAACATGCGGATTCTTCAGGGATTGATTTTCAATTCAGTGAACAAGAACCACGCCCTCATGCGATTCATGCTTTTGTTCCGGCCAATCAAACCGAATGGGCCTTACAGACACTGTGTTCTGCACTAGATCTATTGTCGCAGTAATCATTCATCAGCGGATTCACGCCACTGCTGAATTCGGAGCGGGATGTTCGCTGCAAATACGCCTGCAACAAGTACGAAGACAAACATCGTCCCCAATGCAACACCATACACGCTGGTTAGTTCCACAGATTGTTCAAGTCGTAGAGAAGTTTCTTCGTCAAAGATTTGGAAAAACCATGGGATAATCACATTGATCAAAAGTGTAGCCGAAGCGACAATTGCGGCGATTACGGGCGTGACGACCAAGCTAACGTGATATCGGCTGAGCACCTTCTTCACGTTCATCACGTAGACTTCGCCGGTGCGAATGCTCGTGTCGAGCATTGAGAATCGGATGATTCCATTGGTGACTTCCATGTACATGACCAATGAGACAGCGTAGAGTACAATCAGTTGTTTCGTCCAGAATTCTCCAAGCTCAGAAAGTACACCAGTATCGAATGTATCCTTCGATGCCGCAAAACGCAATGAAATCAGAATAAACAGGACGTATGATGCCATCAATCCTCGTGCATCTCTGCGGAAAATGCCATAGAATCCAGCACCGAGTGCACCAATTACAATCAGCAGGTGCAGAATTTGTCCGAGAGCATCAAATCCAATCCAAAGTGCAAATCCATTCCAAAATGTACCGTCGGCGGGTGTGACCAAGTAAGTCAACACTGCGAGTAACATCATCAGTCCACCACCAACCAATTGCAATGTCTGGACCATTCGATCTGCAGGTAGGAATTTCATCTTGGGGACTAGGGGCCCACCGAAGAGGCTCTCGACAAAGGTGGGAATGTGTACTTCAGGAATTGCATCCTTGGGAACTTCACTACCGCTGGATGACATCTTGCCAGCCAACTTCTTCCGAGATGGAGCTCCGCTGCGGACGGTCTTACCTTCGTATAGGTGAGCAGTATCAGCAGAATTTCCAGCAGCCATCATTTCACCTCAGAATCCTCTTGCGCCTGCAAGCGCAGTTGACAATAGCATGTCAGGCTCCCAATCCATGACAAAGGCACCAAGGCCTCGCAACTCAGTCATCAGAATATCTCGCTCAGTCTTCATGACTTCGTAACCGGTACGATCCAATCGTCTGGCATCAAACTCGAATTCTAGGCTAGAAGGGCTCAAAACCGTGACGTCGAAGTCCCGCGCACGGAAATCTCGCACCGCGTTGACCATGGTCGGGTCACCTTCCAAGGGGCTCAGGATGATGATTGGGCTTCCCTTGTTGATGTGCGGCATGATTCGATTTGTAACGACCTGTAGGGGTGTGTTCCCCTTGGCGGCCGCTCCTGCGAGTTTTGTCAACAATACGTACAGTTGCTTCTTTCCAGTATCTCGATCAACNCTGTTGATTTCATTTCCATAGATGACCAGACCAACNGAGTCNCGCCGNCTNAGGAAATATTGNGCNAGACTGGCAGCNGCTCGGGTACTGTATACCAGAGAATTTCGACTGACNGGNCCAGTTTCNGCNATAGCACGACTGTCNACAATCANGATNATGTCNCTGACNGCGTCACGCTCAAATTCGTTCACCATCATCTTACCTTGACGAGCATANGCCTTCCAGTTGACCTTACGCATNGGGTCACCGGGNATNTANTCGCGTAGGTTGTAGAAATTCGAACCTTCGCCGGGTTGGCGAATGTTGACTGCACCCGTGAAAATCTTGGGCACACGACTCTTGACAAAGGCATCCTTCAGATCCTCAGTCTTCGGGAACACAAGGAAATCATCGTATAGGTGAATTTCCTTTTCTTTGTGGAACAAACCGAACGGGTCCTGAACTCGAATGCTGACAGGTCCGAGGGTGTAAAATCCACGCAATGGGCACTCGACAGTGTATTCAATCAATGTCTCACGTCGAGGTCCGAGTTCCATGAGGATGTAATTTGCACCTTCCTTAATGCGCATGACTTCGGGCACGGTATCCTTGACTTCCAGAATCTTGGAGAGTGGGGAATGATTCTGTAATCGNAGGGTGACTTGAATTTCACCGTCCTCAAAAATTCGTGCTGCTGAAATCTTCCGCATGGCTGAAAGCGATGCAAGAGCAGGTGCTTCTTCGGCATCCTCGTCTTCGTCAATTCGTCTTCCACTGGCCGCGACATCTGCATGGGCTGCACGAAGTGCGGCCCAAGTCAGGAATGAAAGGAATACCACGGCNACGGTGACCANTTGCGAATTTCGCAACACTAGGCCAAGCAAGTACAACGCTGTCGCGAGACTCGCGAACATTGCTGACTTACGACTCCATGCCATGGTAAACTCCTCCTATTCAACGCGGTAGGTTTCAAACTCCAATCAAACGGTGGGTACAGGTACTTCACGTAGGATGGCCTCGATGACCTCTTGCTGCTCCAGACCCTTGATCTGGTGTTCAGGCTTGAGGATTAGACGGTGGCTNACCGCNAGCGGTGCTACNGCCTTGACATCATCGGGGGTTACGAAGTCACGACCGCGCATGGCAGCCGCGGCACGGCTCGTCTTAAGCAGTGCTTGTGAACCACGTGGTGATGAACCGACGAGAACACGTGGGTCTTCGCGTGTTCGTGCGACGATTTCAACCATGTACATGCGGACAGCCGGATCGACGTAGACGTCTTCAATGGCTTGCTGCATAGCAACCACACGTGCAGGGTCTGTGATGACATCGACATCGACAGCATCCTTCTTTCGAGTGATACGTCGTGCCAGAATCTCGTCTTCATCCGCACGGTCTGGGTAACCAACGCTCATCTTGAACATGAATCGGTCCAACTGAGCTTCAGGTAGTGGGTAGGTTCCTTCCTGTTCGACAGGGTTCTGTGTTGCCATGGTTAGGAAAGGACTGGGTAGTTTGTGAGTCACGGTACCAATGGTCACCTGCTTTTCTTGCATGGCTTCNAGTAGAGCAGCCTGCGTCTTGGGAGGCGCACGGTTGATCTCGTCAGACAAGAGTAGGTTGCAGAAGATTGGTCCGGGCTTGAATGTAAATTCACCCTTCTTTGCATCATAGATGTTCGTTCCCGTGATATCTGCAGGTAGCAGGTCAGGCGTGAATTGAACACGCTTGAAGTCACAACCGAGTGCATCAGCGAAGGTGTTCGTCATCAACGTCTTTGCAAGTCCTGGGTAATCCTCGAACAGCAGGTTGCCGTTTGAGAGGATNTTGACCAGAACGTTGTCAATCACGTGGCTCTTACCGATAATCACTTTTTGCACTTCAGCGCTAATCGCTTGGGCGATTGCACCNACAGCTGCGAGTCTCTCGCGAACTTCAGGTGTGCTNTGGTGTCTCGGGGTCTGCGGGGCGGCAGGAGCCGGTGCAGGTGCCGCTGGTGCAGGCGCAGGTGCTGGTGCTGGCGCTGCGGGTGCAGGGGCTGGTGCAGGGGCTGGTGCCGGCGCAGGGGCCGCAGGTGCGGCCGGGGCTACGGGTGCTCCGCCGGGTGGCGGTGGTGCTTGCATTCTTTTCACTCTCCTTTTTTCTTAGTGACTGATGTCACTGCTCTTTCCCCCATCGACGGATTGTCTGGAGCAACTCTCGCAGCTCCTCGGGGGAATAGGTTCGGTTTTGGCTGTAAGCCAATTCCACAAGACGAGGGTTGCCGATCAACGTTTGGACTTCAGCAGGTGGCTTCAAAGCCATTTCGTCTCGAGTTAAATCATTGAAAATCCGCACCTTTGTCATCAAAGCTTCGCGGACGCGCTGGCGATAAGATCCGGGGTCTACCTTTTCGGGTCTTTCACGGAATCTTGTCAAATCGAATACATGTCTCCAATTGGGCTTCTCAGGCACGACCATGATGGCGACAAGGAGCAGAAGTAGGATGTTGAGAATAATCAGCCACTTCAGGAAAGCATCGCTGGTGAGGAGAACGATAGTTGACATGGCATCAGTGAATGGTGCGCTTAAGACACCGGTCACGTGTCGACTCTCATCGAATACAATGTGGAAATTCTCATGGGAATACTTCACTGTCCCTGACAATTCTTGGTTGTCGAATTCCATCATTGAGTAAATGACGGCCTTGAAGTAATGCTCGTTTCCGGACCAAAGTGAGTTCCCCGTCAAACGACCTTGCCAGCAAGAGGATTCTCCGACATCGCACTCATTCTTCATGCCCGTGGCTTCAGCCTCTTCAATGTCCCAAAGTCGGTTACTGAATGCGGTTTGATCGGCGACAAAGAGAATGGATCCTGTTACATCAATGTCTGAGAGGGAACCAGGGCTGTCTTTCTTGTAATCCTTGGCGGTAATTCCAGGGAAGTCAATGCGGATTACCAAGGCCAAATCACCTGGGGCTGGATTCATTTCGTTTCCAGCATCTCCGTCCCCTGCAACATCAATGAATGCAGAAACACTGGCCTGAGCCAATACTTTCACGTCACATTCTTGCTCCATGTTTTGGCAGTTATCCTCAACTTTCATCCCGGTTGGCTGTCGGAACATTACGGGCATTCGGCAACCGTTGTATTCGTGTTGGGTCAATTGTGACGACTCGCAACCTTGGCGCTGCTCGGATTCAGACATGACGCCCACACCATCGCCATCTGGGTCGGCCAATGATTGCTGGATTGCGGCCAAGCTCCACACGTTCTTCGCATTTGGTGGGTTGGCTACGCCTTCTTCGTTGAATTCTTCCCAGTAGTGGTCGATATCGTACATGGGGTCATCGAAATAGGTGACGCCGAATTTGGCTGCGACACGGTTCGCGTTGGTATTGTCTGCAGCGATGATGACTTTGCCACCTCGCTCAGTTACAAATTCGTGAATTTTGTTCGCCTCCGTTTCATCGATGGGCTTCTCGGGTGCAATGATGGTGAGCATGGTTCGATGCGGGTTTTGCCAGTCATTGACCAGCATCGGCGTGGACATTGTATTGGCGATCGTGTAGTCTTCTCCACTTTCTCCCAATGAGTCAGCCATCATGTTGAGTTGTGCCAAGCGCATTCCCTCATCATCCGCATCGGTAACGTATGCTGAGTAGGCTGTTTCCTTGTTGGCTGAGAAGGCCATTGGTAGAGCGAGGGTCATCAGCATAATGATGACAAGGGAGGATGCGATGTACAGACCGAAGCGACTTCGCTCGCCCTCAGCATCTGCCATGTTTCTCCTCCCCCTTGTACGCTTTGTAGCACAGGCTACACCATAGCGACGCCCTTGGCAATCTCATTCTGCAAATATAGGTTGCTGCATGACGAGTAAGACCAAAATTGGGTTTTGCAAGGAGTTTCAAGATGACCCTTTCCGTATCATTGCCAAATCACGTCATCACACGAACAGGGAAAATGCACCCAAAACAGTCAATTTCGCCGACTTTGGAACCAGGCTGCAGAAGCGATGGCAAGCGGAGTGAATAGACTCGGGAATCCCAAGAAATTGTCTCGGGTCACTTGGTCCTGATTTTGCGGACCATCATTGTCTCCAACATCGGCTTCATCTTGATCAACCTGGGCCCCGACCGGTCGAGCTTCAACACTGACAACGGTTTCACCCTTGTTTGACGAGTCACCCAAACCACCATTGGCAACCCCACTAGAGCGCGCGGTGACTTCGATTTCACANAATCGGGTTGGGTGTGTAGATGACGCATCAAACACCAATGTTGTGCTTACTCCGAAATCTTCTCCGTTGTACTCATTAGTCCATGTTCTCATATACGGGACAACAACTTGATTCGTCGCATCCTGCAGTGGAGACTCGTCTACAGAAAGTACAGGACAATCATCTTCTACTGTAATTGACGCAATTGCGTCCGGAGTATTCCCCATATTCCAGAAATGAATTTTNAGNTTAAATTCAGTTCCTGCACTAATCGTGTGTTCAATGTCATTGATGAGAACATCCCATCGATGCAAATTTGGATTCATTACCTCGCCTTCCACTTCTTCATATGGGTTGNAGGNCGGAATTTGTACAGGCCCTAATGCCGTCATANATCCACGGATTCGGAAATTCCCTACGAATCCACCTTCNACATTCCANGGGTCATAATCAANTTCCAATGTGAATGTATCATTTGAACCACTACTGACAATCACCAGTTGTTCACCATTTGGTTGACCCAAATTACCATCATAATCTAGATCAACTTCAATATCGNCCAAGAAATCGTTACGAATCCAGAATTTTATCGATTGTTCGTCTTCCTCCAACATGATGGGGTCATCTTCTGAAGCTCCATCTGCATAGACGATTCCAATATCCCAGCCCACGGGTGCTTGGGTTTCTGGAATCTGAGCTGAAGCAGGGTTTTGGGGTAAACCAATCATTGCAATCACGCAAAGAATCACCCCGACCCATGCACGTTGCATGGAGTTGCGTATCGCCCATCAGCCATGAATGCCTCGCTCAAAGGTGTTCAAGCGGTGCAAGGGCTCTTCGTGTCAGAACACGCAGCATTTTCCGACGATATGCGGGAGGGAAATACGTGTTGCTGACGGGCTTTACGGCCTTGCGGACCGCTTCAGCCAATTCACGAATGCTGTCCTTTCCGGACCATTTTTCGATGGCATCATGGGCCATTTGTGAATGATCTCCCGGGATGCTTTCGCAACCGGTGGTTGCCAGCCGCAAACCGGTGATTTTCCCACCTTCTATTTTCCAGGCGGCAGCCACACCCGCCTCAGGGAAATCCCACGTTTCTCGGAGTCGCAATTTTTGATATCCCCCTTCCCAATTCTTTGCATCATCAGGGAGTGTCACGTGAGTGACCAATTCTCCAGGCTTCAGGACATTTCGAGTCATGCCATCCAGTTGGAAGAATTCTGCAAATGGCATCGAGCGTGCACCGGCCCCACTGGCAAGGTGAATGGTCGCGTCCAGAGCAATGAATGCGGCAGCCAAATCGGCTTGATAGGTAGCCACACAGAGTGTGTTTTGGTTTGGAATGACACGGCAATCAGCCCCAGTATCACAATCACATTTGTGACACCAGTCTATGCTTCTGCGCCATTCCTCTGTTTGATTGAACCAATAGCAGCGGGTATCCAAACAAATGTTGCCACCCACCGTCGCCGAGCGCCGAATCATGACGCTTGCAATTGTCGCCGCGGTTTCTCGGATGAGGGGATGTGCTTGTTCGCTGTTGGCCAAATCGTGAATGCGGACCATAGCGCCGACGACGGTACCCGAGAGGGCGGTTAATTCACTCACTTTTGCGAGAGAAATCACATGTAGTTTTGGATTCAAATGCCACTTGTAATTCGGCAACAAATCGGTTCCACCTGCGACCCAATCAAAGTTATCCAATTCGGTGGCCAAAGCCAATGCCTTGGCCAAATTTTCAGGTGCATGAAGTGTGAATGGAGGCATTCGCATCAATCATCACCTCGGTGTCGTCGCTCAACATGTCCCCAAGCTCTGGCAGCTCGCTTGGATGGGTCGGCCAGATCCTGGGGTGTTGGAACCACCGCTTCTCTCCAGCCATCCTTTTGTTCCGCCATCGGCTTGTCCGGGTCGAAACCGAAGAGAACACCATTCACGTAGGATGAGCGATCTTCTTGGATATCTCTGAGATGATCGCGCTTGGCATGTGCTTCTGCTCTCTCCACCAGAACCTGTTGTAGGGGTCCAGGTTCAAATCGAGGTACAGGCAAATCAAGTGGGTCATCAATGCCCATTTGTTTACAATGCTTCTCAATTCGCTTGTGCAAACGATCGGGTGTAACAGGTAACTCGTTGATTCGAATTCCGATGGCGTCGTAAATCGCATTGCAAACTGCAGGTAGGATTGGGAGTAGAGGCCCTTCTCCTGCTTCCTTTGCTCCGAAGGGTCCCTCTGGGTCGTTGCTTTCAACGATGATTGGAACGACATCGGGCATCTCATGGACACTCATGATCTTGTAATCCAATAAATCAGGATTCATGAGGTGGCCATCCCGTCCATACTTCATTTCTTCAGAAAGAACTT
>PBPV01000055.1:751-8143 GCA_002724815.1 Methanobacteriota archaeon | reverse complement strand
GTGTTTCCAATGGAATCCAAACCATCAGTGATATCGCGAACATCCTTGCCAAGTCCTGACATTTCCGCGATCCCGCCGGCATTGTCTGCGACTGGACCGTATGCATCGACAGTCATGGTCACACCGACTGTGCCGAGCATTCCCATAGCGGCCATTGCGATTCCATAAAGGCCCGCATNTCCGCCACCCATGACNTGATTTGCACCAAAGATACCGGCTGCCATCAAGANAACGGGTACAAACACAGATTGCATTCCGACTGCAAGACCTGCAATCGCGTTGGTTGCACTACCGGTCTTGCTGGCTTCACCAATGTATGGAATGGCCTTGACCTTGAAGCCAAAGACATCCTCAATACCAGTGTAATATTCGGTCACAAGGCCGATGAGAATTCCAACAATTGANCCGATGGCNACGGCTTGGATGACGGTTGTGTCTAACTCCATGTAATCCAATGCAAAGTATCCACCACCGATGAACAAGGCTGCTCCGATAAACGTAGTATTGCGCAAGGCTGCGCCAGCATCCATATTCTTCATGGCGGTGATCGAGAATACACCGATGATTGAGGCGATGTAGCCAACGATTGCCAATACAATCGGAATCATCAGGTAATCATCACCCAAGGTATCAGTATTTGCTGCTGCAATCACCATGGCTGCAATGATACTGCCTACGAATGACTCGAAAATATCGGCGCCCATACCTGCAACGTCACCAACATTGTCACCCACGTTGTCGGCAATGACACCGGGGTTGCGAGGGTCATCTTCAGGAATCCCTGCTTCGACCTTACCGACGAGATCCGCGCCGACATCAGCAGCTTTGGTGTAAATTCCACCACCCACACGCGCGAAGAGTGCAATGGATGAAGCACCCATACCGAATCCTGCAATATTTTCAACTGTCAAGAATTCTGTTTGAGTGAAGTAGTACATGAGTGAAATTCCAAGCAGTCCCAATCCACCAACTGCAAGGCCCATGACTGCACCTCCGTTGTAGGAAGTTTCGAGTGCCATTGCTTGACCTCTCTTGTGGTGTACTCCCTTGGGTTGAGAACCCTCGGATGGTTGAGAGAGACCGTCTGCAGCAGCCTGAGCCGTTCTACCATTTGCACTGGTTGCGGCACGCATGCCCGAGAAACCGGCCGCTACACTGCATAGCGCACCAATGATGAATGCAATCATTGTGTGCATTCCAAGACCATTATCCTCGCCACCGAAGAATAAAATCGCGGCTACGGCGATAATGAACATGCTTAGCATTCTATACTCAGCGTACAGGAATGCCATTGCCCCATCTTGAATTCGCTGCGTAATTTTCGCAACTGTTTCGTTTTTTATCTCAATTGAATCTACCTTTCTGTACAGTAAAAACGCAATCATGAGTCCGAAAACTCCAGCGCCAATACCCAACATACCAACTTCTGTTCCTTCCACGGTTATCCCTCTGGTTGGGCGGCCGACCTACGTCACCCATATAATCCCAAGGGCGAGAAAACTGGCCCTAAAGGGCCATTTTAGGGCATGCAGAGTTTCGCGAAGGCCGCCAATAATTTGCCGCCATCGTGCTCGGGCTCAAAGGCTTCAAATTCAGCGTCGTCCATATCCCCGTCCGCATGCGCTTGATCGATTACTGCACGACTGGCCTCTGGGTGAAATTGTACACCCCAAACAGGTTTCCCGGCAATTCGCATGCCTGCATTCTCACAATGTTTCGCAGAAATAATCCGACGTGCACCCGGTGGCAGGCGAGTGACGTGGTCTTGATGTGTAAACAGACCTTTACGTGTCGGGGAAAGCAAGGTATCCATCCCAACTGAAAATAGTGGCGATACTGAATCTGTTCTCTTGGATGACCGCTCAACCTCTCCTCCAAGCGCCTTGCAAAGCAATTGATGGCCGAAGCAAATCCCGAGAACTGGAATGTTCGCTGAAACTGCTTGTTGCAGAACACGAGCCGCATCATCCATCCACGGCTCCCACATGCTGACATTCGCCTTAGAGCCAGAGCAAATCACTGCATCAGGTTCCAAATCAATGATCGACTCAGGGACATCGATTCGCCTGTATGTCACCCCATTGGACTCCCACTCTGAGCGGTAGGACTCACGATTTTCGAGTTGAGGAGTAAGCAAGAGGCATTCCGCGGGAGCGAAATGTGCCATGATTTCGGCATTCCCTCCTTGTCCAAACGCCGGCCGTTCGACGAGAAGATCAAGAAGAACAACCCTTGTCATACATCCCCGATACAGGGTTGGGTTGAAAGCCCTCCGCCTGCTCCATCTCAATATGGCAGAGGTCGACCGCCAATTGATTTTGGAAAATGTTGGACCCGTACAAGCCGTTCTTGACGCACATGACGGAGTCGTCAATGTCATCGATACGACCGATGGCATCATCATGATCGGTTTGGAGGGGGGCTGTACAGGTTGTAGCAGCACCCCAATGACGGCCATGCAGATCTATTATTCATTGATGAAACTTGAACAGGTCAACGATGTGGTATTTGTCAATGGTGAATTGCCTGCGTATATGCGCGCATTTATAGATGACAAACTCAAGTCAGAGGCGTGAACAAATTGCGAACAATCGCATTTGCGCTTGTTCTACTGGTGATGATGACACCCCTCACATCCGCTGAAGATAGCGATGGTGACGGTTTTGACGACCCCAGAGAGGGATTTACAGTCTGGGATGGTGCTGACGCATATCCCAACAATCCAGATGTGCATGAACCCGTATTCTCGACAGGATGTGACCCTCCGGTCGCGAAGTTGGATTTGGCTGAACCGGTGACATTCACTTGTACGATTCGCAATGAAGGACCAATAGCCGTCAATGTCTATGTTGAGGTTGAAGAAGGCGCACACCTGACCAATCGATTTGTTGGAGATACTTACACGATTGATCCAGATCAGAGAATTGAGTTGAAAATCAACTTGGTCGGCCTCTCCCAAGGCATCGAAATGGCGAAACTGCAAGTGTTTGCACGAGCAAATGGTTCCCCTTCCGAAGTTTTTGAGCTGCCAATTGAGGTCACAGATGATGAATGGGCTGGATTGAACAGTCAAGGACAGAGTCAATCGGCTCCAAGCTTTTCTTTGTTCAGCACCATCTTTGATGAAACAGCAGATTGGTTGTCGGAACATACACCCTGGGAATTTTCCAGTTTGAATGCTGGATTACTCGTTTTCCTCATGGGCTTGGCTTTGATTGGAATCATTCGAAGGAAAAGAGCCCGANCNCTTTGGCANCAAAATATGCANCNGAAAAATATTGATGANAATCGAATGGAAGCCCGTTTTGATGCCATACGCAAGGAGCGTATGTTTTCGTATGGTGAAGAACCCACAATTCCCGAAAGTCCGACATTCATTATTCGCAGAAATCGCTAATCAGAATCGCCCTCCGATTCACGGTTTTGTTTCATGATTTGGTGTGGATTCATGCCCTGTGAGATGTTCCGACCCTTGATGTTGAGACGTGCCATGAAAGCAAATGCCAAACAGAGGACTGCCAAAGGTTTGGGCAAGTATGTAGATCCCCAGATGCTTCCATTCTGCAAATCCAAGACAATCAATGATGCCATGCTACACAATGCCAAGAAAAACATCGCCCACTGNGCNCGATTTTCGGATTGATCCGTTCGCGAAAANGTGGCGATTAGNACCCAGAGCATGAGGGTCGACCCACACAGCAGTTGGCTGAGTGTTTCGACATATTCCATGAGGCTTCCAATCCAAGGCAGCACTTCAGCCTGTGCCAAGAGTCAATAACATCCGNTTGCTCTTCTTTACCATGGTGAGTGTGGCGAGTTGGAGCCTTCCTAGACCCCGACGCAATGGCCCCCCTTACTACTCAAAGTCAAACGTCGTTATGGTGCTAGAGCAAGTCGGTGTTTTGCTAGAATTAAAGGGTGCAAANCCATTTCGAGTNCGCTCCTACCAAAATGCATCCAGGACATTGGGTGGGCTAGAGGAAGACCTGTGGGCCGTAACCTCTGAGGGGCGACTGACTGATGTCAAGGGAATCGGGAAGGGAATTGCCGGCCTGATTACGGAAGCTCTCACGGAAGGCACATGGGGNGAAATCGGAGANTTGTANACCAGTGTCCCATCAGGCCTGATTNAAATGTTGGCCATCCCCGGACTTGGACCCAAGCGAATCAAGCAATTNCACGATGAACTTCAAATCGAATCCATCGATCAACTTCGGGTGGCNGGAGAGAACGGGCACCTGAGAGAACTGGATCGAATGGGAGCAAAATCTGAGCAAAAGGTCTTGGATGGCATCGAGTTACTCAAGCGTTTTTCTGGCCGCCGACGGTTGGATGTTGGACTCTTGTACGGCGAGGCTTTAGAGGGGCGTATTGCGGCAATGGAAGGTGTTTCAAGGGCCCAATTGGCAGGTTCCACACGCAGGCGCAAAGAAACGATTGGCGATCTGGATATCGTTGCGGCAGTATTGCCTGAAGATGTTGAGGTTGTCACGGAACAAATTGTCAATCTACCCGGAATTGCCGATGTGAAAGGTGCGGGGTCGTCAAAGGTCAGCATCATCCTCGGAACCGAATTCTTCTCCGATGAAGTGGTGGATTCCGGATTGGATGGAGGTGTCCTCGAAGCCTTGGGTGGAGATGCCTATGAAGAAATGGCATCCAATACGACAATNGATGCTCAAGTTCGTTTGGTNCCCCCCCATGTTTTCGCATTCACACTGGCTTACTTTACCGGTTCAAAAGAACACAATGTGCGCATGAGACAGCGGGCATTAGACAAGGGGTTAAGATTGAATGAATTTGGGTTATTTCCCGTGGACCAAGTGGGTGATTTGAAAGGCATTGAAGCNGCCAAGTTTTCCTTGCCTGCTGATAATGAATCAGACATTTACACACACCTAGACTTGCATTGGGTCCCGCCAGAATTGCGTGAAGATTCGGGTGAAATTGAAGCNTCGTTGGCCGGAAAATTNCCGCAATTGATGGAGCCCTCCATGTTGAAAGGCGCCTTCCACAACCACACTACCGCATCGGATGGAACCGCCAGCTTGGAGCAAATGGCTCAGGCGGCTCAAGATCTGGGCTGGGAATTTCTCGGCATTGCAGACCACAGTCAAATCCTCCAGGTGGCCAGTGGCTTGAGNCCGGATGAATTAGTCTCTCAATCCGCAGAAGTGCAAGCACTGAATGAGAGTTGGGCGGACAGGGGTGTCGATTTCCGTTTGTTTCATGGAAACGAGTGTGACATCCTACCCGATGGAAGCTTGGATTATACCGATGAAGAGCGAAGTATCTTGGATCATGTAGTTGGAAGTGTCCATCAATTGCCGACATGGATGAAGCGAGATGAAGTGGAAAATACGGAGGCCCTCATCNGAGCCATTGAGGAACCATCGTTCACCATCTTGGGNCANCCTACGGGACGAATCTTGGGCGGNCGTGATGGATTTCCAGTCGACCTNCATGCNGTCTTAAGGCGTATGGGCGAACTCAATGCGGAAGGANATCTCAAGATTGTCGAAATCAATGCCTCTCCCTATCGATTGGATCTGGACTGGCGTTATTGTCGATACGCGAAGGAACAAGGGGTTCCNATTTCGATCAATCCTGACGCACACAGTACACAAGGTCTCAAAGATGTCTGGTTCGGAGCCCAAATTGCCCGGAAGGGTTGGCTTGAACAAAACGACATCATCAACTGTCGCAGTGGGGCGGAATTGGAACAACTACTCTGGTGAGATTATGCGGGCAATGATGGTGGCTACACTGCTGAGATTGGGATTGATTGCCGGTGCAGGCTTCTTGTTTCTCTTCTTGTGGTTTGGAACGGGCGCTGAGCGTTCTCCAGTCGGGTTGATGATTGGAATGACAGTTGCGGGATTGGTCGGACTGTGGTGGCTNGAATCGCAAATCAGAAATGCGCTTGAAAAAGCAAANGAGGTGGAATCATGAAAACCATGCGAGTGATTGTATTCGCGCTATTGTCGAGTATCCCCGGTACACTTTTGGCGGTATTGATTTATTGGCTCATTGGAGAACCTNAGGTTTGGGATCAAACTCAATATCTCACGTGCTATGGNCCAATTTTCGGATTNATTGCGCTTGGGGCTTGGTATGGAATCAAAGTCAACCGCGATGAGGAGCTGGAGGCATGAAACGGTCNGAGAAGGCCGAAATCATTGGACAGATGCTCGATGAATTGTACCCCACCACTCCCGTTCCATTGGATCACACCAGCGCGTACACACTGTTGGTTGCCGTGATGCTCTCGGCGCAAACCACGGACAAGAAAGTCAACGAGGTGACTCCGGCCTTGTTTGCTGCCGCCGATACACCTGAACAAATGGCAGCTCTTGAGGTTGAGAAAATTCAGATGCTGATTCGAGAAATCGGTTTGGCCCCAACCAAAGCCAAAAATCTGCGAAAAATGGCGGAGCAAATTGTCGATGCTGGAGGTTTGCGACCCGATTGGAATTACTTGGAAAGTCTCGCAGGCGTGGGTCACAAAACAGCCAGTGTACTCATGGCGCAGTGGTATGGAATCCCCGCATTCCCAGTGGATACACACATCCACAGATTGGCAGCACGCTGGGGATTATCGAAAGCGAAAAATGTCGAACAAACAGAACGGGATCTCAAAGCGTTGTGGCCAAAGGAAACTTGGAACAAGCGGCATCTGCAAATTATCTTCTTCGGCAGAGAATANTGNCCTGCACGCAANCATGACCTCACGNCATGCCCAATCTGTGCTTGGGCCGCAAGCAAAAAACGAATAAGAGAAGAGGCGCGGCTCTAAACAATGGACAAGTTCGACGGTCGAATTTCTTCCTCAGGGTTTGCGAGTGGCGACCGNATTGTCATTGGNGATTGGTTGAATTCTCCTCTTGGAACATTTACCAATGTCATGTGGGCACAACCCGATGGAAAGCGCGTACTGTTGTCCCCNTCCAAGGAACATGCAGAGTATGTTTCGCAATTGTACAATTTTGAAGAAGTCAACGTCGTAGAGGTCAATGTTGCGAGACATCGACGGGGCATTGATGTGACTGCGGGCCCCCTGAGCGTATCCTATCGGTGGAAGCGAGGCCTGGCATTCCCATTGACCCGTCCCCGATGGTTTATTGCGACTGTCGAAAATTGGTTCGCTGGAATTCTGTTTGGAACCAAGACCCACGGATTGACCTGCAATGGACTCCGTGAATGGTATTGCATTCGTGGGTTGTCCTCGATTTCCAGCGCCAAGGCATCACAGAATGGTGTGGATTTGGGACAGATGAAACCCTTTGAGGTCACCGCATGCTTCGGCTTCAGTGAACCTCCGAAAAAGCCCTCNTCCGCACGAGTGCGCTCNATGATTGAGAGCCAGAAGTAGCGACGGGTTTGAATGTTGGA
>PBPV01000055.1:0-746 GCA_002724815.1 Methanobacteriota archaeon | reverse complement strand
GTCGGGTNNCCATGGGCAATGTAGTNACGTTGGAAGATGGAATGGANGCGCCTTTGTTTTCGGCAGAAGACAGCGCTGGAAATGTTTGGAACTTAAGCGATCTTCTCGCAGAAGGCAAGCGAGTCGTATTGTACTTCTATCCCAAAGATTCCACTCCTGGATGCACCAAACAAGCTTGTGATTTTCGAGACAATATGGGAGTGTTGAGTTCAGCAGATGTGGCTGTTTTTGGAGTATCAAAGGACAGTGCAAAGTCACATCAGAATTTCACTGAGAAGCAAGAGTTGAACTTCCCATTACTGCTTGATACTGAAGGTGAATTGTTGGAAAAGTACGGTGTTTGGCGTGAAAAGCAAAACTATGGCAGGACCTATATGGGCATTGCTCGTTCAACCTTCGTGATTGAATCTGATGGGACCCTTTCAATGGCGAAGTACGGTGTCAAAGCGACTGGACATGTGGCACGCATCATGAAGCATCTTGAGTTGGAGTGATTTCATGGTGGGCGGGGAGCGAATCGACCTGCCCCACGACTCTGTAGCCTGGGCTCCATGCTACATTGGCAAAGATTGCCAAATTGGATCCGGTGTCAGCATCGGCTGTTTGGCACATGTTGGGCGTGATGTTGTGCTCGGTGATGGAGTTCGAATTCAAGGTGGAGCTTATGTTGCCGACGGAACCCAAGTTGGCAATGGTGTATTCATCGGACCCAATGCGACCATTCTCAACGATCGTTACCCTCCTTC
>PBPV01000054.1 GCA_002724815.1 Methanobacteriota archaeon | reverse complement strand
AAGTCAATTGCCCGTCAACGGTACATACAATTGGACGGGGCCCTCGGAATTTTTCATTGAAGTGGATTTGCCCCCAAGTGAACAAGACGTGGGCTACCCTGGGCCAGCTCTGATGCACGTTGCATTGTGGCTTCCAGAGGTTGAACCCGGGACCAAAGTACCAGTCATTGCAACCATCCATCCGTACTACGATTTTGGAACTGAGGTTGCAGATGGAGATTCAAACCCCAACACCATTCCCGATGGAGGCGTAGGTGCATGGGTTTTGGATCAATTTGTTCCTCATGGTTACGCCCTTGCTCAGGTCTCAACCTTCGGAAGTGGTCAATCCACCCATTGTCAAGATGTGAAGGGACTTGGAGAACAAGTTGGAATACAAGCGGCAGTAGAGTGGTTGGGTCAGCAGGAATGGTCCAACGGCAATGTCGGACTCATGGGTAAATCGTATGCAGGAACCACCAATTGGGAAGCCGCTCAGAATCCTTCGGAGCACCTGAAAACCATCGTCCCCATTTCAGGAAGCATCGGTGTTCAGCAGATGTTCTACCGCAATGGTAGCAGCGAGTTTAGGGCCGTCGGTTATGATTTGGCTTACGAGGGCGCTACCACTGACATGACCAGCGATGACTTGCGGGTTTGCAGCGATGATGCTGTCGGTCCCGCAATGCCGGTCACAACTTCTCTGGCGGCAGAGTTCGGTGGAGCAGATTGGTCAGACTATTGGGAAGAGCGGTATCATTTGGGTGATGTAATCGATAATTACAACGGCAGTGTGTACTTGGTCTGGGGATTGCAAGACTGGAACGTAGACCCCTACCATGCATTCCCAACCTACCAAATGTTGCGTGATGCAGGCATCCACACTCGTGCCATTGCTGGGCAGTGGGCGCACAACTACGTCGATCAACCTGACCGCCACGGGGAATTGGGAACTGGATATGGCGGTGAAGCATACCCGAACATGACTCGAATGGATTGGGCGATTGAATTGTGGAATTGGTTTGAGTACTATCTCAAAGGAGTGGGTGAAGAACCCGAAGCTCATGTTCAGATTCAAACCAATGATGGAAAGTGGCACGTCGAAGAAACGTGGCCTCCTGAAGACATGACCTGGGACCTCCACGAACTGAGTGAATGGGAAGGTTCGAGTGGAGGCGTGAGTGCGAACGGTGGCATCACCATCAACAGTCCTGTGTTTGAGGAGGAAATCCATTTCTCAGGTATGCCGACATTACATCTCGATGTATCCACTGGATTATGCAATGGGGGTCAAATTTTTGCGACACTTAGAGATGGGACCAATGGGATGCGATTGGGACACGCAGTGATGGATATACGATACCGCGATGGAGGATATGATGCCCAAGTAACTGCCCCAATGAGTCAGTTTACGATGTTGATGGAATTCAATCCCCTAGACGTTGTCCTTCCGGCCGGACATAGCCTATCCATCGAGTTGACTGAAACGGGTGAAGATTACCTCCCAAGCACCTGTGCAGGCATTGGATTATTCGTTCAGGGCGGAACCTTTGGCTTGCCAATGATTGATCGTCCTGTGGATGACAATCGTTGGTTCCTCGCTCCACCATGGTGGGATGATCCCAACAACGCCGTTGGACTGTAACTACTCTTCTTCTGAACTCAACTTTCGGAGTTCATTTTCTTTGGATTCGATGGCATTCCGCAAGACCAAACCTTGGAACGTTCGCAGTCTTCGTTCACGAATCAGTGTATTGATTTCATCCTCAAGATCGACCAAGCGTTGAGATGAATCTGAGTCGTGAATCAATGCCGAATATCTCTTGAAATTTCGATTTCGAACCGTCCAGATGAACATGTAAATTGGAATCAGACCGATTGGAATGATGAGTTCAGTNGACAAAGCNGTCAACAGCCACGACAATGAAAGTTCGATNCCNTCCTTNTCCGGCTTCTGAGTNAAACCTTCNCCNGANACATAGAATGTNCCNGTACTGATGCCGAAGTACAGGTTGAATGGATTCGAATNCCGATCATANTCGTCACTTCCNCGTTCGATCTCAATTTCATCGGACCAGCCATCGTTGTCGTCATCGTCGTCCAACACATCGGGCATACCATCGTAATCTCGATCTTCAGGAACATCGTTNACATCGTAGATTGAATATTGATGGGTGGCNGTACTTGCAGCCAATTCCAAATCATTGGTGATTCCATCCCCATCTGCATCGGGATCCATCTCATCAGGCAAACCGTCGCCGTCAATATCGCCACATCCCTGTCTCAGTCGGAAAGATTCTCCAGGATAACTGGGGCAGTGATCGGACAGGGCCGTTCCTGTTTGATCAGCCCAACCATCTCCATCAGAATCTGACCATAGCATCGCTGCCAATTCCATGGCAAGTGTGATGTTTTGTTCGTAAGGTTCTGCACCTCTAGAGCGGGTAATATCCAACATTTCTAGCACAACTGTTGCGTTTGGATAACGATCTTCGCTGTTAATCACACCATCTGAATCATCGTCATCATCGGGTCCGAATCGAGGTGTGGATTCATTCAGATATTGCGGGGAAAAAAGAACCGGTAATACAAGGATTATCGCTGAAATGTACAACAATAACCGGCTGTTCATGGATTTTCCAGACGATTGTCGGTTATGAACAGTCGGGATAAAATCCCTGAAAATACCGATTTAGAAAACCTCGGGAATGATTATCACTTTGCTCGTCATCGTCGAACCATGCTAAGTGCAGTGAGCCGAAAATTGATTGTGGCAACCCTGATGGCCGCCATAATGATGTTTCCAGGATGCATTGGAGGGGATGAAGAATCGGATGAGGGGCTCGGAGCCCTACCCGATTTTCAGAGCGTCGCTGACAATGGTGAAACGTTCTCAAAGTCAAGCGTGACCGGAGGAGATGTTGGATTCATCATCGTCTTTTCGGCCGAGTGGTGCAATGCACCTTGCCACCAAGTGATGCACAAACTACACAACTCACTTGACAACCCGACTGTCTTGGTGATGAGCACCGATCCAAACACGGACATTACGCTTCAAGAGTGGCATGAGGATGCCGATGATTTTGATGATGAAGGAAACGATACCGGAGTCGACTTGCCGTTCTATTTCATGAAGGGTGTCGAAATTGCAGAGGAGTTGGAAATCAGTGCTCGACCGACATTGATGTTTGTCAATGCGGATGGAATCATCATGCACAAGCATGAAGGCGCAGTCAATTCTGATGACTCACTGGTTGACATGTACGCCAAAATCAGTTGATTCACTCTTCGTAAGGGTACCAATCTTCTTCGCCCTGAGGGCGATACCACCAGGCGCCATCATCGTCTTGCCACCATTCAGTGCCATCTTCGTCGACACGGTATGAATCGTCATCACCGCCTTCTTCTTCGACTTCAACGCCCATCTCTTGAGCGATTTGACGTTTCAAATCTCGAGCTTCGTCTTCGACATCGTGGAAGACGCGGTGTCCCGGGTCTTGTGACTCCATGTGCTCATGATCTCCAGAAGCGATGGCTTCGTCGGATTCTTTGAAGAAATCTTCAGCCATCTTTTGGCGGTATTCTTCGTATTCATCTCGACCAAAGGAGCCGGTAAACGCACCATCTCTCGAGCGCATGAGTTGATCCAAATCGACTCGACGACCGAGATTCAGTTCAGGAGCGTCCGGCAAATCATCATCATAGAATTCTTCAGTATCATCACCCAAGCGTGGATAGGATTTACCCTCGGGATGAATTTCTTCGACTTCTTCCATGATCAAATCGTGTTCTTCTTCATCGATTTGCTCTTCATCAAGAGTTCTGCGGACGACTTTGACGAACTTGTCACACTCGGCAGCAAGTGCGCTTCCCGTGAATTCATCTGCGATTTTTTCGAGACGATTCATGAGGCGGTCATAGGGCCTGCCTGCGATGCCTCCCAAAAAACGACCAAAGCCACCTCGCTTCGCCATGAAGTAACCCATGAGTGCAACCCTTATTCACACTTGCCGCGGAGCCTCCGAGCGATGGTCGCATCTTGGCTGGTTGAGGCGGCGACGGCCTACAACCAAACTTCAATGGAAAAACGGGATGGCTACCCTGCATTTGTCTTGTTACCNGTACGCCATTTGGAGACCATTCTATCCTGGGCTTTTGAATCNCTTCCAGATGAAATTCTNATCGGNTTTGACCCNCTNCANAGCATGCCNATTGGCAACAAAATCNTCGATCTATGTGGTGGGGTNGACTATCGCGATGATCTGTTTGCGGGTCAGGCATTTGTCATCGGTGAGCCNCACTTGGTCAATCGTGGAGATTCATTTTCAGTACACCATGTTCCCGAGGAATGGGTNGACGAACTNTTCGCTGCNGATCGNGGTTCNNGNGGNGCNNGNTTNACNCATTGGATGCANACNCATCCAAANTGTGTAGCCATCCCNTCTGCAGCAGATGCCGATGCAGCACAGCACACTTCGGGAGTNGACATGATTCTTGGAATCGAATTTAGNCCGGAGGGNCCTTTGCCGTGGTTTGAGGACGCGGAAGGGGTACGCCGACCACTCAATCCAGAGCAACGTATCGAGAAGAAAGGTTGGGGTTCCTGGCGCAGACAGCGACGTCGTCCGACACTAGGGCGCGCCTCAACCGGACACAACATTCACGGATTGGAATTGATTGCATTTCATCGAACCGGCGTCGGTGTCAACGTGTGGTTGGTCGACGATGACGGGCAACCTTTTGGTCTGGAATAAAGATTAATTCGATTTGAAAATGGTTTTCCGATAATGAGCTAATTCTTGGATACTGCCATTGATGTCATCCAATGCACGGTGTCCGGTTGGCTTGTGAAATTGGGGTGCATCGGGATACCAACGTCTTGACAATTCCTTGATACTGGTGACATCTACACTTCTGTAATGACAGAATTCCTGCAACTCGGGCATATGTGCACGCAAAAATCTGCGATCTTGACCAATGGTGTTTCCGCACAATGGTGCTTGCCCTGCTTCACAGTGTTCGCGTAGAAATTCCAAGGTCCGAATTTCTGCAGTTGCTGTGGTCACCTCGCTTTCTTTGACAGCCTCGATCAAACCGTTTGCAGTATGGT
>PBPV01000053.1 GCA_002724815.1 Methanobacteriota archaeon | reverse complement strand
TGAAGTTAATGTCGAAATTGCAAATGGTGATTCGTACAACCGATTTATCCCATGTGAAGAGGATCGTTCCTGTCAAGAATGGAACGACAGAGAAGGATACACCTACATTGGTGACATCTCGGTAGAAGATGATGGTAACTACCAAATTGAATTTTCAGGCGAAGGGAACGTTGTTGTCTTGGAGACCGATATCGGTGGTTTTCTGACCGCAGGAATCGGCATGTGGTGTGGATGTTGTTCAGTGCTTGTACTCTTTGTGGGCCTGATTATGGCGCTCGTGATGAAGGACAACGCACCAGCACAAATTCTTGTCATGCCTCAAGGTGGTGGCCAAGTTAGTTTTGCCGCGCAACCGGCGAGTTATACTCCGGGGCAGCCTGTTGTCATGAATCAAGAAGTCTCATTCCAACCACCGCTGCAATCTGACCAGCCGTGGGAACCTCCACAATCTGGAAGTTAGTCGACAGGCAACAATACCCGTCGCTTGAGCGGCCACAGTATCGCTTTCGCGGGCTCAGTGTAATCTGGGATGAGCACTGGATGTTTTCGAGGTTCAATCAAGTCTCCAGGATTGAAATCTTCTACAGTAGGAGCATATTCTCCCGAGTTCAGTTCCTGTAATTTGTCGAGATGGTTTTCGATTGCCAACATACGGTCGGTAAAGGACACCAACTCATCGGAGGAAGCCGTGTCTACCTTTCGAGAGATGTGATGAATCTCACGATTCAATTCCCTCAATTCAAATCGGTGCTCATGGATGATTTTCTCTAGACGATCCAAAGCTGAATCTGTCAGCGCATCGATGTTCTGGCCCACTGGAATTTCTGGGGCGAAGGTTGCCTTCTCACCGCGTTCTGCGATTTCCGATAAATGGCCGCGTAATGTATCCGAAGTGAGTGATTCAATCGCCTCAATGGAAGAAGGTGTCCTCAATTCAGGAGGTGTATAATCGTCTGAAAGTTCAACGCGCTGGCTGATGATTTCTGCGCGATTTTCTACTGATTCTGGGAGAACAGAGTCCAGTACATCAGAGACGATTTGTGCTCCCTTGGCATCCACATCCATTCCTTCATCTTCGGTCGAATCAATGAGGGTCGGTTCTTCACCCGATAGCAATTCTCGAACGTCGACTGCACCGACCAACAATGCACCTGAGTCCAAAGCCAAACATACGGTTTCAAAATCCGCTTTCGCCCGACTCCATTGACCACGACTGCGACTAACAATCACTTGCAATTGTGGGTCCGACAATGAGACACCTCGAGACAAAGTATTGCGTCGAAGAAGCAAGAGCATGGTGGCCTCCGATGGCGTTCCAAGTTCAACATGTACACCTGAAGATACGGCCTGTCTTAGGCGACCCATGGGCAACGAATCTGCCGCCAAACGTCGCGAAGAAGTGAGGACCACCTGTGCACCGATGTCTATAGCCCAACCAATCATGTTGGCCAGATTGGCTGGACCCGAAGGTCGCATCAAAATCCGATCAATGTCATCGATCAGGAGTGTACTTGCATAGAGAAGTAAATCATCCCATCCATCGGGGAGATATTCAGGGAATGTTTCAGCCGTAACCAAACGCACATCCCGATCGGGTATCCCGCCGTGTAGAGACTCTCCAATGGCCCAGAGGAGATGGCTCTTTCCGGTCCCCGCCGAACCGTGGATTAGCAATGGATTGAGGCGGCGAGCNGGATAATCGATGACCTCACTTGCGGCTTGAGTGGCAATTCGATTTGAAGGGCCTTGTTGCCAACTTGCAAAATCNAGTCCTGNCCTTTCTGGCAAGTAGGGTGGCCAATGCCCTGCAAATTCAAGTGAAGTGGGGGCAGGACCAGGGTCGACAATCTGAGGCGAACCCAAATCCGTACCACTGAGGGTATCTGCTGGATTGAGACTTCGATGCTCATCGAGCACTTCTCTCCAAATCGGCACCACTGAATCGGTTTGTTCAGCGTAATCTTGGCCCACCACCCAACGAGGTACATCGGCAGGTAGACGAGAGGGCTCGACCTCTAGATTGAGTGGACTGTCCTGGAGGATTTTGCCTCGCATCGCTTCCAAACGTGATTGGACCATCTCGGCGTACCCGGAATCATCGCCACTGAGAATTGCAAGTCTCTCAAGAGGAGAAGGAGCATTGGTCGGCAAATCATGGCGTTTGGCAAACCTTGCTTCCGCTCGCACTCNTTCTCGGATGGAGATATGGTCAAGCAACGTACTTTGGCCCTGAGGCTCCGATTCTTGTCGCTGTGAATCACCCAAAAATCGCCGACTGCGCTCCATTGCTTCACGAAGCGGTGTGCGGAATGTACTCATTTTTCTGCCTCCTTAAGTGCGAGTAATGCGCCGTCGGGATCTACCTCAAATTGATCGACAATCGGTTGGATATCGATACCTGCGGATTCCAGCTTCCGAAGTCGTTCCCAAATGGTCACCTGAGTGTTCCCACTCCCTGTAAATGCCGTACTCATCGCGCGAATGTGGGCTTTTTCGAGATCGGCCAATCTCCCAGTCAGATGTTGTGTTCGTTGGGCACGACTGCTGGCTTCACGAACAGCCTTGTTCGAACTCAGAGGGGGGGTTGCTTGAGAAACATCACCGCCTGCTGCTGCACGACTTGCGGCACCCATGCCAATCACTCGCATGTTCGGCTCNGTTTCGTAATGGACTCCCGGTTCGACGATTCGCGCTCGACTTGCTGCAAATTCAAGTTGATCTCTTGGAGTGATAATTTCCTCAGGTAAAACCACCTTCGCCTCGACTTCACGGGCCCTTGATGCCGCTAAGTCCATGCCTTCTTTCTCNAATCGTTGTAGATCCTCGGTTTGAATTTCACCTACATCAACTGGCGAAAGGTGGATTAGACCATCCTTNGCAANCGATTTTGAGCGAACTTTACGNTGAGTATTTCCTCGATGATTAACAGTGGGGGATTTCGGACCTTTTTTGATGACAGGTTGTACCACTTNTTCAACCACTTCAGTTGATTCTTCAACCAANTCGATTGCTGGAGCAGAAGGCGGTTCTAGAGTAGATTCAGGTTCTTCTTCGACGACATAATCTCCTCTATTGGCGGAAGGTGCTGTAGCCCAAGTCGGCAATTCTGTTTGCTCATCGACCATTTCTGGAGTCGATTCGGCGACTGCTTGAATTTCGGAATGTCGCTCTTCTCTCCAAGCATCAACGACTCCGCTAATCGACCACCGATTGCTTGAATCGTCAATTTCCGGAGTNGGAGGTGGAGTTTGCACCTCAACNACAGGAGATGGAANCTCAATCGCAGTCCAGTCGTCNGAGCAAAATGGATGCCCTTCCAACCTTGCNGGNCGCTCAGCCCAATGATNCACNCGTGAATTATCGAGNACGTCNACTTCNCGAAGCAAAATAGCGCGTTGNCGNGAGGTAAACACATCNANATCNGCTGGNATCATCANNAGNTGNNTTTGCGTNGTNATCGAATCAATCAGAGAACGCACAAGTTCNACCGTNCGATCGAATCCATGNAGNCCNACTAAGAATTCNANACCATCGAGGATGATGACNGCTCGTTCGGNNCCNAANAGGAACCCTTCAATTTCTCTNCGNATNTCTTCNAGAGTGGCCTTGCAGACNTGNTCGCCNTCTCCCTTTTCGGTCAACCATTTCGTAAGNGAAATTGGCANGGCNAANTCATCCTCAAGACGATTNCCTGGNATNCGAGANATGACCAGCAACGGATGCCCGATGTGNCCCAAGTGTGCGCCCAAAGCAAAAATTTGGTCAGGTGATTGAGAATCAATCATGGTCACCATTCCAGGCAAGAGTTCCGACCCGGGGTGGAATGGAAGTGGAGGCAGTTCTGTCTCTGAAGCAGCCGTATCTTCTTCCTCTGGCATCCAAGCATCGAGTCGCTTCCATTGTCGTCGCTTGCGTTGTCGGCGTGACCACCAAGCTTCGGCCTCAATGTCTTCGCCCCAAGGAAGCAAATCTCCATCTGCCATGTCAAGCATTGCAGTCGGATTCAGAGATTCAATTCGATCCAAATCGATTTCATGATGGCGAGTCAGTTGACTTCCTTCAAGAGAGGCTGCTTCTTGGAGTGCCCCCAAGGCTGAATGGCCGACCAATACGTTCCCTTCTGCATCTTCGTACAATGCCATAGAGGGTGTTCCTTGACGCACTGTGATTTGGCCTATTGCGCCACCCAGTGCACCCGCCTCACAACGAATGTACCCGGTATCTGAACGCTTCTGCATGTCGACCAAAAGGAGCTCCAGAACCCCGACGCCACCGCGTCGAGTTTCACTGACTTTACCCCTGGGAAGTTCAACCACGCTCTCACCGACGCTGTGCGTCGCCTCGGACGCCTCTTGAATCAACCGCCCCCCAAAGGGGGCGGGAACCCGATTCGATTGGTAGAGTGAAATCGCCGAGATGTTCAAACAATGGCAATGTTTCAGGGGGGTTGTGGAACTATCCCCGCAACAAATCGATTGGCTCAATGCCGGAGTGGAGCACTTCAACGCGGGGCGTTTTTGGCATGCACATGAAGACTGGGAAGATCTTTGGAAATCTCTCAAAGGAGTGGCAGGACAAGAATTGGTCGATGGTGTCCAAGGATTGATTCAGATTGCTGCGATGTTGTTGAATCATGAGAGGAAGAAAGTACGAGGCGTGACGAACCTATGGACAAAGGCCAGTGCGAAATTGGAGCCCGTTATCGATGGTCTCTTTGGCATTGATGTGTCCAGTCTATATTCAGAATCGGAACCCTTTCATTCCGATGTGGACCAATTCAAGTTGGTGGCAAATTCTGTAAAAATCAAACAGCAATCTTGACGAAGTTGACCTCATGCGAGATGTATGGTCGAGGCACCTGAAAATTCAGTGTTGCTCTCAAACACTGAAATTGGAACCTCTTGGGTCGATACGAAAAGAGAAGTGCAGATTGGACTATTTTTGTCAATTTCAGGTAGTTTATTTCTTTCAGTAATACTCCTGATTTTGATGTCTTAGCGGAAAACCCCAAACAAACAGCGGATATTTTAAAAGATCGTTTACAAGATGAAGGATACAAAAATATTAAAATTGTTAAACATGAAAATATTGGAGAGATAGTAGCTCCGCATTATGATG
>PBPV01000052.1 GCA_002724815.1 Methanobacteriota archaeon | reverse complement strand
TCTCCACCTCGTTGTCCACTGGGGCACTTGCTGTGTTTCTTGGCCAATTTCTGGAACGTTTTCAAAGGCTTTCTCGCCTCTTGTATTTCAGATAGCAATCTTACAGCATCTGATTTCTGTCGAAGTAAGATGTGACTTGCATGCGCTCGTCTTCCCATCGAATCATCCCCAAGACAGCCAGGCTGCGTATGACCCGTAAATGATTCCACTGACGGCTAGAGAATCCCCATTGAACCGATCCATGGTATCTCTGTACGTGTGATATTCCCATGATCCCGAACCGTAGCAAAGTAAAGCGCGCCCAGGCTCATCACCTTCTTCTTGCTGAAGGTCATAGACAAATGGTGCATGATCGGAATTGTATGGCATGGCATTGTTTGATCCCTGTTCGCCATCCAAGGTATTTGTATGGATGACATATTTGTCAGCCAAACCCATGGGATTTTCTTCTTCAAATCGGTCGACGATTTGCTGGATATAGTTCATGTCTGTAACATCATTTCCAATCATCCAGAGCCCATTGCCTCGGTTTTCCAAATCAATGTCAACGTGATTCATATCGAGATTAATGTACAGTCGGAGATTGTCTTGCAACTGGCCCATGTATGCGGCAACGAAAGCCTTGGACCCATGCAACCCTTCCTCTTCTCCACCCCAAGTGCAGAACTTCAGGGTGTAGTAGGGTTCGCCTTTCGATTCGGCCATGTTGGCGAATTGGCGAGCCAACTCCAATACTGTGGCGGTGCCAGCGGTATCATCAACAGCACCCGCTGCATTGTACACGGTGTCATGATGTGCTCCGAAAATGATCAACTCATCGGTCTTGCCAGGGAGAATGCCACAGGGTGCTTTGACGTCTCTTTCACCTTGATTGTCAACTTGGATGTTCATCGCAATTCTTCCCTCTCCATTGACCACTTGATCTCTGATGAGTTGACCGACTTCATTGTCGACCATCAAGAAAGGAATTCCGGGTGGGAGGGATTCGAATTGGCTGGTATCAACTGACTTGAAGAATGGGACACAGCGACCTTGTTCACCCGGTAATTTGCAGTTGTTCGGTGGATTTTCCCCACCTGTAGAATCCCATGTAACAATGATGAGTCCATACAAATCACTCTGCTGTGCCTTCAGGAACAATTGGGTATTGCTCGAAACACCACCTTGCCCGAAGACGAGGCCGATGCTAGCAGATGCGTTTTCCCAAGCTCCCTCATCAGTGGCATTGCCCAAATCGACAACAGGGATGTTGTCTTGGAACTGATAATCAGCAGAGCCTGAATACCCCTGAAGAACAAATTCTTCTCGATGAATTACATCGATTTCTTGTCGATCCGCATCTGCCAAACTACAGGGCGCGATTCCGCTAAACAATGGAATTGAGCCCGGTAGACAAATCCGAAGTTGAGGCTCGTCTTGGATTTCAAACATGGGGACTGCGTATGAGTTGTCTTCTGCAGCCAATCCAAAGGAGGTGAAATTGTCTAAGTTGGATTGAGCCGTCGCATGTTCTTCAGCTGTACCACTCATTCTTCCTTCCCAAACAGGGTGTCCTAATTCCAGCAACCCTTCTGTGAATGCCCGTGCTTGTACAGGATCAAAATCAATCAAATCCCCATCGAATTCATCATCAGAGAAAAATCCCAAAATCGAATCGCCAAATAGTAGAGCCGTTACGCTTCCAGCAACCACCAGCATGACCACTGCTGCTACAACGGGTACAGAGGCCCAAGATGGTAGAGCAGATTCAGCGCGAGACATGAACGATGTGCTTGCATCTGCTTCTTCTAGGGCCGCAACACGCTCTTTTTTCGTCCGAGGGACTTCCATCCCGCGTTGTTTCAGCAATTCTCCTAGTTCTACATGAGTCTGGTCATCATATCCCACCGCGACCACTCCTTACAGTTCGTCATGCAAGGCCGCCATTCTTCAAGGCACGGGTCTATTGGACCTCTTCACCGGTCCAACGCTGACTCAAATTGTGTTCCACACCCATTTGNTCTAGAATCCGAGCCACAACGAAATCCACCAAGTCCTCAATGGTCTTGGGTTTGTGATAAAATCCTGGACTGGCCGGAAGGACAACTACACCCCAATTCGACAACTTTGTCATGTTTTCAAGGTGAACTGTGGCAAATGGGGCCTCACGAGGGACGACAATGAGGGGGCGCCGCTCCTTGAGCGCAACCAACGCAGAACGAGTGGCCAAGTTGTCAGAAATACCAGCGGCGATTTTTCCAATGGTGGTTCCACTGGCTGGGCAGATGATGTAATGGTCGATTTTCGCAGAACCTGAAGCCGAACGAGCAGCCAAATTGTTGTTGTCTTCAAGGGTGACACCGGGCAACTGTGCCAATTCTTCCGCGGTGACGCCCAACTCCAAATCGAGGTTGATAGCTCCTTCGCGGGTGATGATGAGAAGAATGTCCCAGCCTGAATCGGAGAGTACACGCACCAATCGTTCCGCATACAGGGCACCGGATGCCCCTGAAATCGCAATAACGGCTTCAGGCATATGTGGTGGTCATGCATTTCCTTCTTGAATGCTTGTTATGAACTGCGAGAGAACGGGCATTGCAGCTTCAAACGATTCTGGGCTCCCACCCCATGCAATACGAAGGTACTCCTTGAGGTCCGCATGAAACATCCCTCCTGGGGTCGCGAGCAAACCCAACGGCTTTCCATATCGGTCCATGGCCTCGACTGCATCCACGCCGATTGAGAAGGCGCCAAAGATCCCGAATGGAGGTGGTGTCCAATCGATCCCATGACTTTGCAAGACTTTGACCAATTTGGGCAAATTTTGTTCACGTGCTGCCCAAATGCCTTCCAATGCTTCGTCCAAACGGGAGAATACCGATTCAGCGATTGACACGGTAGGTGCGCTGGCTAAACCCTGCATATTTTGGAACGCATTCTTGGCATTCTGAATCAAATCAGTCGGCCCAATCATCCAACCGAATCGGATGGGACCCAGGCCATAGGTCTTGGTCAGAGAGTTGATGGAAATGGAGTTTTCCGAAATTTCATACATCGGTCTATAGAATTCAGTCCCCTTGGCAGCATCCAAATATACCTCGTCAGAGACGATATTCACGCCTGCGGCTTGTGTCACTTCAATCAACCATTGTTGATCTTCTTCAGAAATCATCTCTCCCGTTGGATTCATGACAGGTGTCATCGCGAGAACACCGACTTTTGGGAGAATTTCTAGAATTTCTTCCCGATTCAGAGTCCAAGGTCCTTCATTGGGCCCTCGGTGGTAAGGGATTACCTCGCATCCTAGCAATCGAGCACTTTGCGAAACCACTGCAAATGACGGCATCTCAACTCCCACCGCACGTGGTCGATTCTCGGGCAAAGCAGCCAGAATGGCCAATGAAATCGATTGACATGCCCCATGAGCAACACACACTTGATTTGTTTCGACACCATATCGATCAGCAATCCACTGAGCAGGATCTTGGCCTGATGTCCAAAAGTTGAGCATTTTTTCTGAATCGGCATCAACCTCCCAATCGTATGCAAAACCGGATTGTGAAAGGTCATGCGGGCGCAGCTCTTTCAATCGCGGCACATACCAGGATAGATAGTCCACAGGTGGGATTGAGTTCCCACTTACGGGTCCACCAAGTCGTGGTTCCAAGCGCTCACCTGCGCGATTGAATCTTCGCTAACAAGCGGAGCATCTCGACGTAAATCCAAACCAAGGTCACGAGGAGGCCAAATACAGCTCGCCACTCGTATTGCTTGGGGGCGCCGCTTTCAACACCGTGTTCTATGAAATCGAAGTCGGAGGCCAAACAGAACGCACCCAAGCCGATGACGAATATCGAAAATCCAATTCCGATGGGGCCACTGCCGTGGATGTAAGGAATCCCAACTCCCATCATCCCCAGTATCAAAGTGAGCATGTAGATGATGAAAACTGCGCCCATGGCACTGAATAAGGCGATTCTGAAGTTTTCAGTGACGGGTATCAGCCCCATTCGATAAATCACAAGCATGGTAAAAAATACACCTGCAGTGAGGATGAATGCCATGATCGCAATTCCGGGGTAACTTGCCTCAAAAAGAGTGGTTATTCCACCTAAAAACAGGCCTTCTAATGCTGCATATGTCAGCACTGCAATCGGATTGTCGGCCAAACCGGTGAAAATCATCACGAAGAAAAAGATGAGGCCAGCGCCCCAACCGACGATGCTCAGTGTCATCGCCAGCTCAATGTTTCCAGTAGCGAAGAGGCCGAATACGGACAATCCTGTAGCCATCATGACCACAAATGTGAGCAGTCCCTTTTCTGCGACACCTTGGATGGTCATTCTGTCTTGGACAAGGTCCTGAATTGTGAACGTCGAATCATTCAGCGCGGGGTTGCCGGTACGATACATGGGACTGTGCGATACATGCAGGTTCTCAAGACTTCGCATGATTTCTCCCAAGAATCGGCTCCATTGTGTCCAATAATGCTCCCGCGAGCTCATCCGCGGANACNGNAAATCCCAATCGGTCCAATGANGTGGTTGTCCCNGCNCTNAATCCGCAACCATCCAGNATTTCTACACGNCCTTTNGGNGTTGNATAATTGATTGTGAATCCATGACGGGAGACCCATCGCATGAATGCCAGCCCGACAGAACCGATTTTCGATCCTTCAACCCATACACCCTGCATGCGTTCATCANTTGTGGCTGTAATGTCCAATCGATGCAATGCTGCAATGGCCCATTGNTCNAGTTTTGAGGTGATTTTTTTGACATTGCTTTCNCCNTCTAAATCCCATTTGAAGATGGGGTATACGACCAATTGTCCCGGTCCATGCCAGGTAATGCCTCCTCCTCGATCGACATCCGTTGTCAGATAGTCTGTTGGGACGATGACGCCGTCTCGTCGAGCACCGGGTCCGATCGTGACGATTTCCGGGTGTCTGCACAATAGAAGAGTGTCTCGAATGCCTTCAGACAATCGTTGACTTTGCAGTTCCAACATCAATTGCTGGGCGTCTGCATAATCTACCTGTCCGAGGTGTCGGACCTCGACTTCCCGTACATCGCCCATGACTTGTCGTAAGGTCGGAAGGGCATGAAGTAAATGGATTCAAAAACATGAAGTCGGAGCCAATTGACATGCTGCCTGATACCTTGCATATGTTCGACAAAGAAGACCGCAAAGCGTACTGCCGTGTTTTGGCTGCCGTTGCACTTTCGGATGGGCGAGTTTCGATGGAAGAATTTGCAAATTACGAATCTCGAATGGGCATGGCATTGTTGACTCCCGAAGACCGTGCAATGCTTCGACAAGAACTCAAGCGTGGCCGGAGTTTCCCCAATGCTGCTGACGGGATGCACCCGGCACACTTGCGAATTGCACTCCGTGATGCGTTACTCATGGCTGCTGCAGATGGGCATTATGATTCACGCGAGATGGACGTTGTCAAGCAACTCGCAGAGCGTGCCGCATTCTCACCCGAAGACCTTGAAGAATTGTACGATTGGATTGATGAGGGGTGGAATTGGATGAAGAAAGGCCGCCGCGTCCTTTCATTGCCCGAAGAAGTCCATCATTGGAGTACGGTTTACGAGGACTAATCCTTGAGCATCATTCGCAATTCTTCTACTGAGCGCTGCTCATCGAAGTAAACAACTTCCAGTGCATCGAAGAGTTCGGTATCACCAATCGCTTCAACGAGAGGAAGAATTGACCCGTATGTAGCCGCAGCCTTGGACTCAGTCGCATAAGCTTCTTGCAACATCTCTTGATAGTTCGATGTATGTACAATGGGTGTGGGGTCTCTTTCTGTAATGGCTTCACCATCGAGTTTGACAATCGCAGATCGTACAGTCGCTGCGTGGGTCACAGATTCCGTCACTTCAGTGTTGAAGTGTGTTGCTAGATGCAACCTGTGAATGCCAGAGACATAAGCGGCATAGTGTGCATACATGGCGATTGCTCGCAACTCCCAAGCGAGTGCGTTATTCAGGGCAGTAATCAGTTCATTGTTGGTCATGGTTTCACCTCAGGCAGAGTGTATTGCGTGTCCGAGTGTTTTCAATACTCCCTCGTGGAAGGATTCACTCATTGTGGGGTGGGCATGGATTGTTCCAGCAATATCTTCCAAAACGGCACCCATCTCAAGCGCAAGCGTAAATTCTCCAGAAAGTTCGCTGACATGGCTCCCTGTCGCTTGAACTCCGAGGATAACATGGTCGCTAGCTCGAGCAACAACTCGAACAAATCCACCCGTCTTTTCGGCTTCCATGGTCAGGGCGCGACCATTGGCTGCCAAGGGGAATTTACCGGTGATGATGTCTTCACCAGACTCCTTGGCCTCATCCGGTGTGAGCCCCACACTGATAATTTCGGGTTCGGTGAAAACAATGGCTGGGATGGCCACGGGGTCAAAGATCCGCTTGTGCCCGGCAATGATTTCGGCGACCATCTCACCTTGAGCACTTGCACGATGTGCCAACATCGGTTCTCCGGACACGTCGCCGATTGCATAAACGCCCTTCATGGAGGTTTTACACTGATTGTCGATTC
>PBPV01000051.1 GCA_002724815.1 Methanobacteriota archaeon | reverse complement strand
GCTCTGAGCAGCCATCAGTAGCCATCGAATCAAATGGCTCTTCGAAGGGGGGAGCCCCACCTCTTGGATGGGTTCGTGGGTCGCATTGACGACAAAAGTGCCTCCACCTGGATGTCGGTTCACAGCCTTGCGAATGGGACCTTACTCATCATTCCGTCGCTGGCAAAGGCAGCGCAGCGAGTTCGGTCACTCCTCCGGATGGGCTAATCGAACGGACGTAAATTGTCCACCCACCTTCATCGGTTCCGGTCGCCGTTGCATTGATCACGAAGTAGTCTCCTCGGTTGACGGTGAACGAAGCATCTCTGTCGTGGAAGGTCACAGGTTCCCCTACCGCACCGTAAACATCCGCATCACTGGCATATCCCGTAACCGAAGTCGCATTGATTCCAGCGGGGGGAGTCAAGGTGAAGGTGACACTAGAGGTGTACAGATTCTGGGATAGATCGGTAAAGCGAACCACTTGGTACCCATTGTCCAAGGCCCTGACACTCATCTTCGCGTAGGGTTCACCCTTGTCCGGGGTTGTGATTGCATCGTCGACCAAGAGGTATACAGCGCTGGCCAGCAAGACGGTAATCGCCATCAAGAGAACGGTGGCAATTACAGGGCTCACGGCCTGCTCATCACCGACTCGCTCNCGTCGCATCAANCACCGAAGGTGGCCAGNNCNCTGTAAATACACCGGCACANGCAAGCGAAAGTGTAGCNAAAAAAAGTGAAAGCAGTGNNGCGANGAACTCACNCCTTNGCTTCCTTGTTCTTCAATCGAAGACCCTTGTAACCGCATTTNCGGCAGCGCTTGGCACGTAGGGCATTGCGAGCATTGCACTTCATGCAAACTCTCACGGCAAGTAGCCGTGCTTCAGCCTCGGGGAATCGTGCCATGGTGCGCCGACCTGCTCCCCCTATTTAATCGGCGTGGAATTCTACCGCCCCCTTAAGGGGGCGTCGAGACCGTCATGGTCTTGGGTTGTCGACACTTCGACGAATACGGTCACATGCGGTTGGAGCGATTGCCGGGNATCCATCACGATTCGGCCTGCATCGTACTTTCAGGCACCGAATCTTCATTCATTATTGATTCAGGCACATCGTGGTATCAAACCAACTTGGTTGAGCGATTGAAACCTCATCTTGAGGGGCGCCCCAAGGTTGAGGCGATATTACTGTCCCACAGACATTACGATAACTGCGGAGCCGCGCCCCATCTAGCCGAAGCTTTCGNAGCCAAAATNTGCATNCATCAAGACGCAGTCACACCCATTGCNGGAGGNGACTTGTTTACGACATGGGCCAGTCGATATGATTCTGATATGCCGGCATTTACTGCAGTTGGATTCAATGACGGTGATCAGTTTGATCTCGGTGATGCGATTGTTGAGGTTCTGCACACACCGGGTCACACCCTAGATTCCTGTAGTTTCTGGATCGCCAAGAAGTCAGCCGTCATCTGTGGAGATCTAGTTCCATCTGCACAACACCCTTCTCGCGCCGATTTCCCCACGGGGAACTTGGTCCAGATGAANGCCAGTTTGGAGAAGATCAAAGCTTTGNATCCTGAGTTGNTCGTGTGTGGCCGGGGTGAAGCCATCATTGGAAAGAATCNCTGTTCTCTTGTGCTAGAGCGCCANATTGAGTCGGTNCAACAAAGAATCGAAGCCGAAGGAAATTTGCCGAAAGGTTGGCCAAAACCTGCAGAGACCTGCCATTGGTTGACGCCNGAGCCGCCATGGGAGAGCGAGTAATCACCAAGTTTGGCTCTCNTCTTCCTTCTTTTCTTTCTTGTAATGTCGATAGCAGGGCTTGCAGATTGCCAATCGTCTTCCCTCGCCGACTAAATCATCCTCATCCCAGACATCAGCAAGGTTGTCAAAGGCGATACTCCGTCCCCCATGACTCTTGTCGGCCCATTTGTCACAACCCTTGATACAGCAAGGTTTCTCACCGTCTCCCAATTCCTTTCGACGTCGCTTTTGGCCCTCGGATTTACCACTCTCGCCACGCGCTTTACGTGCCTTCGACTTGAATCCCATATTTTTCCCTCGCCAAACTTCCTACTTGATTCCGTCGATGTTCAATTTCTCTCTATGGTGGCCTCTCGATCGGGGCCGACACCTACACTGATGATTGGGAATCCAATCAAACTCTCGATTTTCTCGACGTAAGCTCGTGCATTTTCAGGAAGGGCCTGGAANCCNGTNCNCTCTTTGGCTGCNGNCCGTGCAATNTCCAACCATTCCTCGAGAGATAGCGCCTCAAATCCAGGCACCGTTTCGTAGACGGGTTCACATCGAGCCAACTTGCCAATGTCTGCTGGAACGTCATGACAGGCTTCGCCATTAATGGTGTAACCAATGCAAATTTTCAATTCAGGAATTCCACCCAAGACATCGAGCTTGGTCAAAGTCGCTCCATCAAATCCGTTCAAGCGATGTGCATGACGTAGAACGACCAAATCCAACCAACCACAACGCCGTGGGCGCCCCGTCGTGGTTCCAAATTCATGCCCAACATCGGCCATGTGTTTGCCATCAGGGTCTGACAGACCCTTGCCATCATACAATTCCGTCGGGAAAGGACCCTCTCCCACTCGGGTCGTGTAAGCTTTGACCACACCGTAGGTTTTCTCGACGTGTCCGGGATGAATTCCCGCGCCATGGGTCGCATTGCCCCGACTGGTGACCGAAGAGGTCACGAAGGGAAAGGTTCCTTGGTCGATGTCCAGCAAACAACCTTGTGCACCCTCCAACAGAATGTTCTCACCCTGTTTGAGTGCCATGTCTAGCATGATTCCAGTTGGAGCCACCGCCTTTCCAAAGCGCTGCCAAATCCAAGATAGATCTAGGGCCAAAGACTGGGCGGTGATTTCACCATGCAGGCTGGCCTGTCGAGAGATGGTGTTCCACCCTACAGGGTCGTCATCGGACGGTGCGGTNTCCTTGATGCCGTACAAATCGAGACGGGCATTCATCCGCTCTGCAGTGTATGCCAACCATTCNGGGTCGGACATCCGCGACGGAATGTCACAGAATCGGACTCCAACTCGCTCGATTTTATCNCCATAAGTGGGACCAATGCCACGCTTGGTGGTACCGATTTTGGTATCCGTACCATCGATTCTTCGATGATAGGGGAGGTTGACGTGTGCGCGTTCACTAATCCAGAGTCGAACTCCTTCAGGTCGCTCTTGTCCAAATGCATACCAGTCTTCAAGTTCTTTTTCCAAAGTCCATGGGTCGATAACCATCCCATCTCCAAGAACCAACTGACAATCCGGATAGGTAATCCCGCTTGGAAGGTGATTGAGTTTCAATGTCCGATCTCCGATGACAATCGTGTGTCCCGCATTATTTCCACCTTGGAACCGAGCGACCCAACTGGCCTCACTCGCCAATTGATCAACCATCTTCCCTTTGCCCTCATCTCCCCATTGGGCTCCCAACACCACCGTGGCAGGCATGAACCGGACGCATTGCAGACCCTCCATGAACTTGCCCACGATGAAATGGGCTAATTTGAGTTGGAATTGATGCATCTTCACCAACAGTTTAAGGCCAAAAAACACAATGTAATATTACGTAGGACGCCAGCAGTGGTTGGGGCGGATAATTTCCATTGAATGCAACCATGCGAGGGAATAAAAATCCAGCAACAATTCGATATGTTTAAATACTGCGGCGTATAGATGTTAACCCGAGGTTGAGTAATATGGTCAAAGAGCGAGCAGAATCCGAGCGTCAGAGCAAGAACAACAGCAACAGAAAGTCCCCCTTGGGTGCGGGACGTCCATCCCAGCGCCGAACGGTGGGTCAAACCACGCCGTGCAAGGCTTGTGGAATGACGGAGTGGAATGAAGACGAAGTCCGTGGTGAAACCTACTGTGCTTCATGTGGTCATGTGGCGGAAGAGAATGCCATTGACCCGGGTGCAGAGTGGACCAATTATTCCGATGGCACAGATCGTTCGCGTGTGGGTGCACCCGTTCGTGATTCCTTGTCTGATAAGGGGCTGAACACCACCATCTCCCGCAGTGACATCTCAGGTTCAGGGGCGGCTCGTCATGGAATCCGGGGCAGTGACGCGAAGCATTGGCGCCGACGTGCGTTGATTGACGAGCGAAGTAAAACTCGTTCCTCGCGCGCGCGTAATCTGACCAAGGCCATGCAATTCATCCGAGACCGTGGCAACTTGCCACCCGCCTTGGTTGAGGAGGCTGCACGTCTGTATCGACACGCGGCCGAGCAAGGCATTGTCACGGGTCGCAGTATTCGCGGTGTAGCAGCTGCATGCGTCTATCTTGCAGCACGACAGGCGAAACTGCCTCGCAAGATTGAGGAAATCGCAGAGAACTTTGACATGATTGACGAACAAGGCATGGGAGAAAAGGAACTGAAGCGAACCATTCGATTGGTGGCCCGCAGACTCAATGCGCATCACGTCAGTGGACCCGCAGAGTACCTGGACAAGTTCCACAGTGACCTTGGTTTGCCCGCACCTGTTCTCGGTGAGGCCAACTACCTTTGGGATCGTGTTGGCCAATCCATGGAGTGGCAAGGCAAGAAGCCCGCTGGTGTTGCCGGTGTAATGCTATACAAGGCGGCGCAAAACCGTGGACATCCGCGCACGCAAGCCGAAGTCTGCAAGGTCGTCGGTGTCTCAGAAGTTACGCTTCGAGGCTTGCTTCGAATCCTTGAGACACTTCTATCTCAGTTGGGTGAAGCACCGTCGAACTGAAGAAGCAAAGGCGATTCCGGCAAGATAAGGGCGCTTAGATCAGCTGGAAGATCGTCTGGTTTGCAACCAGAAGGCCGGGGGTTCAAATCCCCCAGCGTCCACCATTCGAAAATGGCTTGAGTACAACGTTTGTGGATTCAAACATTATTTATTACTCCCGTTGATTAAGGGCGATAGTGTCCGTTTCACTTGTCTGGTTTAGGAGAGATTTACGCCTCTCCGACAACCCCGCACTGACACTTGCCAAAAGTCGCGGTAAGCCAATCATTTGCTTGTTCAATTTAGATTCTGCTAGAGTCCGCAGACAAGATGTTGATCCAATCCATATTGAGTGGGAACTTGATTGTCTAAGGACATTGAAGTCTGACATCGAATCCATCGGCGGAGTATTGCTGTTCAGTTACGGCGATATTATCGAGAAGATTGAGGAAATTCACCATACACACAAGATTGCAGCAATCTACGGAAACGAAGAAACTGGCCTACAATGGTCTTGGGATCGTGACAAGGCAGTTGCCAAATGGTGTGAATCACAGGGTGTCAAATTTTCTGAATCCCCAACGAATGGTGTGATTCGCAGATTGAAATCTAGAGACAATTGGAAACGCCAGCGTGATTCGCGAATGGAAGTATCTGTGATCGAACCAATTACTCAGATTGTTGCTCCTGATGGGCTCAATTCAGACCATATTCCAACAATAACTGAATTGGGAATGATTGCTCGTCCCTTAGCTCATCGCCCAAANCCTGGAGAATCAGCAGCGATTGAGGTCTTGCAATCCTTCCTTGAAGAGCGAGGAAGAACATACAGGAAAGGAATGTCTAGCCCAATCTCAGCTCAGACTGCATGCTCACGTCTTTCTCCATACATTAGTATCGGATGCATCAGCATTCGTCAGATTCTTGACTACAGCAATCGAAAGGCACGAATCGTCCAGAGAAATCCCAGATCAAAGCAGAATTTGGGTTGGACAGGTAGTTTGAGTTCATTCAGGAGTCGTTTAGCATGGCATTGTCATTTCATTCAACGACTTGAGGCAGAGGTCACTTTGGATCACATTGCCATGAATCCTGAGATTGACAAACATATGGCCCGAACAATAGATGGAGCAAAGTTTCGTGCTTGGGCTCAAGGCAATACAGGGTGGCCATTTTTTGATGCCTGTATGCGTTCATTGAGTGCTACAGGTTGGATCAATTTCAGAATGAGGGCGATGCTTCAGTCAGTTGCCTCATACACACTTTGGTTGCCTTGGCAATTGACGGGTCTTCATTTAGCTCGATTATTCTTAGACTATGAGCCCGGAATCCATTGGTCACAAGTTCAGATGCAATCTGGTGTCACTGGAATCAATTCTGTTCGCGCATACTCAATCTCAAAGCAATCTCGAGATCAAGATCCTGAAGGCCACTTCATCAGAGAATGGGTGGATGAATTGAGTCATGTTCCGACATCACATATCCACGAACCATGGTTGATGAGTCAAGATGAACAGAAGAANTATNGTTGTATGATTGGTGTTGACTATCCAAAACCCATTGTCGATGAGAAAATTTCGAGAAAGGAGGGAATTAGCCGTTCATATTCTGCAAAATCCCAACCCGATTCCAAAANCCNATCNAAAGTNGTGTACCATTTACACGGTAGNAGGAAACGCCGTAGNTCATGACGGTCTACTCAATGTAATCAATTGAGAAAGATTTTGTATCGGCTACCGATAATTCCGACTAGGATGGTCAAATGGTTACCTTAGGCGATGTAGAAGACGCACAGCAAGCCTGGGGCGAAGGCATCGTTGCCATTGCGACGGCGCACAGTACGGGTGGCGATTATGTTGAAGTTGCCCGAAACCATGTTGAAACATTGTATGCATACGGATTGACTGCAGT
>PBPV01000050.1 GCA_002724815.1 Methanobacteriota archaeon | reverse complement strand
CTCAAACGATCGGAATGTGGAACAAGTGTGACCCCTCGGCTCTCTAGTCTCTCAGCGTATTTTTGAATCAAATGTGAGTAGCCCTTCTCTCGGGCTTTGCCATGGGTGTGGACAACGATTCGGGCCATGTACATCGCTTAGAGCCAAACCCCTTCAGGCTTGGGGCGAAGACTCATGGAGGTCGACCCGTGCAGGGTGAACATGGGGTGGTGGCCGTTCAAGCGTCGGAAAAAGACGTTCAATGACGACCCTCACATCAAAGGTACGCGAATTTGGTTGACCGATTTGAGAGAAATTTGTGAACAACACTTTGACAACCACGCGGAAGGTCAGAGGCGAATCAAACAGATGCAAATTGAATGGAAAGATGCTCGTGCTGAAAATGAGTTGGATGCCGAGCTATTGCAGGGATTGGAGAGGCGAGCTTATCGGTTGTTGAGAGCGAATGCAGATGATTGGTTGGCTTGGTTGGACAATGAAGATTTTTGGCAGCCTGGATGGCGCGGAGACGATGGCGAACCCAGCGGCGATGCTGGAATGAATTGAATACCAAAAGCGCTGCGCTCGGTTTATGTGGGGCTGGATTGCGTTCTTGGGTGGAACTGCAGCCTTGCTCTTGTGGATGAGTCGAGCCCAACCTTTCCCCGAAATTGGAACCCGGTGGGCATGGCTAATGTTGACCTTCGCGGGCATCCTCGCAATGTCTACCAACTCACCCCGTATCACCACGGCTGAAACGCCGATTGTAATCGCGGGAGGCATGGGTGCTCTCGGGGTGATTGTTGGAGCAGTTCACGATCGACGGAATCAAGATGTTGTATTGGCGCCCTTTGCAGGGATGTGGTTTGTCGCGGCGGCAATTGCGATATTGACCGATGGATGGAATGAATATTCCACAACCGAGCAGTGGTTCGGGTTTTTTGTGGCGACCACAGTCATTTTGCTTGAATTATTCTTGTTTTGGAAGGGTTTGGTCATCGGTGTGCAGGGACGTTCTTGGTCACAGGCTGCACTGAGGCAATTGGATCGGGGGCTTATCGACGGAGAACGAGGAGCCATCTCAATGTTTGAGAAATCTTGGAGCGTGGACGAATCATGGTTGGATGCAATGAGTCATTCCGCATTGATTCGAATTCATCGATTCAAAGGGAACCATGACGCTGCCGAAGAGCATGTCAATCTCTTGGAAAGGCTCGGAGGTGAAGCCGGAATTGAAGATGCATGGCTGCAAAAAATCGATGCATGTCTGGCTCGCTTGTCCAATACCCACTCCGAAGAAGAGTAAGAAAAACGTGGGCCATTCGGGGATTTGAACGAGGGGTTAAATATCCCAGAGGTTAATCACTTATTGTGGCAAGATGACTAGGAACGGGATTAAGAGTGCAAGCCTGAGCTTAACTTGGGCAATCGTCCTGATTTGGTTTGGTGCGAATCTGCTCTCCCAAGCCCTCTACTTGGGGTTCTATGGGGAACCTTACGATGCGAATCAAATTTTGAAGAGTCTAGGGGCCTGGTATTGGGTCTGCGTTTTCCTTGAACTCGTCATTTGGTTGACTTTCGGTTCATTACTTGTGCAAAAATTCAGGTTGGATGTCTCAAATCCGCCAGTGGCGGAGAGTGCTTGAAGTAGCGAAAGACCCTTGTTCCGAATTCATCCCCCCGATGTCATGGTCCGCATCACGAAGGTTCACACCGGTGGTGGCGATCGTGGTGAAACCTCGTTGGCTTCGGGAGAGCGGGTTTCAAAGGCACATCTGCGTGTCGGCTTTTATGGAACCGTTGACGAGCTTAATTCTGTAATTGGAATGGTTTTGTCGGAATTCCATCGTTTAGAGGGCCACCACAAAGACGGTGGGGCGAGAGCAACTGTGCGAACTGTGAGGAGTGCGGCAGTTGCCAAGTTAGGCCTCATTCAACAAGAACTGTTCGATATCGGAGGCGAGTGTTCTTTCATGCCTGGCCAGGTGCCGGAAATGGTCACTGTCATTTCTCAAGAACAAGCAGATCGACTCTGTGATGAGATGGATGTTTGGACTGAACAATTGGAGCCTTTGAGTTCATTCATATTGCCTGCAGGGTCGCCGTTAATTTCAACCATCCATTTGGCCAGAACCATTGCTAGAAGAGCGGAAAGAATGGCTGTGCAAATTCGAGATAGTGATGGTGATGATGCTGTCAGAGATGTTGTTATTGCTTATCTCAATCGCCTGTCAGATTGGTTTTTTGTTCTGGCTCGATGGGTTGGGATGGTCCTTGGCGAATCGGAAACCCTGTGGGTCCCGCTGGGCAAACGAATGTTGGACTAGAGTTCTCGACCCAAGGCACGTAACTGTGCTCTTGCACCGCGCAATACCTCTTTGCTTTGGTCGAAATCCAGTTGGTTTTCTGCATCATCCCATTCAAGCCACATGAAATTACGATGTTCATGACTCAGAGTGATGTCATACTGATCGGTTTCACCAATGAACCAGAATACTTCTTTCTCAATCGGACGACCTTTGCGAGTGAAGGTGTATGTAGTGCGCATTCGCCAATTGTCCAACATCTGAACGTCGCTGATTCCGGTTTCCTCCTCCAATTCTCGCAGGGCCGTTTGCTGATACACTCCATCTTCGGGTTCGTAGTGGCCTTTAGGAAAGCCCCAATGTCCTTGGGGATATTGCAAGAGTAAGACACTGCCAAAATTGACCAGTACCACGCCACAAGACGTCTCCATGGCTCTGGAACGGATGAGCCATACAAATTCATTTCTCAACAACAGCATCCGATGTCGCCAACGCTAAGTGCCAAATGGGTTGACCCGCAATGCTGGAGGACTGGTATGGTAACCGTGGAAGAGATTCAAATTCAACGGGTTGTTGCAGATGGTGACCTCGACGGGTTGTTGTCTGCGGCGATTTTGAAACGGGTTTGGAACGATGCAGAAGTTCGGTTTAGTCACCCCGCGGAAATTCGGCGAGGGGATGTGGACGAATTTATTCACGAGAAAACCGCGGTCGTCGATTTGCCATTTCATCCAAATTGTGGGTTGCATATCGACCACCATTTAACCAACAAGCCCACGGAATTGCAGTTGTTAGAGGCGGATGAAAGAGGTTGCAAAATCATCTGGGATTCCGCCCTCAGTGCTGCAAGGGTTTGCTTCGACACCTTCCGGGAAATCGTTGACCTGACCGATATTGAGCAATGGATGGATATGGTCGACAAGTTGGACGGTGGGAAAATTTCCAGAGAAGAATTCCTCTCAAATCATCCAATCGTTTGGATCGGCCGAATTATGGATGCCTCGGAACCTGAATTGTGTGCGTTGCTATTGACTGAAATTACCGGTGGGGCCTCTCCCGATGCTCTGATGCATGTCGAAGAGATTCACGAAAAGGTCCGGATGGCAAAGGATGAGTTTTCTAGACTTCAATCAATGGTTGATGGTTGTTCAGAAATTGTCGATCGGATGGCCATCGTCAGACTGGATGGAAAGGGAGTTCGTACCAATGGCTACCTAATCACTGCCCATTTTGGGGAACTGTGTGATGCATGCATCATCGTTCACGGAAATGCGGCCCCGTCGGAGCATCAATGGCCGCTATCGGCTTCATTTTATTCGAATTCATTTCTACACAAGGAGGGTGGATTGTTTGATTTGACCACACTCGCAACCGCATTTGATGTCGATGGTGGAGGACATGCAAATGCTTGCGGGTGCCGGATTCAACCTCTATCATCAGCCGGAGAGATTGAACATCGTGCAGTTAATGTCGACGATGTTGAACGAAATATTGAGGCGTGGATGCAGGCTTGGAATCATCGCTAAATTAGCAGTTGCAGCAGCCACAAGAATCCCAAGAAGGCATGAATTACGATGAGTAGCATGATAGCGTCTGATGCTCGGCCATGACGATTCTTCTCGGTTGACCAAGATTCTCCTGATTCTCTCAATCGTTTGACATTTCGACCCCTTTGCCAAAGGTATGTCAATAGAATCAGGCCGAGTACTCCCCCTCCTGCATGCAACCCCCCGGCTCCAGTCGGCAGCAGTGCCTGAGGCAGGTCAACACCTTCAGTACGAATTCGGTGAGTGGCATTCGCAGCGAAACCACCGATGACCAAAATCCAAGCCATGATGTAGATTCTATGTCCCTGTTTTTCATGGGAATGAACGGCATCTTTTCGCTCATCTCCTTTCAGAATACGGCCTCGTTGTCGCCAACGATGCTGTCGAAGCATCCACCCAATCACAAAGATGGCCGCAATGGGATGCAGCAGGATGATGACCAAATCAACTGGGTCCACGCCCCTCGGAGGCTAGGGTTATTCTTCAGCGATGCGTTCATAATCGTCCGATGTTCGCTGTAACCTTGCCGTAGGCGGGGGGCGAGTGATGGCAGTCAACGAAGACCACTTACTCGAATGCCTTGAAGTGGCAATTAAGGCTGGAGATTCGTCCGAAAAAAGACGGCGAAAAGCCATGGATACTGCAGCCTGGAAATTGCTGGATAAACCTTGGAAGGGCCTTCTCCTCGTAGCTCTCGATAAAGAAGAAGCGAAGACTGAGGAGGGGAATAATCGATCTTCCAGCCGACGAATGCGCAGTCGCGGCCGACGCTCTAGGAATTCCAGTACTGAGGATTGGATTGAAGGTGTAGAAGGATTGCTTTCTTCAACTGCCTCTCCCGGATATCGATTATCTGCGATGCTTGTGCAAAGGGCACGTCTTGGGAGTAAATGGAGTCCTGCGTGGGATACAAAATTGGAGGGGTTGCGTGACACCTGCTTGAAGGGCATCCATCCAGTTTGGCTGAAAATGGCAAAGGAAACGCCCTTGCTTGCAGAAATGTCGATGTATCCAAAAAAATCGGTTGAAAAAGTCTCGACAGAGGCCGATGATACTTGGATTGAATCTGCATCTTTTGATTCACAGGATCGGATTGCATTGGGGTTGTGGCTTCAACAATCGTTCCCGTTCCAACTGACTGCTGAAATTGAGTTGGCCATACAAAATATCTCTCGGGGGTTCAATTCGAAAGGGAAATTGCCAATTCTTTCAGATTCATTGGATTCCCTATCGGGTGACGCGGTGCTCATCCGAGGACTATGTCGCATAGGCATTGGTGACGAAGGAGCCATTTCCGATTTATCCGAATTGTCACAGTCTCAACAAAACATTGCCAGCGTCGCCGCGAATCATCTTGCTCTCTTCAATCTGCGACGTGGAGACTTGTCTTCGTGGGATACATGCTACAATGCTGTGGGAGCCGACGAACTTTCTGAAGCCATGCGGAAGCAAGCTTGGGCGGAGATCCCCGATGATGTAGAGTTGTCATCTAAAGAATTGAACAAAGGGCTTGAGTTGGTAGAAGATGCAGAGTCGCAACGAGCCTTGTCATGGGCACTGCTCGCTGCACTAATGCGCGAAGGGAAAAATGATGATGCGCTTGAACTGATTTCTAGCCTAAACATTGCTCAAACCAATCGAATGGGCTTAATCATTGAACTAATCTTAAGCGAAAACCCTGGAGAAGGTTGGTCTAATCTAGTTCATCGTATGGAGACAGAAATTGGGAAATTTAGTGACGATGACATACTGTTAATGTTGGAAACCGAAGCACTGCCAGTACACCTTCGGGCTTTGGCGGGAAAGGAAGTTCAACAAAGAGAGAGTTTCGTCAGTGCTGATTTAGATACGTTGGCCCTAGATGTGTTCACACAAGCCGGAGATGCGATTCAAATCGGAACCATACTAATGAAAATCGATGGTGGGGCGGCCACATACCCTCATCGAACCATCCTGGTCTATCACCTGCTTCCAGGCAATGCGGATGCCAAACTCAGTGAATGGGTGGAAGAGGCCCGGCCGAAAGCAATCGAGGTCTTGGCGAAGGAGTCTAGTGGCGTCCTGTCTGAAACATCCATTGGATTGATCAAACTCTTGGAAGGCGCGCCTGCGGATTTGGATGGAATCCAACGCAGAGTGGCGGCCAATCGAGAGGCGATTCGAGCTTTCAACCAATGTAGACAGGCTTTGTTGAAGGGCGGTGATGGGTTGGTCCCTGCCGATCGGTTGGAAAAATTGGGGGCCTCCATCGACAATTCATCGTTGAAGGGAGTTGAGTTGCGTCTCTTCCACGCTGTACTGGATCGCCTTCGATTCAATCGTGCCATTCGATTGCTGGAAGACCATCGAAGCGACCATACGAAGATGGCAATTGATATTCTCGAAAGGTTGGTTGGCAAATCACCTCGAAATCGGATTGTCGATGGAGTTCGACAGATGGTGTTGGAACACGACAGTATTGCAATTCCTGCATTTGCAGAGTGGCATCGTTTGAATGCATCTTCGACTTCTTGGTACCAGATTATCACGGCATCCATCGAAGAAAGTCGTGGGCACTATCTCAATGCTGCTCGTTCATTGCACAAAGCCAGCCTTGATGTTGAATTTAGCTTTGAAAATCGGGTTCGGTTGGCTCGAAGAGCGCTGATTGCCTATGCTCATGCCGGCAAATTTTCCGAAGCGGTCCAAATGTTGGAATCCCAACAGGCGCTAACATCCGCATTGACTGGGTTGTTCCAGTTGTATCTACGAGTTTGTGATGATGCGCAACGCCAACAGCCAGAGGCTGCTAAAAGAAAAATCATGGATTGGATCGTTCAAACTGAAACCTTCACAGTCGAAGGAGAAGATGGTGAAATTATTGAGAAACAACGGAAAATCTATCCTTCAGACGAATTGGATCTGCTGTTCACTTATCCGAATTCGCGGAACCTACCCAAAGATCTGTGGCAAGGGCGAATTAGGGCCGCGATTACTCATGGGGTCCGAGACAATCGTCGGAGTCAGGGTAGTAAATTGGAGTCTCAGTTTAGAGATCTATTGCGAGATCAGCCCAGTGTACAGGAAGTAGAGAGTGTGGCTGGAGAGGCCGCGCAACTCAACCCTACTCAGGGTCTGATGATGTTTGAGCGGGCCATGAACTCAGGATTGTTTGCCAACAATGAGATGAAGGCGCTGCTTCGAATTCAAAACGGCATCTACCGGCTAAATGAAAGCAAATTGCCCATTCGTACGCGTAGGAAATTACGTCATTTGACTCTGAAGCCGTTGATTCTGATTGATACGAATTTATTGATTGATGCTGCCAAGGAAAGAATCGGTTGGTTGCTGAGTGAGGAAGGTGGAATTGAAATTAATGCACATGGATCGTTCCACCGAACGGTTCGCTACAAGGCCGAGGCGGGGATGGTTGAATTGTCAATTCCGAAAGCCGCTGAATTTGAATTCAAGAGCATGATGGGTAACCTCGAAAGGGTTCGCTCGCTGTTCAATGATGTCTGGATTGACGAGGCCCAGTGGAATGAATGTATCAATGAAAAATCCGCTCAGATGGTCTGTGCCGAAGTAATCAAGGATTATTCGACTTGGAAACCCGGCGCAAATGATTTCGAAGATGACGAAGCATTTGAGCAACAAACCATCGACTTCATGGTTGAGCATCGCGATACCTATTGGGCAGTTGTCGATGGAAAAATCGCGAATAGTGCTCAGTCCTTAGACAACCGAACCGAAATCAACGGTGAGGTGATCTATCCTGAGCGTGGAGATCGTGACATCATGAGAGATGCTGCGATGTTGGCAGAAACGACACACAAAGGCATTGGCGCCGTATTGGTTGCTTCCAGAGATTCCGATTTCTGGATTGTTCGACGCTCCCTCGAAGAAGTATTTGGGTTCGGAGTGGTTCGAACGGCGAGAGAACTCAGCCAGTGGGTTTAATCTGCAATCCAAGAGGCAAGATACCGATCAATACTCGGTGATTCTTCGTAAGTGAAATGTTGGAATGATGTTGGGTTGAGCGATGCAAATCGTCCCTCTAACCACGTTCTTGACAACGGCCAGGGTGGGGGTGATTCGTTTGGGATTTGAAATCCAGCCAATCGACCGATACACAACAACGATCCTTTCGAGTTCAACAAACCTGGGATTTGGGAGGCAGCAGGATCGCGAACCTCTTCAGGAATGGCCTGCAAGATGTGAATCTCAACAACCAAGTCATATTCATTGAACCACTTCGCTGGAGGATTGAGTAAATCAGCGACGATGTAATCGACATCGGTTGATGGGAAGCGCTCTTTGCACCATTGTATGGAAGATTCTGAAATGTCGAAGGCGGTCACTTCGAAACCAATCGCTGACAGCCATTCTGCATCATCGCCTAACCCACAACCGATGACTAAGGCCTTGCCCTGTACATCGGGTTGGCTGGCAATCCATTCGACCATCTTCGGATGGGGTTCCATGCGTGCCCATGGAATTTCTCGCGAATTACGGTTCGCTGACGAGTATAACTCCTCAAACCAGCGTAGTGGTTCGCCATCCGCTTGTGCGGCATCAGAAAGTTTCAGGAGACGCTCTCGAAACTCTTCGGGCAATGGATTACCAAACATGTCGTCCATCGGACCCGCTCACATATTTTCGATGATGGCTTGACCGAATTCAGAACACTTGAGGAGAGTTGCATCATCCATCAATCGCTCAAAGTCATAGGTCACCGTCTTGGCACTAATGGCGCCCTCCATGCCCTTAACGATGAGATCTGCTGCTTCGCTCCAACCCATGTGACGTAGCATCATCTCAGCGCTGAGAATCAAGCTACCGGGATTGACCTTGTCTTGTCCGGTATACTTGGGAGCAGTTCCGTGGGTTGCTTCGAAGATTGCAATTCCTGTATCGTAATTGATGTTGGCACCAGGTGCGATTCCAATACCACCTACTTGAGCTGCGAGTGCATCTGAGATGTAATCGCCGTTGAGGTTCATCGTCGCTAACACACCATATTCTCGTGGGCGCGTGAGAACCTGTTGAAGCATGGCATCGGCAATGACGTCTTTGATGGTGATCGTATTGCCAGTGTTGGGGTTTGTGAGTGTGCACCAAGGTCCACCATCAAGCAAAGTTGCGCCAAACTCCTCCTGAGCCAGTTCGTAACCCCAATCTCGGAATCCACCTTCTGTGAACTTCATGATGTTCCCTTTGTGGACCAATGTCACGCTATCCTTGTCGTTGTCAATTGCATACTGAATCGCCGCTCGAACGATTCGTGCAGTCCCTTCGCTGGAAATCGGTTTGATCCCAATTCCACTGGTGTTGGGGAATCTGATTTTGTCAACACCCATTTCGTTTTGCAAAAAATCGATGACTTTGGCAACNCCTTCAGAGCCCGCTTCCCATTCGATTCCTGCATAAACGTCCTCNCTGTTTTCGCGGAAAATGATCATGTCTACAGCACCAGGGTCTCGAACCGGGCTAGGGGTGCCTGCATACCAGCGCACAGGACGAACGCAGGCGAACAAATCCAACTTCTGTCGAAGTGCTACGTTGAGGCTGCGAATTCCGCCTCCGACCGGTGTGGTCAATGGACCTTTGATGGAGACCAGACCGGTTCGCATGGCGTCCAATGTGGCTTCAGGCAACCATTCTCCAGTCGCGTTGAATGCTTTCTCACCAGCCAAGACTTCGTTCCAGTGAATCTGTTTCTCGCNCCCATACGCCTTGGCAACACTGGCATCGACAACGTCAATCATGACNGGCGAAATATCGATTCCAATCCCATCTCCTTCGATGTAGTGAACGATGGGGTTGTTGGGAACGTTGAGTGTGCCGTCTTCCATGGTGATTGAGGTGCCTGTCATGCTATCACGCTCGCCGAGATGGAGGCCCTTGATGATGCTAACCCTCATTCACTCCTCATGTCTGCGCACGTTCATGAGGGGAATTGTTCGGTGGACGGGCGATGAAGATTTGATGGGTGAAAACGAGCATGGGGCCTCGATTCCCATGCACACGAGCGATACACCCAATCCGGTTCAGTTGGTACTACTTGCACATGGTGGGTGTACGCTTCTGGATGTGATTACTGGCCTCAAACACCGCATGGAGAATGTGCGCGATATGTGGATTGAACTCGATGCAGATCGTCGAGAAGAACCACCGCGGATGTTCACTGCAGTTCGAATGAAGTATGTCATTCAAGGAGATGTGCCGCGACAATTGGTCGAGCGAATTATCGAGAAGAGCCATGAGAAAAATTGCTCGGTAGGGGCCATGGTCACAGGGTCAGGTGCGACTCTTGATTGGGAATTGGCCATTCATCCCTAGAGGCCGACAAGTTGCCGTATGACCTGGTTGGATTCGACTTCAAAGCCCTTCTCTGAGACATTCAATTCTGCAGAGGGGTCAACGGCAGTGCGGAACAGATAATCCCAGAAAGAGAGGATATTCCCAAAGTTTCGATCGATTGCGATCTCAGCCATGGAATGGTGGACTCGGTGAAATGGGGGTGTGATGAACAAATAGTTCAGCGGACCCAATGAAATGTTGAGATTGGAATGGACCCAGAAATTGACCAGGCCTAGAGCCACTGCTATCGAGGCGACCGCTGAGGCTGGGATCGCGAACATACACATCGCCACCAGATATGGCAATCGGATGATGAGAGAATTCATCGCAGATGATCGAAGTCCTGAAAACCAGTAAATCTCCTGTATTGAATGATGGAAAACATGGGTACGCCACAATGGAGGGGTATGCATGAGTCTATGCGCGATGTAATATCCAAGGTCTCCAATGACCAATGCCAATGAAATCCGTAACCACAATGGCTGAGATATAATCGAGTCGAACAGCTGAACATTGTTCAACAGCCATGTTCTCACAAAACCATCGAGTAACCAAACGGTCAATCCTGCAACCATCAATGCAGAGATAACCACAACAATGATGTCGAATTTGAGATGTTTCGTACGATCAATGTCTTCAAGCGGTCTCTGATTTTCTAGGAGATGGAACAGGCCACCCGTGGCCAAAACCAGTGAACCAGAAATCAGCAAAGAGAGGGCCATTGCTAGTATTCTGCGTCAATTTAGCCTTAAGGTATCTCCCGACCATACTGAGTAGAATTATGCTCGAGCAGTGTGTTCAAAGAGCCAAAAATGTCGGCTCTAAGGTCCACAAGTAACCACAAAATACAATCTTTTTGTATTAATTTGTATTTATTGGAATATATTTGATTATTTGCTATTTTACAGTGGATTCACGTTCGAAACATGCCCCTTTCGCCGTGAAAAATATCCGTAACAGCTGATTTTCATTGGGAATTGGCCCTGGGATCAATGTCTGTGCAGTTCTATGCTCCGCCGGTTATGAATTAAATCAAATTAATTCACAAAATCACGAATACAGACGAATAAATATAAGTCGACTCAATAGGGTGCCTCCTATGGAGGCTGCTTTGTCGTTACCGGCGACATTGGTGGCTAAGTTGATCGAAGATGCTGAACGGCATGGGATGAGTGTAGACGAATATTGCAGGGCGATATTGAGTGAAAGTCGAGCAGGAGATAGGTCATCGACCCAGGCTGCATTTGCCAATGAGCCATCACTAGACGATTTGAAATTGGAACAGCTCTCTGTCGAAAGGTTATCTCAAACTGCAGTCGGCAGGGCATTCGAAAGTGGTGCCTTGTCGGGCCATATCAACAGACTGTTGCCTCTGAAAATTGGTTGTCGGGTATTGTGGTCTTTGCTCAGCGCTAATGGAACTGGACCGACGATTCGAGAATTCCGAGAAGAGATGTGGAGGCGGGTCGGGTCGTTGCGAGATTATTTGCGGATGATTGACGAGGATTACGCTCGCCCTCGTGGCGATCGATTGCATGCCTCTTTCCCCAACTCTAGTGATGCTGCGATTAAGCGCTTCCTGAATCAATACATCATTCGAAAGAGTGGTTTGAATGCTGAACAGTCGTCAGGGGCAATGATTGATTTCGGATTAATCGGTATTTCAGACACCGGTCGCGTCCAATTTACTGAAGTGGGGCGCAATTTCTCGCTCCTCAGCAATCCAGTTCTTGATGAAGAGGATCACAGGGGACCTTCATTGTCCGCTGATGAGCAAGTGCTGATCTTGTCCCAGATTCGGACTGAAATGATGCGAGAATGGAAATTCATGCGCCACGTGTTGGATGGCATACATGTTGGTTCGAATACGCCGACCTCCTTGCTTGCACGTATCAACCGAAGGTATGGGCCTGGGACCAAAGCCGATTGGAGTGCTTCAGTTATGCCGCATATGCGGAGTGGGGTTCTTGGAAGAATGCAGGCTCTTGGTCTAGTAAAGAGGACCTTTATTGAGAATCGTGTCGAATATCGCGTAACTCCGCTGGCATTGGTTATTCTTGAGGCGGATGTTGTATAGGGGTGAGATTATGGCAGTGCAATCATATGCTTTATTCGCCATAATTGCAGCACTGTTTGGCTTTGGAGTTTACAGGATCCTCACGGCAGAACAAAACCCTGCTCAAGCAAGTCGGCTGGGAAACGTCCGTTCTTCGGCTGTAGAAGTCACCGAACCTCGCCCGAATCGGTTTGCATTGGAGGATGACTTGAATCGAATGAACCAGCCGACCCCTGAACCCAGTCCTGAACCCAGCCCTGCCACAGAAGAGCTGATCGCGGAATTGCAAGATGATGGCGTTGATGCGGCACAAGATGAAACAGCATCAACTGAAAGATTAGATCAAAATGCCGAAGTTTTATTGGCGCAAATAGGGAAAGAGTGGCAACAAAAAACAGGTTCGGTTAGAACTTCTACGGCTCTAGATGAAGTTAGTGGGCAAGAAGTACGCAGTACAAACGATGATGATTTCCAAGCTCGTTTGAATCGAGAAAATGCACAATCCGGTGGAGTTCAAGTTAGCCTCATTTGGGATAATCAAAACGATTTGGATCTGAGTGTGGTCTGTCCATCCGGAGAGCGCATCTCTTTTGACAACAAAGTGTCAAGATGTGGTGGCCAATTGGATGTTGACATGAATGAGGCGCCCACTAGTGAGCAACCTGTTGAAAATATATTTTGGCCAGAAAAATCCGTGCCAAAGGGAGAATTCAAGGTCTTTGTTGAGCATTTTGAACAACACGCCGAAGTAGATTCCACCGAATACAGGGTGTTGGTTAAGAACGGAGATGAATCCAATGAATATCGTGGAGAAATCACGAATGATGAGCCCCCTCGATTGGTGTGTGTTTTTGAGGTGGCATGAACATGCGAATGACGAGGGTTGGTCGAAAATATCAACGTCGTATCAATCGTGAAATGACGATCCTCGGTTTACAGGCGATTGCAAATGAAATACAGTCTAGGTATGACAGTCGGGAGATGACTCATGCCGAAGCTGTGAGTTTAGGAAATCAAATTCAGTATCGTGCGGATTCGGTTGACGGTTCTCAGTTGGTCTATGCCATATCGGATCGAGATGCATATCGTCGACTAATTGAGGTCTATCTGGATGATGGAATTCTCTCAAGAACTGAACAGATATTGTTGTGGGATGAACGTCGAAAGTTGGGCATCTCAGAGGATGTACACAGAAGGCTGCTTGATGCTCTGGTTGCCAGATATATCAAGCAGGGTAGGCCAGTTCATGTTCAAAGTTCAACCAAACGTAAGGTTGAGCGAGAAGAAACTGTGGACCAGCAGGAGGGGGGATGATGGAACAAACAATTGGTTGGGTTGTGGTTTCTCTTGTCGCTGCTGTTCTTGTTTGGCAGGCTTCTACTCACCTGGGTACGAAGAAACGAACGGGTTCGTCAATCATCAGAGCTCTGGCGATGGACGATATTGACGTAGATGGTGGAGTCATCGGGCCAAGAGGTGGAGAGACCTCTTCATTCATCGTCCCAAGAGTAGATTATGAGCAGGATATGGTNCCATTCCANACTGAAGTNNAANCANANNCGANTCAAGATGAGGCNNAAAANGANCANGTNATCGATCAAATAGAGANATTGAAGGNTGCTGCGATGGAAAGGCACTCAATNNGGGAAAGATCTGTGGAAAAAATTCTCGANTGCAATTCNTTGATTGAAATGATTCGNGGNGTGGGNGANAANCACATCACGGAANCTGAACNGGANTTGTTNTCNCTAAGTGTTGATGGTTTAACNCTGGTTGAACTGGANGATCGCCACGCNATNCTCTTGAAAATCTACAACCGCCTCTATCANTTNTCCTTTGAAGACGAGATTCAACGAGTTCGAAGGCGAGAAATGGAAGCCATGAGTGAAAAAGAATTGCAGGANNTGCAAGAAGCNGACAAACAGATTGGNGAATTGTCATCCGAACTNGAAATACTTCGGAGAGAAGAACAGCTGTATCGGGAGATACAAGCGGCGCAGACAACAGCTTACCTTGAAAACTTGGATATGAGTGGACTCAGTGAAGAAGCGGAAGAAAGGTTGCAGAGTCACTATGATTTCTATTATTCTCGCCTGAAGGAAATCGAAAGACAGCGTGGCGAGGTAGAGAAATTTGAACAATGGTCAAACTTGATTCTAGATTGTGAGGATCAAGATGAACTCAAAGCGATGGTCTTCACTGGAGTCAATACCAAAATGAAAGCGGAACTAGAAGAGCGCCGAGAAAAGCGAATGTCGGTTCTTGAATTGAGGATTAAACACCTGAAAGAAGAAGCGCGAACCGAAGAGTTGCGTCTGCTAATTGACTCTGCTAAGAGTTCCAAGGAATTGGATTCCATCACCATCGATGGGGTCAATCCCATCCAGGAGAAAGAATTGGTTGAAATGTTTACAATCGCGCGAGAAAATCTCGTTTATGCAGAATTGCGAGTTGAAATTCTAGATTGTGAATACGTCCTTGAATTGGATGCAATGCAAATTGAAGGTGTCAATGAGGTTCAGCGCGAAGAGTTGTTAGAACTGCGCATGAAGTGCAGAAACGAGTTGATTGAGCTCGCGAAGCAGAAGAAATTCGAAGAGCAATACAATCGTTACTTGGGGTTGCTATCTGGAATCGATGATATCGATGAGTTGCTTGATGTTGGACTGGAAAATGTCAATGCAGAGCAACGCCAAGAATTGGAAAATATCCGTCTTGAACGGTTGGATTATCTAGAGGAATTGGAGCGGCAGCGGATTGAACGTGGGCAAGCCGCAAGATTTGACGAACTTCGAAAGGAAATCGAGGGAGCGAAGACGTCTGCGGAGGTTGAGGCTGTCGTGATTGATGGTGTAAACGAAGATCAGCAAGAGGAGCTCGAAAGAATCCAAGCACAGGTTTTGGAGATTTTATTGGAAGATGAACAGGTTAACGAGTATGTTGAGAAGGCAATCAAGAAATTAAAGAAAGAGCCGGTTGATGTTGATTTCAATATAGAGGCTGAATCGAAATTCCGAACGCGTGTAAAGACATTGCAGGCTGCTGATGGGGCTCTACGATTTAGTTTAATTTGGGACAACATGAATGACCTAGATTTGATCATCAAAACTCCTGCTGGAGATGTTGTCCATAGAGGAAAGCGTCGATCTTCTTGCGGCGGTAAACTCGACTTGGAAATGAATGCTAAGCCGCAAATGAAGGCGGCGATGGAAAATGTAGTGTGGCCTGCTGGAAAAGCACCACCTGCGGGCAAATATTACGCATGCATCTGGCACAGAAATAGGCACCGTGGGATGCGAAAATCAGACCCTACTGATTACACATTGCGGGTGAAAATGGGGGCCGACTATTACCTGTACAATGGTCAAGCAAGTTATGGCGATAAATTAGAAGTCATTGCGATCATTGATGTGCCAGATGCATCTACTCTTAGAACAAGGATGGAGGAAGAAGCCCGTCTGTACAAACAACTTCGAGAACAAATGAAGCTCGCTAAGAAACCCAGTGAGATGCCGGAAATTGATGCGAATCTTTCCTCTCTTCATCAAATTATGTTGAAGAGAAATATCGAGAAAGCGGTGGAATTGCTGAAAGAAAAAGCGAGAAAACGCGCTTTAGCGAAACAAAAGGCAGAATATGAAAAGATCATGCGTGTGATTGAAAACTCTCGATCTTTGGATGAACTATCTGCAGTTCGATATGCTCATCTAAATGATGATGTGGTCAATGTAATCGACAAGGCTGTAGCGAAGAGGCAAAAGCAAATTGAGAGTGGTTTGAAAAGGGCCGAGTTGCAAGCGGAAAGAGAGAAAATTCAGAATTACAAGACAAAGATTTCCAACGCAAAATCATTGACGGAGTTATCATCAATTGTGTTCAAAGACATTGACAAACGACATGCAGATACACTACAAAGAATGCGAATTGCTCGAAGAAAGGTATTGCAAAAAGAGCTCAGTCCAGAAGAGGTTGAGAAAGACAAACAAATGCGGTTGCATAAGGCACTAAACGGGGCTTACAAGCGTGGAGGCTTGCAGCCTTTACCACAAGATGAGTGGAAAAATGATCTGTTCGATGAAAGATTAAGCGAAAGTGGTGCCAAGGGAGGAGATGTGCAAATCTCATTGCTTTGGGAAAATAAAAATGATTTCAACATCCTTGTTGTAACTCCAACTCAAGAAATCATTCACCCGCGAAACCCAAAATCCTCTGATGGAGGTGAGCAGGATGTCGAGATGAATCAAAAAGGTGAGTCGAAAACTCCTGTAGAAAACGTCTACTGGGGCGATGGTAAAGCGCCAAAAGGGACATATTACGTCTATGTCCATTTTTACAAAGAGCATCAGAAGTTCAGAAAGGTTGACATCTCAGATTGTCGAATTCGAATTCTGGCTAAGGGTGCTCATTCGGAATATGAGGCTCAGATGTCTCTTGCAAATCAGTTGCAATTTGTTACAAAATTCAAGGTGGAGTGATTGGAATGCTGAATCGGTGGATCTTTTCTGAAAAATATGGGGGCAAGTTGAGTCTCGCTTTGGTTTTGTTGATGCTTGTCCATATCCTATCGCCAATTGTGCCTTCACAAGAATTGGTTGAACATGACAATAACCAAATGGATGTGGCAAAAAATCTGCCCACCACCGACATCGTGTTGGAACCTCTACAGTGGATTTCTGGCTCATATTTTGATGTCTCAGCCAACGCAGCCATACTATCTGCTGGTGTACAACAAGTACTGGTTACTATTCGAAATGATGGGGTCCATACAGCGATAATTGAATTGGATTATACTGGAAGTGTTGCCTTTCTCCCAAGTATTTTCGCCAATCAAATTGGTTGTGATGCTGCCACTTACGAACTTGTAGGCAATTCACAACAACAATGTGTCATCCAATGGGATGCAGTCGAAGGTCAGTTTGGACATTTTGATGTTCAAATTGCCATGGCTGGTTCATCTCCCTCCACTGATTCAGATTCATCAAATAATGCCCAAAGTAATGTTCAGTTCCAAGTAGCTTCTGTAGCGGATGTAATCGTTGATGCTCCCGATATTGATGATCGATTGCCATTGGGGCTATGGGATCTAGAAATTAGTTCAATAAATCTTGGAAATATGGAAACTTCTGTCGATTTTGAGGTGAATCTTTCCGATTGCAATGGACCGGAGTTCACTTATTCTTCATTGAATCTCTCATCGAATTCCATCAGCCAACCCTCTCAATATGAATTCATCCAGATCGAAGTCAACTCTACATCGGTAGACTCTGGGTCATGTGATATTACCGTATACTGGTCGTTTGAGGGTATTGAACGCAATTTGCAGATAAATGCAGTATTCTCAGATTACAGGGCAGCGATTCTCGCACCCAGTGATCGAGCCGTAGAACCTGGGAATTCAGCCGTACTAACTTTCATCGTGCAAAATTTAGGCGCTGGTGATACGTTCGAATACAGTGTGACTTCGATGAAAGGCTGGGCCACAAATGTAACTGCTCAACAGATTAATGTCGCCAGTCTTGGATCCAGCTTGGTGTCCGTAGGCGTACAATTGCCAATCGAAACCAACCGGTCGGAAATTGATCGAATCGATTTACAGATCGTAAGTCAAACAGAGTTTTACTCTGTGGATGCGACCGCTTTTGTCTATGCAGGGGACTTGTTACAGGCCACATTGAATCACAGTTCTTGGAATGTCAATGTCACCCCGGGCCAACCTGAAAATATTCAATACATTTTGAAGAATAATGGAACTTCTCCAGCCGTTTTCACAATTGATTGTGGTTTCTCGCAATTGGCACCGGGTTGGAGTGTAACTGCACATCCAAGTACCACCCCATACCTCTCAGTAGGGGAAGAAATCACAGTGAGTATCACTGTCACGCCACCACAACTCACCCTCCCCCTAGATCCATCTAGTAAATTGGTCGAAGGGAACACCTTGCGTCTATGGACGGCGGTTGCACCTGAAGTCGGAGGTGAGCCGGTTATTCAGCACACTTTCTTGCATGTTCAGGCAACAATCATGGTTGAATTAATGGCTGAAAATACTGAATTCTTCATGCCAGCAATTGATGTATTTGACAATCGAGTTTGGACAAATCCAGTTGAATTGGAAATGCAAGTACGTCACAATCTAATCACAAACCCAGATACGACTGTAAATGTTGATTTGGATATTGCACCTTCTTCATTCGAAGCAACAAGAAGTGGGAATGGGCTTAATGAGGCAAACAGGTGGAGTACCGAAATTACTCCTGAAAATTCTGTTTTGAGTCTAGGAGCAACGCAAATGATTGTTGCAAATCTAGGGTCCCCAGACCCTGGTAGTGATAGCATAAGGCTCCCCCCTGTCGCAGGTATATTGGAAGTCGAAGTGACAGCTTCACTGACCATTGAATCTGGGCTCAGTGGAATCGAATCTCCGGTCTCAAGAGTGATCCTAACAGTGAATATTCCTGAGGTGTCAAAGGCCTCTATTGAGATTCCATCCCCCACAATCATTACTCCAGAAATTGAAACCTCTGTTCCGGTAAATGTCGTCAATCTCGGAAACCATGAGTCTAATCTCAGTTACATTCTATCTGGGCCATTGGGTTGGTCTGTTTCTTCACAGCCAACAACCTCAACCTCTGTGCCCTCTAGTTCCGATCAATTTCCAACCATTAATGGCGATAATATTGAACAAATTATGGTTTCAGCAACCGCTCCGCCAAATTATCGAGCCGATGCTGATTCTGATGTAATGTTGCAGGTGATTGATGAATCTGGAAATGTAATTGCACAGGAATTGTTACCGTTTGAAATTCAAGAGTTGGTCGGTGCCACACTTCTGCCTGCAAATGCTACCGCAAACGTCAGTGTCGACCAATTGGAATTGTTGCCTCTACTCGTCACAAATATCGGAAATAGTTTGCAACAGTTCGATGTAAGTGTTGAAGGTTTTTCAGAACATATTGATGTAAATGTCGCATCGAGTTCTTCCATCACACTTCTACCTGGAGAAAACAGGACGGTTGAAATCAACATTCTAGCAAATCCATTTGCCCGGGCTGATGCCAACCACTCTGCACGAGTGACGCTCAGCAATGACGGTGATCTGGTCGCTCAAACTCTCGTGCATATTCATGTCAATCCATTCCACAACATCACTTTCGGTTATGATGAAAATGTGTCTGTGGTACCTGGACAGAATTTTTCCATGGTGTTTGATGTAACCAACAATGGAAACCTAGTCGAATTTATCGAGTTTGATTTTGGAATCATCGGTGGAAGCGATGAATGGGTTTACGAAATTGAACCTGAGAATTTGACTTTGGAGCCGGCCGGTACTGAAACAAAAAGTATCACTTTGTCAATTCAAGTTCCAGCTGCGGGCGGCAATGATAACCTAGAGTCTGGCGACATTAACTATGGCACCATGGTGGCAACCAATGTCACTGATAATCTGACTGTGGGCGATGCCGATGTTGAATTCTTTACCGACTCTGTTTTCCAAGTGGATTGGAATGCTCCAAACATCATCAAACTCAGGCCCTATGAAAGTCGGGACTTTACGGTGGAAGTGGTCAATCGCGGCAACCTTGATGTCCAATTAGATGTCATTTGCACGGCTGGAGATGAGACACGTTGGCTTGTCAGTAATTGCGATTTACAAAATCTTACATTGCCTATGGGGGAAATGAAAAACATTGATTTCACAGTGCAAAGTATTGCGGGCTCTGCATGGAATTTAGAGGAAACAAAGCTCAACCTGAAATTCTCCCCTCTAGATGATGATTTAGGTGACCGGGATCTAGAATCGACATTGCAAATCGCGAGGATTTGGACACAAGATGAATATCTCGCAGTCCCAGATAAAATATACAATACATTCACAATTGACATTCCTTGGACCAATGTTCTGGAACAAGGAATTGCCGGAACTCAAACTGATTCATATGTCCTCGAATTGGTCGGTTCTGAAAGATTCATCAACGAAAGTCTGTATGTTGGAGCCGGTGATATTGAATGGGAATTTACAGTTGATCCAGTGACATGGGGCCAACCTGAGGTTCTGAATTTGAATGGTGAAACCTATCTCTTAGGCCCAACTCCCTCAAGTGAGAACCGAACCCTTCGATTGCGAATCAAAATGCCTGCAATCGAAAATTTGCCTCCAGGAGATGGATATTCCCTCGACTTTAATCTGATTCATCCAAGTACTGGTGACAATAATATCACGTCATTCAATGTCCGAGTAATCTCCGATTCATGGGCCGACCCGGGTATCATATCAGTGAATATTGAGATGGGGTCTGAAATTTCAGAATCCACCAGTGGGGTCGTCAGTGCAATGATCAAGAATCACGGAAACAACACGTTGCCAGATGACGCTGTTGCCGTCATTGAATGTGAGGATGGAATCGAAATTATTGGTTCTGAAGAACAATCAATTGCCGGATTGGGAAAGGGTGGAATAAAATCCGTCAACTGGGATGTTCAAACTGGGGCTCTGAATTGGTGGGAGACATCAAAAGATGTTCATTGCAATGTTGTCATTCAATCCACCGAAATGTATGGCAACCAACCGGATGATGATGCACTGAGGGAGGCGTTCACGCTGAATTCATGGTCACCTCCATTGTTGATATTGATTCCAATAACACTCGGTTTGATCTTGCTTTGCAGTCAATTATTGCGAAGGTCTCGAGACGATGATCGGTCGTTGATGTTGAGTGCGTATGCAGGTTGTGCTTTACTCGGAGTTTCGACCCATTATGGCCTAGGGGCGATTCCAAACATCGTCATGAGTGTTGCATCGATTGTTTGGTTGGCCCTTATCACCCGGAGTGCGGCATCACATGAATTCCCAGCCATCCTGTCTGACCGGCAAAACCTACTGCGGGGCGGTAGTAGCCTTGTAGAAGACCATGAGGGTGAACTGGTCCGTGTTGCGAATCAGTTGCGAGTCAAATTATCTCTAGCACCGTTAGGATTCATCTTCATGGTTCTGATTTTGCCAAATGAAATCTCTTGGAGTGAGGGCAATATTGCTTCAATTTTCCTGTATCTGATGCTTTGTGCATTGTCTGTAGAACTGACCATTCGAAATAGCACCAGTTCATGGAATCAGATCTTTGAAGAATTGACTTTCTTTGAAGGAGAAGCTAGAGGGCTTCTAGTACAGCTTGGAAATCCATCTACGGAATTGCGTAAAATCACAATTGGACAGCGGTGGGGAGATTCTCATGATGTGAGTGTGGAGGTGGAAGGCAATGTATGATGGAGTCATGCCAACCCAATCTGACTTACGAGCACAGGTTACAAGATTGAATCTTGTTTTGGATGAACACATTCAATTAATTCAAGAAGCCATTTTGGAAAAAGATGTTCGCTTTGCAAAGAAGAATATCCGTCAAGCAAGAGAAGATATTGGAGTTCTAAGCATCCAAATTGGGAAGATGCAGAGGGCCATTCGTATGCTGCACTCTCTCATGAGGGACCGGGCAACCAGTGAAGATGAATTGCTTGATATCCTGCTTACGATGAAAACGGCTGAGACTTTGATTATGCGGAGTGCTTTTGATGAGTCGGCATTGCAACTGGAACGTCTAATTGAACATCTTTTGGCAAATAGTGCAGCACTGAATCCATTCATTTTCTTCCAATTCTGGATGGGGATTGAAGCACGTTGGGAAGCGAATTCCGATCAGGGACAATTGCTTGTAAGAATTGAAAATACAAGTGATGTGGTGCTTCCAGGATTCAATATCAAAGCACCTGTTCCACCCAATTGGAGAGTTTTGCCTGACGCTCAACCTGTCGAACGATTGCAACCTGGGGAAACAATGGATCTTGTTTTCGTCATTACTCCTTCAGCCATGGCTGCAATTCGTGAATTCGGTGCACCTGGAAGTTTGCAAGAAAAACTGAATGTGCAAACAGGTTATGATTTGCGGCCCGATGGTTTGCAAATGACTTGTCGTGTTGAGAACGCAAGTGATGAGGCGATGAATGACGTTTTGTTGGCTCCATGGATCCCCCCAGGTTGGTCTTGTAAATCATGGCCATTCTTCCGATATCTAGCTCCGAAATCTGTGGAAATATCTACACTCGATTTGGAATTGAAAAAATGAGGGACTGAGAGGAGATATTGGGGTTTTTTGGTGGCTACAACTATAAACTTGGCAGCGACTAAATCGGGGTACAAGGAGATGTCTAAATGACCAGTAAAGAATACTCTCTCAAAAAGAATGACTTAGGTGCCATTGGTATCGGTGCAATGATTATTTTTATCGCACTGATTTTAGTGGCTGCCGTGGCCTCTACGATTATTATCAAGACGGCTGAAGAATTGCAACAAAGAGCGCAAAAAACAGGCGATGATACTCAAGACAATTTGGGTGGAAAAATACTGATCCAGGGCGCTTATGTTAGTGAAGAAACCACTGGTGGTAATTCTGCTGATGAAATTACCCTCATCGTCCAACTCAGTTCTGGTTCTGACACCACATTGTTGTCAGACATGGAATGGCATATGGCATGTGATGATGGTACAGCAGTAGCAGGAGTTAACGCTGGTGTTTTCACTGTTGCCACTGACCTTGATGGTACCGCCCTAGGTGTGGCTGCATCGGTTGATGCTGGCGAGACGTTCTTGGTTCCAATTGATACGTCTGCAGATTGTACGCCACAAGTTGGAGACAATCAAGAAATGCGAGTCTTCATCGATGGTGGTGGAGATACCTACGCATCTCTCCACTACAACGATGTTAACCCTGGATCATCAATTATCTGAGGGGAATTTACCCTCTTCGGAGGACACGATTTTGGAGAGTATCTGAGTGAGCATTATCGACAAAATATTCGGTAAAACCGATGGCGATGTCGCTGATGAGGAAGCGGTATCGAGATTGGAAAGTTTAGCCACCCATTCAATTGATGTGGCGACGATTCCCCTAGATGCCGCTCCAATCGAAGAGGATGCGTGGACATTGGCACCTTCTCCAACAAGAGCACGGATTGGAACCACTGGTCTAGAGTCCGCTGATTCGGTCGTGCAAGATAGCAGTGGTAAGCAAGTTAACTTCGACACCAAGGAAATCGAAGACAAAATGGACTCTAGATTCGATCGAATTGAAGCGACCATGGCGATGTTGGATGCACGCCTCACGCAATTGAAGGATGTTGCTGGAACGCCGTACGCCATTCCAACTGACAAACTGATTACAATGGATACCGATGAAGACGATGATGGTACTGAAACTGAGGGTGATGAAATTGAGGGCGAATCGGAGGTCGCTGATGTTCAACAATCTGATGTCAATTTACTGGATTTGTATGAAAGTCGAATTGCTGAATTAAATCCATTCCTTAACCAAAGGCCGGGTGCATTAACAGAGAATTTGCCAATTACAACGAGCGAGATTGTAGCACTCCTTTTGGACAATCTATCTGCAAGCAACGCCACATCTTTTGTCGACAAAGCTGCTGGCAGTGGGATGATTACTACCGATGAATGTGGGGTCCTGAAAGGTCTCATTGATTTAGCAGATCCAGCCGTTAATGAAAATACTGCAGAACATCTTCCACACAGGGAATTGCTGATGTTTAACGCCATGATTGGGGCATGGAGACAGGCCAATGCTCCCCCGGAGGGGGCCTGAATCTGAGTGGTTCAACAAGTATAGCCGCGATGATTGTCGGCACCGCTTTATTGGGCATCTTTGCATTGGCATCAATGTCTCTCACGGAAAGTACCCAAATGGCAGCGGAGATCGATGAATTGGCCATNCAAGAACCAGAATTAAGAGCAATCAATGCCACTGAAGATGGTGTTTCCATCCATCTTAACATCACAAATGTTGGTGACCAAAACATACACTATGATGACATGTGGCTCAGCATTGATGGAAGTGTTCCATTCCAAGCGAGTCAGCATCACAATTCAACATCGGTGTTATTCCCAGGGGAAATTCAGTACATCCAAATNAGTGGAGCTGGATTTACTTCTCCNAGTCGAATATTTGTCTCAGCAATGGGTGCATCTTCAGCGGTTGCAATAATGTGAGGGAATGAGATGGCAGATGGTGGTGCAAGTGAGATANTGATGCTCATCACAGGGCTCATTACAGCAGGCATTGCTGCAAGTGTCTTGATTGCCTCGTGGGGTGGTATCGCAAGCTCAATTGAATCCAACAAAACTCAACTTGAAGCGGATACGATGACCAAGGCCTCATTGACAAGTGACCCAATGGATATGTCTTGGAATCAAACAGCTTGCAATCTAACCATACACTTGCAAAATACGGGCAAGTTGGTTTTGAAAAATGGTGAAATTGGAGTCATTGTAAATGGCAGCGATACATCCATTTCGAATCGAAGAATGTTGACATCAACCACTGATTGGATCCAAGGCAATGTGTTAGAATTGCGCATTTGTCCAACGGGTTTGACTCTAAATCCAGGGGACGAAACGGTCCTGACCATCATCGTTCGTAGTGAGGAGTATCGAGGTGTTTCNGGTACTTACGCGTTCTCTGAGGTGATTCGAATTGGATGATGAGGGNGGCTTTCCATTCGAATTGGAAACGGATAGTTTAGCCGACAGTCTAGGAAGGTTATTGCCAAAACGCTCGCTTTACATTGTGACAGGTGAAGTTGGGGCTGGGAAAAGTCTCATTGCCCAACGATTGGCTTACGGGCTAATCAGTCATGGTACACGCCTAACCGTAGTCAGTACTGAGTTGACCACTCGTGGTTGGTTAGAACAGGTAGACAGTTTGGGCTATTCGATGACGGATGCAACAGAAAGTGGATCTCTGACTTTACTCTCTAGGTTTGGAGTCGTATCTGATGAAGTTGAGGGGGTTGTACAAATTGCAGATGTGTTGGATTCAAAGCCCGTGCAAGATGCTGAAATAGCGATTATTGATCGAGCCTCAAGTATACTCCAACACTACTCTGGGACTCCGGAAGAATTGCTAAGTTATCTGCGAAAATATTCCTCTGCAGGACGTTCTTTGATGTTGATTATCGACCCTGAAGAATTGANNCATGATGTTGTTCGNGCACTNATTTCATCTGCCGANGTTGCAATNGATATGCGCATTCGAGAAGTTGGAGGTGGATTGAATAGAACCATGGCCATTACTCGTTTTCTTAGAGCCGCTGGTCCTGTTCAACCAAGAATTGGATGGCGTGTGGAGCCTGGAATGGGCTTCATTGTAGATATCACAGCGGTTAGTTAGGTGATTCGATGGCTGAAGATATTGAATTCCAACAAGGTGACTTGGATGGAGTCATGGAAAGGTTCGATCACGTTAACCAATGGGTGTCTGACTTTGAAGAGAAATATGGTACTAGACCGTTCTACTATGGCAAGTTGGATAGAGCTGCAAATCAGGGTGACTTGAATCTCATTTATCACCTAAGGGGGCCNCTATTTGCACACATTTACCGACCGGCTGATGAAGAAGAGGGGGCGGGTACAACATTGTGGTTTGCGATAGAACCACAACTCAATGAGGATGAAGAAAATATCAAGGAAATCCTTGTTGAAAGGTTGCTAAAAGAAGCGCCGAATGCACCATCTTTTGGTTCAGATGCTGAATTTGAAGCCATGCTAGAAAATATGATTGCACGGCACACCACTGTAACGCGTTCACCTAATTCATCGATGAATGCAGGTACTCCTGTGAATCGAATTCGCCAATCCATTGGATTGGGCGAGGCCCCACTACAAGTAACCGAAAAACAACTGGAGAGGTTGACGTACACTGTGATTAGAGACCTTGTTCGATCTGGTCCNTTGGAAGCCTTGCTTTCAGATGAGATGTTGGAAGATATTCACGCCGTNGGTCTTCGATACATTAGCATGGATCACAAGGTNTTCGGAATGGTGACGTCGAATATCCGATTCAGAGATCGCGATATNTTGGAGCGTTATCTACGGGCGATGTCTGAAAGAATAGGGAGACCNGTTTCCGATAGTAAACCAATTATTGATGGTGCTTTATTGGATGGAAGTCGTATCAATATNGTATATTCTGACGATGTTTCAATGCTTGGTTCCTCTTTCACGATTCGAAAATTNGCAGAGGAAACNATTTCAATTATTCAGCTCATCAAGTGGGGAACNCTCNNTGCAGAAGTTGCAGCTTACATCTGGTTGGGCTTNGAAAATGGNATGTCACTGCTGGTATCTGGTGAAACTGCATCGGGTAAAACGACCACGCTCAATGCAATTTTACCATTCATAGATCACAATGTCAAAATCTACTCAGCTGAAGATACACCTGAGGTAAAAGTCAGACATCGATTATGGCAACGACTTGTGACACGTGATTCCAAGAATGAAGACTCGCGTGTTGANATGTTCGACNTANTNAAGGCAGCACTTCGGAGTCGACCAAGATACATCATCATTGGAGAAATTCGAGGCGCTGANGGAGCGACCGCTTTCCAAGCAATGCAAACGGGNCACCCTGTAATTGCCACTTTCCACGCTTCATCAATTGTCAAAATGATTCAGCGCTTTACGGGTGATCCAATCAACGTCCCAATGCGTTTCTTTGACAACCTGAATTTTGCAATTTTCCAAGAAGTTGTTGAAGCACCAGGTGGNGGAATTGCGAGAAGGATTACTGGAATCGATGAAGTNATTGGATACAACAAAGAAGCCGATGGTGTGTTAACCCGTGGTATGTTCGATTGGAACCCTGTTAGAGACAAGCACTACTTCCGTGGAATGTTCCAATCACACCTCATGGAAAACAAAATGGCGGCGTTAATGGGTTTTGAGAATAAGCGGGATATCTACGATGAAATGGCACGCAGAACAGAGGCGTTACAACGAATGGCTGACAATGATTTGGTGCATTATGATGATGTATTTGACATCCTAGATGTTTACTACCAACTGGGATGGGAGGCTTTCTCGGAAGCCATCGATGTTTGGACGCCGATTAGCAACGATTGAGGTGGAAAAATGGAGCGTCTTTCCCTATTTCAAATTGCTCTAAAGCGATTGGGAATGCCCATATCCAAGTACCTGATAAATTTCGTATTGCCAGCTACAATCGGTGGTTTTGCAGTATCATTGATCCTGTATACGATGCTGAGTTCCCTGTTTGTAGGGGCCTCGGGAATCGCTCTGCTGGTGATGTTCCCACTACTAACCACTGGAGCCGCCATCATATGGCCAGTGGTCCAAACTCTGCGTGATGCTGTTCTGATTGAGAAAGAAATGCACATGTTCATCACTCGAATGGGAATCTTGAGTATTGGCGAAGTGAACGCGCAGTCAATGTTCGACATTCTCCGCCAAATGAGTGATTATGGGGCGCTCGCAAATGAAGTGAAATCAATCGAAGTTTTGGTTGAAAAGTGGCATACTAGTTTGCCTGAAGCCGCCCGAATCATTGGGAGGCAAAGTCCCTCTCCAATATGGGGAGATTTCCTCGATCGTATGGCGTTCTCTGTCGAGGCAGGTCAACCCATCAACGAGTTCATGCAAGCAGAGCAAAAGACGTTTTCAAAGGAATTTGATACACTTTATGACACACGATTAGAATCGATTGACATGCTCAAAGAAATCTACATTTCACTGACCACAACTGGAATTTTTGGGATCGTGGTATCTGGGATTCATCTCGTACTTTTTGTCACTGAAGATTACGGTTCTGCGCCACTTGAAGTGATGGCTAGAATCCGATGGGTACTGCTTGCAGCCACACTGTTTGTTGTAATGCAAGCNGGTACTTTGTTCGCATTCAGATCAATCGTGCCCGATGATCCGATCTTTAGTCGACATGAATTTGATACAGAATATCGAACGAAAATGCGTCAAGTATGGATTGCTGCAAGTGTAATGGGCGCACCCATATTGATTGCATCAACTGCTGTAATTTTGATGTATTTCGAAGGTCTGATGAGTACTTGGGATAAATATGGGCTTGTACTTGTAGCCCTTATCGTTACACCATTTTTACTTCCTGGNTTTACTGCCGGAAGAGAAGAGCGAGGTATCTTGCGGCGTGATGAATCCTATCCTGGTTTTATTCGTGCTCTGGGGGGNACTGCACAGGCTAGAGCCGCTGAACCTTCAGCGACAATCAAAGCTCTCCGCGGAATTGATTTTGGTTCACTGAACAAACCAATTGCGAGCCTGGAAAGTCGACTCATGATTCGTATTGACTCCGAACGAAGTTGGGATTGGTTTTCAGCAGAAGTCAATTCAGGGATGGTGTCTCGGTTTAATCGGATTTATCTGGAGGGAGCCCAGGCAAGTGGAGAGCCGGCTGCTGTGGCCGATCTCGTGAGCCAGAATACCACCAATCTCTTGTCACTCAGGAGGCGGAGGGCTTTGTCAGCCGGAACCATGCGAGGTGTAGCATACGGCCTGCTTATTTCCACAATTGTATCATTCAACATTGCAATCGCAGTTGTTCTTCGATTGGGGACGGATATTGCCAGTGTTGCACAAGGAATGCAGAACATGCAGGTCGACCAAATTACAGAGAATGCTGGAGGTTTGGGGATCCCTGTATTGGAAGAAACTGGAGCGGTCGACGAAAACATTGCGCTGTTCAAACTAATTACGTCCCTTCTAATCATCCTGATGGTGATTATTTTGTCCGCAATTGCGACTCGTTTGCGGGGAGGAGGGTTTGCTTTAGCGATGGGGCAGATTTCCACCATGATGTGGATTGCAGCATTGACAAGTTGGATTACAATTTCACTTTTGGATGTCACTTTAGGTGCATTTTTCGCCCCAACTTGAATCAAAACGCATTTCAATCAATATTGAGGCCGCCCCATCAGAGATGGGGCTATGTCACGGCTATTCGATGAAATCGACTTTGTGATTAACTGGGCCAATGAATTGAGTACCAGTGCGCAAATCGGACTGTGTATTGGTCTAACTTTGGGACTGTTAGTCCTGCTAAAATTTGTGATTCTCAAGAGAATTGGGCAATTCGTCAACAAGACTGAGGTTGGGTGGGACAATGACCTGTTCGTCCCTATTTCAAAAAGAACTGAATTTTTCGCAATGGTTTTGTGTGTAAATTTGTCTCTCTCATGGTTGTCCCCCGAAAGCTTGGTGCAAGTCAATTACTTGCTGAATATTGCGTATATTCTTCTCATGACCAGCATCATCAGTTCCACGATCAAGGTCGTCGTCCCTCCAATGATGGCCTACATTCAGTCGAATGAAAGTGGGGTATCGGTCACGGGTCGGAATGTGTTCCTGAGTGGCTTGATGCGTTCGCTCGTATGGACCGTGGCAATCTTCCTAATTGTCAATGAATTTGGAATTGAGTTGTCCGGAATATTTGCATCCTTTGCAGTGTTTTCTCTGATCGCTGGGTTGGCATTGCAACAATCCCTTGGAAATATTTTGAATTCGTTCATGCTAGCGATGGATCGGCCTTTTGATGTGGGCGACAGAATTGAAGTCAATGGGATTGAAGGCAAAGTCATCTCTTCTGGAATTCTATCCACAAAATTACTGACATGGTCAGAAGAACTTGTGATCATTCCAAACAATTCTCTGGTATCGAATACTGTGATGAATAAAGCCCGTGGTGGTGGAGATGGTGTTCCAAAGCGACTCAATCTTCTGGTAGACATCGGAGTCGATTACAGTGAAGATCCACCTCACATCAAGAAGATCTTGATTGAAGTAGCGAAAAGTTGTCCATACACCCTAGAAGACCCCTCTCCTCGTGCTTTGCTAATTCGACTTGGAGAATATTCCAGAGATTTCCGCCTCTATACTTGGATTTCTGATTATTCCGATGAATGGCCTGCACGGGATTGGATTCTTCAAGCGATTTCCGATCGATTCAATGAAGAGGATATCATTATCCCATTCCCGGTGAGTATCGAAATGAAAGGGCAGCCCTCCTACAGAGGGGCCAACCGTGAGCTCCGAGTTCGAAGGAAAGAGGCTCGACAACATGCTGCGCGGCTGCAAATGGCTCGGGCGGATGAAGTACATCGGGAAGAGAGGGACACCGTTCGGGCAGAAATTGCATGGTTAGAACAGCAACTTTTGGATACCTCCTTACAGTCAAGGGAGAAAGAGAAGATTCGGGCAGAAATTGCAGCCTTGGCTTCAACACTAGACATGTTCGATGGGGATTGATTCTCTGTTTATTCGGGAGGTTTTATTGAATGATTAAATTATGGCCAAATATGAAAATCGATACAGATGTGGTCCGCGGATTTGTTCTCGGATTGATTCTCATTTGTATGAGTCTGTCGATGGCGTTTGAAAATAATGGGCTCGAAGAGGACGGAATGATACAACATACCGAGGGTGTGAATGCTCCTGGATTTGTTTCAGGGTCTATTTTTACGGACGACTCATTTGCATCCGGAGGAAGACACAATTGCGCAATAACAAATGAAAGTTTGAATTGTTGGGGATCCAATGTCTTTTCACAATTGGGTAACAGTTCCGGTGGTGCTGTTGATTTTTCAGGATTATACAATCAACCTTCGGCTGTTAGTGTTGCAATTGGTAACTATCACACTTGTGCTGTGATGAATGATGCAACTGTTGCCTGTTGGGGCGGGAACACATATGGACAATCAGGACAAAGTGGGAATTCGACTTTGCCTTCTCCACCAACAGCAATCTCCTTTGGAGAGCGCTTGGGAATCGCAGTTGCGACTGGAAAAACGCATAGTTGCGCTATTCTAGATAATGCATCGGTGAATTGTTGGGGATACAACAATCATGGACAGCTGGGTGATGGGACCGTCAATTCTAGCAATGTACCCGTTTGGGTGGATTTGGGGGACAATGTATCTGCCGTGTCATTAACAGCAGGGGATTCACACACATGTGCCCTCACCAACAATGGCACGATGATGTGTTGGGGATACAATAGTCAGGGTCAACTCGGAGATGGAACCACAAACAATAGCTACATTCCCGTTAGCATCGACTTTGATGTCAAGCGAGCCGTGGCCATTTCTGCGGGTGGAGAGCATACCTGTGCTCTGCTCGATGATGCCAGAGCACACTGCTGGGGTTGGAACGATCGTGGCCAATTGGGTGATGGAACTTTGCTGAGTCAAAGTACACCTACAGAAATCACCACCGATTCAAATGTAACAGCGATTGCAACGGGCGAAAGGCACACTTGTGGATTGCTTGACAATAGCAGTATAATGTGCTGGGGAAACAATGCTGATGGGCAATTGGGTGACAACTCGACTTCAAACTCTAGTATACCACAATATGTGCACACCAACACCTCGTTTGATGCTGTTTCTTTGACCGCTGGGATTAGCCATACATGTGCCGTCAGTAGTTCCGGAGATGTCCAATGTTGGGGTGACAATTACCACGACCAGCTTGGTGATGGAACTGGAAATAACTCTCTGGTGCCAATCGCTTCTCCTTTGAGTGAATCCATTGTTCTATCAGAGCGGGACAGAGATGGAGATGGTGTACTCAACGTGTATGATACAAACATGCCTGGTGATGAAGACGGGGATGGAATCGCAACTCCTGAAGATGAATTCCCGGATAATCCTGTTCGAACCACAGCATGCGATGAAGGATACTTTGGGAGATACTCTTGTGAAGAGGCTCCAATCGGTCACTATGCAAATGGCAGTGGAAATCTAGTCGCAATCGAATGCTCGGTTGGAACTTATCAACCCAATACCACACAAGCCAATTGTGTTGATGCGTCTCTAGGACATTATGTCAATACGATTGGTGCGATTTCTGAAGTGCCATGTGCCAATGGAACATACCAGTCACTGAGGGGTCAGACTTCATGTGTAGACGCTGATGCTGGACATTATGTCGATACGCCCGGACAAGAGAATCAGACAGCTTGTTTGATTGGAACCTATCAACCCGGGACGGGTCAAACCGATTGTTTAGATGCAACCCCTGGGCATTATGTCGATGTCAATGGTTCGGCCACACAAACTCAATGTTTGCCAGGGTCTTACAATCCCAACGCTGCGTCGGATAACGCCTCCGCTTGCATGCTAGCAGATCTTGGACACTATGTCCCCAATCCTGCGAGTACCACGCAAATCGAAGCCGTTGCTGGCTACTATGTCGATACGTACGGTGCGTCACAGCCCACACCTTGTCAAGCGGGATCGTACAATCCAAACAATGGCTCTGGGAACGCGTCTGCTTGCATGTTGGCTGATCTAGGACACTATGTCCCCAGCCCTGCGAGTACTGCGCAAATCGGAGTCGTCGCTGGCTACTATGTCGATACGTACGGTGCGTCACAGCCCACACCTTGTCAAGCGGGATCGTACAATCCAAACTCAGGATCTACTAACGCATCTGCTTGCATGTTGGCCGATCTAGGTCACTACGTACCTCAACAAGCACTGACGACCCAAACAGCAGCTGATCGCGGATATTATGTGGATACTGTCGGAGCCGACCGACAAATCGCATGTCAGGCTGGGACCTACAATCCAAACAATGCTTCGGGGAATGCATCTGCTTGCATTCCAGCCTCCCTGGGTCATTATGTGACCAATCCTGCGAGTTTTGAGCAAACCACTTCCAGACCTGGTTACTATGTTGATCAAATTGGGGCTACTACAGAAACTCCTTGTTTGCCAGGTTCGTATAATCCAGATAGTGGTGCAACAGACTCTTCGGCTTGCATGCTTGCTGATTTAGGGTATTATGTCCCCGGAGGGGCAAGTGCTGCCCAAATTCCCGCGCCGCCTGGACATTATGTGGATGAAGTTGGAGCCGTTGCACCAAAAATTTGCGTTGTGGGCACTTACAATTCAGCAAATGCTTCTAGTTCTTCAGCGGCCTGTTTATCTGCTGAACCAGGTTACTATGTCAGTCAACCGGGAAGTGCAAGTCAAACACCAGCAAGCCCGGGTCACTATGTTGCCGAATATGGGGCCACTTCTGAACAAGCATGTCTTGCAGGTTCATACAATCCAAACACTGCATCGCAAAGTGCAACTGCGTGTCAACAGGCACAACCCGGATTTTATGTCCCAACTACGGGACAAGCACAACCAACTCAGGCTGCTCGTGGACATTACGTTGATGTCTATGGGGCACTCGATGACACGCCCTGTCTTGCAGGTACGTACAATCCAAATTATGGATCCGTGACAAGTGATGATTGTGTAGATGCAAGTCCTGGCCACTACACAAGCAATGACGGTAGTATTTGGGAACAGGATTGTGCACCGGGAACATACCAGCCAAATTATCGGCGCACAACTTGTTTGTCTGCTGACCCAGGGAATTTTGTAGCTCAGAGTGAAGCGGTCAGTCAAACTCTTTGTCCGGAAGGAACTTGGCAAGATTGGGTGGGTTCAACAGGTTGTAATGATGCACCAATTGGGACTTATGCCGCTGGTTTGGGCAATACGGCCCCAACTCCATGTCCTACTGGTGCCTCAACATTGGGCCCGGCATCGACTTCAGCTGCGGATTGTTTGATGGATACGGACAGTGATGGTGAACCCGACAATACAGATACGGATGATGATGGAGACGGGGTGCCAGATCTTTGGGATGCACTGCCTCTAGATCCAACTGAATACGAGGATACTGATGGGGATGGCATTGGCAATGTTGCGGATGTCGATGATGATGGAGATGGTGTTCTTGATGTTAATGACCCCTTCCCTCTTGATGAAAACGAAACGGTTGATTCTGATGGGGAT
>PBPV01000049.1 GCA_002724815.1 Methanobacteriota archaeon | reverse complement strand
AATGCAATCTGTGTTTGTCCCCGTTCTTCTGATGGCAGCCGGTATCTTTGGTGCAAATCAGGTCATGGGTGGCGGAGATGCAGGCCTTTATGGAATCGCAATGGCCGCTATGGGAATGCTCGGTACCGTCGGTGTGACCATGACTGTTGATGCATACGGTCCGGTTGCCGACAACGCTGGAGGAATCGCGGAAATGTCCGGACTTGGCAAGGAGGTTCGTGACATCACTGACGGATTGGACTCCATTGGAAACACAACCGCAGCCATTGGCAAGGGCTTCGCAATTGGAAGTGCTGCCTTGACCGCNCTTGCTCTGTTTGCAGCTTTCAAGACCAGTGCCGGACTAGAAGCACAAGATCTCAGCCTCACTGAGCCCATGGTCGTGATTGGCCTNCTCATNGGTTCAGCCCTTCCCTTCNTGGTCGCNGCCATGACCATGAAGTCCGTCGGTCGTGCTGCTGAAGACATGATTACAGAAATTCGNCGCCAGTTCAAGGAAATCGATGGTTTGCTTGAAGGGCGTGAAGGNGTCGAGCCAGACAGCGCAACTTGTGTTGANATCTCGACAAAGGCNGCTCTGCGCGAAATGGTCTTGCCAGGCGTAGTTGCCGTAGNAAGCCCAGTCGNCATTGGTGTATTGCTTGGTAGNNCAGCATTGGGTGGNNCCCTCGCAGGTGCAACCGCAACNGGTGTTTTGATGGCCTTGTTCATGGCTAACGCAGGTGGTGCATGGGACAACGCCAAGAAGGCGATTGAGCAAGGAGAAATCGAAGGTGCAGCAAAGGGCGACGATGCCCACAACGCNGCAGTTGTCGGAGACACCATCGGTGATCCATTCAAGGACACCAGNGGTCCTTCTCTCAACATTCTCATCAAGTTGATGAGTATTGTCAGCGTAGTCATCGCCGGTATGCTCNCCAAGGCNGGTGAACTCGGCANTCTCTGAGAAGTTTGAAGAGAACCACACNACGAGGNTGTGCCATGCGCACACCTCTGATGGTCCTGCTGATGCTCAGCGTNAGCCTTGCGGGTTGTCTTGAGAGTGGCAGTTCTCTAAACAACGGACCCGGGGATGCAGATTTGTCTGAACCTGCAGAATGGCAGGTCGGACAATGGTGGTTGTACACTTTTTCTACACCTGAATGGGAAGATGATTCTGCACGATTGGTCGTCGCAGAAGACGATGCGGAAGACGGTACTGCGTACATGCTGGCCATTTCCAGCGAACGCGAAGCCAAGCGCCATGCGGTTCTCAACCACAACCCCTTCTTGGGNCGAATAACTCATGACAATCTATCTGCATATGAAAATGGCAATCCNCAAGCGGTGTTGAATTTCCCTCTTGAGTATGGTAAATCATGGTCATTCACATTATTTGGAATTGGTTGGAANACCGAANTCATNGGGATTAACAATGGAAAAGNCACCATGTCAGCAACATCATCNGATGGGCAGACATTGTCCTACNCATANGANGGGTGGGCCGGGTTCATCGGTTCATTGACTTGGTATGATTCTACTGAAGAATTGCAATTGCGAATGATGCTCACGGGCAGTGGGGAAGGACACACCGGCAATGTTTGGTTCATACGTGCGGGCGATATATTCTCAGAGGAATGGAATCATGAATCGGGTGCGCCTGAAGTTGAAATTACAGATTCATTCTTTGTTGGTGATCATCCAAGTCAAGGTCCCTACGACCAGATGATTTACTGGTTGGATGCAGAGATGGGTGGCGGGACAAGTAGTGGTTCACTGACACTTCGAGACCACAATTCAGCCTCCGCATTAACGAGGCAATGGGGCTCAGGAGCCAAGGAATCGGGAAATCTCGGTACCATTCCTTATCCCAGTGGAGATTACACTTTGACCATCACGCAAACTGGTGATTCTTACATTCGCTTGGTTGTTGCGGGTGGCTTGACAAACTCATGGGAATTGTGAGGGATTCAATGGGCACATTGGTCATGCTCCATGGGTTGACGGGTACACCAGAAATGATTCGGCCTTTGGCCGAAACCTTGTGTCCTCCGGGTTGGGATATCTTGTTGCCCGAAGGCCCGTTCAAGCATCCCGAACGCGGCAGTGGTTGGTGGATTCGAGATGCCCCTCCAGAGACTCCACTGGATGGAAACACCCTCACTCAAGTCGATGAAAGTCTGGCCTCACTTGTTTCTCAAATGCCCCAAGGTCCACTGATTGTGGGCGGCTTCAGCCAGGGCAGTGCTCTGGCCCAAGAATTGTTGTCAACTGAATTTGTAGCACAAATCTACGGTGTCATTGTCATTGGAGGAAAGAGTGCTAGGCCGGTTGAACTTCGTCTATCGCTTAATGGAGGGGCACCCAAGCGGATGATTTCCATGCACGGTGAATCCGATCATATCGTCCCTATGTGGCAAGCAGACCAAACGGTCGAAATTTTTGATGAGGCCGGTTGGGATATCACAGTTCTTCGCCATCACAAAGGACACATGGTGAACCTCGCTCAACAACAAGCACTGGTGGATTGGGTCCGAAATACGGCTGAAATGGTAGACAACGGTTGATGAAGGACAACATCTTGCGGTATGTATGAGCGGCCGAGCAATGTCCATGCTAAATCGCGCCGATACTGATTTTTTCATTGTCAGTACCAATGTCTGTCCTTACTGTTTCAAGGCCAAGCGGTATCTCGATGGACACAAATTGTCTTGGTCTGAAGTCAATGTTCAGAATGATCGAGAATTGAGGATGGAATTCGTAGCCATGACAGGGCATCGAACGGTCCCCATCGTCTTTGATGTCCGAGGTTCAGATCCAGTGTTTGTAGGCGGTTCAGACAACTTAGAAGATTATCTCTGATTAAGCAGATTCAGTTGTTCCAAGAACTCGACGAGTTTCATCTGGGTCGATGAACATCACACAGAGGATGATAATCGACTCAAGGATTGCTCCGCAAATGATCAACGAAGAGTAGTCAAATCGTTGAGAAAGAGGTTCGGTTAAGGCGTATCCAATCACAGCTGATAGATTCATCATCGCCATGTAGGCAGTGTATTGCGTACCTCCAACTTCGGGCCAGGTGACTTTCATCATCAATGAGAAGATGTTGATGTAAACCATGCCCTGACAGAATGTGTGCATCGACCAGATTGTAACCAAGAACATTCGATTCTCCCACATTGATTCTGTGAAGCCCCAAATGATGCTGATGATGACCAGTGCCAAGGTAGAGTAAATGATGATTGATTTTCCACCAAATCTCTTCCCCAATTGTCCACCAACAATGTAACCGAGCATCAGCACAATTACCAACAAACCACCCTTCGTGGCGTTGAATCCTTCTTCACTCCAGCCCAACTCTTGGACAAACAGGATGGGCAAAACAGGGACCAAGAAGTAAGACAATGATTTCGACAGACTGAGCACAACGCCTAGTTGAGCTGAGCGCAGAGAAAACGCAGTTCGAATATTCGAGAGAATTTGGACAAAGTTCCGCTCGACTTTTTGCTCATCAGACCACAAACCGACATCAGACTTGTTCCACGGGAATCGGATGTCGCCGGGACGTTCTGTCATCATCAACGGGACCATCATGATCAGCAAAAGAATCGGAATTTGCAGCAGAATCGCGCCCTTAATCCCCACAAAACCAATGATTGTACCAAGGCCTGCCCCACCAATCATTCCACCAACCAGTTTCGAACTAAACATGTAACTGTTGACTTTTTCAAATTCGTCAGGACGAAGCACATCGACGGCCAAGGCATCGGTACTGACGTCTTGCAGGGAAGTGAAGAGATTGTACACAAGGAAAATCCCAACAACGGCGTTCAAGTTGGTCGTGGGGTCTGGGATGAAGAGGATGAGTGAGAGTGTCAAGATCATTCCTGCTTCTGCAAACAAAATCCACGGTCGTCGTCTTCCCATGGGGCGATATTGATATCGATCAATCACTGGACCCCACAAGAACTTGAAAGTCCAAGGCAGTGTGCCCACCAACAATAGTTTCGCAATCATTCCTGCTGAGACTCCCTCAACAGCAAGGAACGTCACAAATGTCACAGTGATGAATGCCCAAGGTAGGCCTTGTGCGATGTACAATACACACAGAGTGATGACGCGAGATTGGTAACTCTCAACCAATGACTTCCCATTGGAAATGATATTAGATTCGGGCTTGTAATCGGTTTCTTCGTCTTCTTCAATGATGAACCCAAGTTGGAATTCATCTCTTCGAACGGTGATGAATCCAACAAGACATAGCAAACCGATGAACCAGGGTAAGAAGAACACAATCGAGATTTCTCCTGTTCCTTGGGCGGTTGATTCTCCATCGTCCTCAACAATACCGTTTGTGGTTGCGTTCCAATCCCACCAAGCCATAGTGGCAATAATATCCAGACCGGTTTGCAAGCCGGCTTCGACATTTGTCCTCCCTCCAGCCAATTGGTTTACAGTCGCGACGGAATCAGCTTGGGAATGCTTCGGGGTCTGCTCACATGTNTCTCCTTCCTCGTGAATNTACTGATGTTGTCCACGAAGCCAAGTCGCAGTGTGGTTGTGCATGATGAAGTTGTAATGGTCTGAATTTCCCTTNGTATCATCAATCACCCGCACCCATTCCTCTGGNTGTGATAAGTTGGTGTTGATTTCTTTGAGATGTCCTTGGAACCACTCGGCATTGGTGATCATCTCATCTGTGACCTCAAGCCCTTCATTTTCGTAATAAGACCAATCATCGACGGGAGATGTGAACATGTACAGTGTCCAGAATTCTTCATCACATCCCGATAGTTGACTAGCCAAGGGTGTGGGGACGGGCCAATTGAGTGCAAACATATCCAAATTGATGTAAGTGACATTGACATCATCGGGTATACTCTCAACAAAATGCAAACTCCCTTTGCCACCTCCTTCTGGGCTATTCGCTCCTTGCCATTCTTCGTAATCCCACCAGCCCAATTTCCAAGTGTGCAGTGGTGTACCTTCCCATTGGGCAAATGTTCTTGCCAATTCCAACAGAGCGCCAGAACCAGTTCCATCGTCATACGCACCCGTATTCGTACAACCGGGGTAGGTTTGTCCGATCAAAGGTGGAGGAGAGTAACAGATGGCATCGTGATGGGCTCCAACAACTCTCCAGTCATCGTCTAGTGTGCCGTTGATTGTGACGACGATATTCTCGCAGTTGTTGCAGACTTCAGAAGTGAACGGCTGCCGCTCGACTTCATATCCCATGGATTCAAGTTCGCTGGCGATCCAATTTCGAGCGTTAATGTTTGCAGTTGAGTCAATTTGGCGATAACCAAAATCCGCCATTGAGACCATGTTGTCGTATGCATTGCTGCCTTCAGGCCAAGCGGGTGGTGTTTCTTGTTGTACCTCAATCCGCATGATTTCTCCGGGCAATAAAGCGGTCAGCAGTAGGGTAAGGACGAGTAGCACCGAGTGCTTCCCACTGCGAGACATCGCTTTTCCGACTCAGGTAGTCATCTTGAGGCTTCGCCTCAAGCGCGTGCGCCCACGTGAGGGTGAACCTGAAGGTCTTTCACGAGTTCGCAACATTATGGCAGACTGGGTGGTTCCAGAACACCGCACCCAACCGGTGTGTCGTGGAGATGAATTGAAAATCGAAATGGAATCTCCTATTGAGGCACCCATCGCCGCTTGGTGGCTCACACAGGCATCATGGATGGTTCGTTTCAGGGGCGGACCGCTGGTTCTAATCGATCCATGGTGGCGAGATTTATTTGCAGGAGATCGATGGGGGAAATTGCTTGGTGAGTTCCCGTTGGAACCTGAAGAGCACCCCGAACCNGATTTGGTACTCTGTACACATTGGCATGATGACCANATTTGCCCTGAATCNATACCTCGCTTAGCTACACATTTNCCCAATCTCCGTTTTGTGGTTCCAAATCGTTCCGTCGATATGTTGACCGGNTGGGGAATTGAACAGAGTCGAATCATTCCGATGATGGGTTCTGATTCGNCATGTGTNGATGGCATCAATATCCATGCAATCCCTGCCGCACATGAAGAACTCGACATCAACGAAGATGGNGCTTGGTACCTCGGTTATGTAGTGGAGTTTGAAGGTTCGACTGTACTGCANATGGGNGACAGTCGGCCCTATCCNGGGTGGCATGATGCCNTTCAAAAGGCATCTGATCACTATGATTTGGTCTTTGCATGCATCAATGGAAACGACAATCTACGTCACGATGAAGCCGTGGATTTGGCCTTGGCATTGTCCCCCAAATTGATTGTTCCTATGCATTATGGGATGGATCCTGGTAACACGGTAGATCCGCAAATATTTGTCGATGAAGTCAAGCTTAGAGCCCCGAATCAGACCTACGTAATCCCCGAGGTTGGGGGTCGGATTCTCATTGATTGAAAATCGATTGAGCATAATTGTACCCTTTAGGGTTGCCTACATCTATGTATTTCGTTTTTACAAAACAAGCACTCAATTTTTCCAAAGAGCCCAAACAGCGTAATGTCGAAACTTCGTCATCGTCTTCAATTTCCCAGAACGCCTCCGTCCAGATGGCACGACCCGTAATTCGGTATTCGCCCAATGGAAAATCCCGATTGGGGAACTTGTCTGAAATCCCTAAGATCTTGTTTTCATGCCATTCTGTAACCCTGCCTGTGTCCTTGAGTTNCGACCCCCACGGNGCCTCAACTTGAACTACNGCTAGCAAAGTTTCTCCTTCAAAGGNCGAAANAAGTTCNGNCGATGGATTTGCANCCNGAAATAAGACATCGGGCAAAGCNATCAAGCAGGGNCCTGGANCCATGATGTCTCGNGCGCATTTGATTGCATCAACNAGGCCTTTTGGTTCNACTTGGTGGACGATTTTTACACCCCGATTCATCAACTCATTATCGATTGCCGGCTTACTCGGCGAAGAGACGACAACAATCTGCTCGAAACCTGCATTTTCAAGTTCTTGAATGGTATGTTCAAGCATTGTTTTTCCACCAATCTCAATCAACTCTTTGCAGCCCAGCACAGCGTTTTCCACCATTCTAGTCCCAAGGCCTGCCGCAGGAATGACGGCCCAGAATGGAGGATTTGACCCCGACATGAGGTCCGCTGGTCGTCAACGGAATTAAGATACCCGTGAACTAGAGTCGGGATACATGCGCCGAGGTGCAGAGGCCATCTTTTGTTCCATCCCAGCGCGGATTGGAATTCTAGGAAATCCTTCGGATGGCTACAATGGTCAATGCATTTCATCTCTCGCGCGGAACTGGCGCGCGAGTTGTGTATTGACTCCTCACGAAAATCGCTGGGACTTTTCGATTGACATCTCTTGTGGGGATGAAAAATCAGAGTACAAATCTCTGGCAAGCCTCGCTGAAAACCCTCCTGACTTGAGCCAAGATGGCTTGTCCCGTTTGGTGTTGGGTGCATTGATTCATTTTCAAGAAGAGTGTGTCGCTAGTGGTTTGGCGATTGAGGCCAGTGGTTTCCAATTGAATTTGGAGACTAACATTCCTCGCCAGGTCGGACTTGCGGGCTCATCAGCCGTAATCACAGCAGTCATCCGTTGTTTGCTTACACACCATGGGCTTGGAACCGCACTACCTCCGCATGCGGTTGCAGATATGGTCCTCAAAGTCGAAACTGAGAGATTGAATATTCACGGGGGTCTCCAAGACCGTCTCCCTCAGGCCTACAACCAGATGCTCCACATGGATTTTCGCGAGGAATTGATGATTGGTCGCGGATGGGGTGCATATTCTCACTTGGATGAATCATTGTTGCCGAAAATGTGGTTGGCTCATGGTGGGACAGGCATAGAGTCGGGGAAAATCCATGCAGATTTACCGAAACGATGGGCTGAACAGGAACCAGTCATGGTACGCGTGATCAATGAATTGGCTTGGTGCGCTCATCGAGGCAAAGAAGCACTGGTCGCAGGCGATATGGCGGCCTTAGCCGTTGAGATCAATCGTAATTTTGACTTGCGAACGGAGTTGTTCGGAGAAGAAGCTCTCGGTGAAAATCTCACCATGGTTCGTTTGGCTCGAGAGATGGGCTCCTGTGCCAAACAACCAGGTTCCGGTGGCGCCATCATCGGCATCGTTCCGGACGACGAATTCATGGAGCGGGCAGCACCAGCCTTTGCTGAGCACGGCTGGGAGTTGGTGCTGCTGGAGATGTAGGGATGCCCGAGAATCGGATGCGTATTGCCTACATCCATGATTCCCCATTGTTCGAGCGATTGGAAACGGATTATCGTAATCCTCTCAAACTTCGAGAATTGGGATTCACCGACGTTGTCCTGTCTGATCAAATGAATGGTTGCTTGTTTGGAGTGACACCAGAGTTGGTCGATGAAGTTGAAACCGTTTCCGATTTGGGTTTGGGCGTTTGGCTGATGGATGATTTGTTCACTTTGCCTGCGGATTCAATTGCGGGATGCCCAGGGTTGGAAGAAACTTGGACGATCACGGGTCAAGCCATTCGCGATGTGATTGAATCTGTACCACAAATCCGAGGCTTGGTTTTTCGATACGGCGAAACCTTTGAGAGTTCGGATTCGACAATCAAACGGGTCGGTTTGTTTGACTGTCAGTGCATTGATTGTTCTTCTATGGATGAGATGGCTCGTCGACGAAAAGTCATCGAATTACTTGAGTCGGTGGTGTGTCGAGAGAATGGCAAGCGATGCATTCTTCGGCTATGGGATTTGACTTCAAACGGTATCCATGCCAATCGCATTNTACAATCAAAAGTTCTCTCAAAGTGGGGTGGAGATCCACGATTCTTTGTCTCTGTGAAACACACGATGACAGATTATTGGCGNCATCAACCCTGGAATCCAACGATGACGNTATCNGGGCCTGCGAGATTCATTGAGTTCCAATGCGAACGAGAATACGAATTCATCGGAATGGTCCCCAATTGGTTGGNTCCAGANTGGAGTCAAGGTCCGATTGAATGTGGCGAACGTGGNCGTACCGGTNTGGCCAATATTCTNCCTGAAGANTGGGCCGGAAGTTGGATNATTCCAATTGGTGGTGGTTGGTCCAATCGACATNCCANNAACTCGCTTTGGGCTGANATGAATGTTCATGCTGCACTTGCATTAACTGCAAATCCCAATCGGGATTCCAGTGAAATATTGCGAGAATGGATGGTCGAGAATCAATTGCCTTCTGATTTGCAAATCCTTCTTGAGAAAAGCCCAGAATTGATCCTTCGTCTCAGATACTTGGATGTATGGAAAGTACTGAATAACCAAACTTGGATGCCTTCTGAAAATTGGTTTAGAGATGATAATTTTGTGCCGGGTGCATGTGCAAAGATTGCCAATACAGTGGTCGAGGAAAATGTTGCAGACCTCTTGCGCTCAGAGCGAGCGTTGGCCTCTGCAATGGCTCGCAATCATCTATTGGAAGCGGAGTCTTTGCCTGTTTGTGAGCATACAGATTTCATCATTGAGTCTTATCAATGGGCCTGCCATTTTGCCGAGTGGACTGAGAAAATGTGGGAAAAGTTACTGAATCATGCTCCTCTATCTAGAGCACAATGCAGAGCTTTGATCGAGGCTCGCCTCGATGAGGATCCGCTGCCACCTCTTTCGGTGATGGATTAAGTCATGCGACCGTTTCGGGGTACTATGGAGCGGGATTTGTTTGCCCGACTTTGGGAAGAGATTGACTTTGATGACCACCCTTTGTCGGGAGGACATCAACCTGAGCCCGACGGCGAGCTCAATGTCAAGATGACACCCAATAGTATCCGACTGGAAGATGCCCGTCTCTCATTCTTGATTGGTGAGGGTAGCGATGCAGATTCTGTTCATCGATGGGCCGCAAATGATGTTCGAATCAACGATGGACCCGAACGGTTGGGTGTTCATCGATGGTCGATGACTCCGCAATCCGTCTCCCCAGAATTACGTCAATGGCTAATCCAGAACATTGGCAACCCGGAGATGATTGAGGGTGAATCAGTAGAGAATTATCGCAGACTATTGCGACGTCTACGTTCACAACTTGAATCGAAGCTGCCAAACTGGACTTGGCATCTTGAAGTTGACAATAAGGCAGACCGTATGGGTTGGTATGTACGGGCTCCTGAATCCTGGTGTAGTCTATTCACTATTTTTGTAGGCCTCGGGTGGAATGCCCAGATTCCTGCTCGTGGTTTTCTCCTGTTTGAACGAGCCCCTCCGGGTGAGTTGGATCGACCTGATGAGGCCGAAGCCAATCGTTTGGATGGATTGAGAACAGTGGCCTTGTGCAATGGGCATCGGGGAGCACTTTCTCTTCTTGCCAATAACATGGAGTGGGCCCTTGAACCGCAACCGTACAAATTGGAACTGCCNGGTGATGTTGAATTGTGGCCACCTTCGATGGGTCGTTGGCCCTTGCTCCACGGGCGCTCCAATTCGATTGAAGACACCGTTGACTGGGCCGCGATAGTCATCGATGCCCTTCAACCTGCAATTTCGACCTTATCGGCCACCATTGATGGGATTAGTTGGCAGTAACGACGAGTCCTTCCTCATCGTAATCCCATTCCAAAACATCCCATCCAGCAGNTTTGCATGCCGCGATTACAGCCTCTTGTCGCCCGGGACCTGCGAGTAGTGCCACACAACCACCACCGCCGGCACCAAGCGCTTTCCAAGCCGCAACATCACGATTGGCAACCAATGGATTNACCACTTCTCTGAACGGTTCGTGAAGTGATTTGTCTAGAGAATCAACGCCTTCACAAACTTCGTGAAACGCTTCAACGATGAGATCGCGACGGTCTTGATCTAGACCTTGNGCCATTTTTCGAGCNGCCATTCNGATGCNCATTAGACCGTTGATTACGTCCTCATCTTTATCCGCGTATTTTTGCCAAATTGAATCGTGCAATTGACCGCTAACGTGAGGGATTTTGCTGTTGGCCACGATGAGGTGCTTTTGCAACCAAAAGCGAACACTTCGGGGTGGGTCAAATGGCATTTCTTCGACAGCATCACCGATGAACATTAAGTGGTTGAATCCACCGTATTTCGCAGCCCACTGGTCTTGTCTGCCTCCAGTATTGCCGAGCAGTGCTTCAAATTGGTAGGCGACTTCTTCAGCGTCATCCGAGCCGTGAATCGCCGCCATCAATGCCACGTTGATGGCCCCAGTAGTTCCAAGTCCCGAACCGACTGGTGCATCGCATCGATAGTTGACAGAGAGTTTCCCATCATCATCAATTTCCAATGACGCATGCGCATGGATGTTGATGGCGACATTGACGACTTCACCCCCCATATCGTGGGTATAGGGTGGAACATCGGTCCATCCACCTGCCAAGTCCAAGCGGACCGGTGCACGAGCATCGATACGTTTCATCAGGACCACCGAAGGACACGAGTCTCTTCATTCCTCCGACAGTTGAGCGATTGCATCCACGATGATGGCTTGNGAACGCTNCAGAATCATTCNNCTCCATTTCATTGAGCGGGGGTTGAATGCATCAAGCATCTCGCGCCGCTCGGTACTGCCAAGGAGGCGGAGTGGTGGTTTTCCACTCCANTGTGTCAAGCGGTTTTCGGCCCGAGCCAATCGTAAGAGTGGAATTGGTTTGATGGTCCCAAATTCTTGAGTGATACTGGTCCAATTCTTGTTCGGAAATCGGGCTTCAATACCAGCTTGAATCCCCCCTCGAATTTTGTATGCCACGCCTTTTTTTGGATCCAATGGTTGAACTCTGGGACCGTATTGTTGTTTCAGTTCCTGCTCATCAACCCCCTCTCCAACGAGCAGAGAATCAACTCCAAAGGGCCCCAGTCCTGTGTGAAAATCAATCCAAACAATTTCATCTACATGGGATAAATTCCGCTCACACCAAGCGATGAAATTTTGACTTGATTCAGCCAATTTCCCACCGCCATATTGCAGGGATTTGGGTCGGGTATACTGCCCTTCTTGAACGGCCTGTTTCGCATTGGCGAAACCCAACTTAAACGAATGCCAGGCAGCTCGAATCGTGTAATATTCGCGCCCAGTTTGCATGCTTGTGGGATTCAGTAAGTGATCCAGTTTGGCATAATTCTCAGGCTCTCCATCGTAAGGTTCGCCAGGGGGCAAAAAATTCCGATTCAAGTCCGCATTGTCCTCATTGACTCTCCGCAACCAAGCCATGCCCCAGGGATTGATGATGTGTGCAAATGCAATCGCACAATCATTCGGTAGTCGTAATTTTTTCTTGCGAAATCCATCGAGAATATGTACAGCTGCTGCGGATCCAGGAAACCCTTCGACACCGTGTACGCCGGAGGTATGCAGAATCAATTTTTTCGCATCTTTGGGTCCGAACCAGAGATAATCGGTCGACAGGGTTTCTTCATGCGGCCCCTTTTTCGAAATCGGAATGGATTCAACAATCAAATCCATTCTCTCAGCACGATCTAGAAACTGTTGACGTGCAGTGACATATTCAGAGGCAAAGCAGCGATCAATATCAGCATCCTCTAGCATGCAGGAGCCTCAATTAAATCGCCAAGTTGCAATCGATTTTGCGTTGAGCTTTGCTGGCCATCCTGATTTGGAAATCCGGGGCTTCGTTGTTTCATTTTCCAACAGGTCGCATCCACGGACATTAAACAATGGAAGGTCAGTTTCAATTCGGCCTTCCCAGACTTGGTCCGTTGGATTGTATAGGCGCACGACATTTCCATTGCCATCCGCAGCCGGTTTGAAGCAGGCAATGATGGGCATGGGTCCGTTGCCGACCAATCGAATCGGCTGCATTCTTTGACCTCGGGTTCCTGCTGTACAAACTTCATCGAATTCTCCATCCAGTTGCGGTTTGGGCAGTGCTGAAATGACGCTTGCTTGACAAGCATAAGTTTCTGCGACTTGGTGAATGTTCGCCTCAGCCCAATCGTCTTCGTAGGCCAATAGTGCCCATCGAGTGCAAATCGCTCCCTTGCATTGAGCGCCGGGTGCTGCAAACACAGGTCCAGCTCGATTTCGACGGCTGGCAAACCCGTCCCGACTTAGATACCCAGTTGAGCGCAACAATGTGATTGCCAATGTGGTTCCATCATCACCGGTGATGGCTTCGTACTCATTAGATCCCGGACAGAACAATGCAATGCCTCCTCCATCTTCCTCGGCCATCAGCATGTCGCTGAAATGTTGTGTGGGTACATGTGGTTGTTCCCAGCCGGGATGATGTGGCCAATTTGCGGGGCGTTCAATCACATCAAAAGCGGCTCCAGCATGGACATTCTTTGCATTCACACCCGTAGGGACATGCAATCGAAGGCGATGATCTTCACATGAGTTGTTGACCCAAGTTTCGACCTCGACCATGGCGTGCCCGCTCCGCAAAGTGATGTAATGGTCAATCGTATTCCATTCCATCTCTTCACTACGAGTTTGTGTCGAATCGTTGAATCTGGCAGGGAGTGCCCATGCGATGTGCAATCGAACCGTAGCCGTCCAGTCGTCTTGTTGTTCGATGGTCAAGTATACCTGGCGATTGTTTTCATCCATGTCAGCAAATCTAGAATCGGTCGCCAAGACACGCTCATGCATTTTTTCTCCCCGTCCGGCTGCCTGCGGAACGGGATGGCCTCCAGCGGACCAATCGTAAGAATCGCCGGCATCTTCTGAATCCTCGAGTCTTCCAGCTCCAATGATGTGCCGGCCNGTGGAGTGATCCATGATGTCAAATCGACCATCTGCACGGAATAATACCCGTACCAATCCGTTGTCCATCCAATCGGTTCGCCCAAATTCTCCTCCGAGGTTCACCGGTTCAGCAGGAAGGGCGTAGTTCCCTCGTCCGGGTAAGATGTGTGCAACGGACAATCCCGGTGGCAATCGATGAACATGAATCCGTCCAACAACTCGAGGGAGTTCTACATTCGCAACTCGGTCGTAATGGACGTGCAAATCCCAAGATTTGGGTGTGATAATCAATCCTGAGGTGTGAATCATACAGTCTCCGGAAGGTGCAGCCATCTCGATTTTTACGGGCAACCCGTGATCAAGCCAACACCGGAATTTGGGTACAGCCAGATCGATCATCAACGACCCTGACCACGCCTTGGCCAATGGGTTGTGTAACAAGACCGGTACAGCATCTCTATCTTCATGTGACAAATCCATTTGTTCACGCAATTCCAATCGTAAATCATCTTCCAACATGGCGCAAATCTGATCTGCATGTTTGAAACGAACTTCCATGTCATCATGTGTTTCATCGACACTGCAGCCGCAGATATCATCGTGCGGATGGTTACGTAGAATCTCTTTCCAAGCCCAATCCAATCGTTCACCACGGAATCGGCCACCATGTGCACCAGATATGGCACTCAATTGTTCGATTCGATCACGCAATACACGCATGGTTTGATCGTTTGCGCGCTTTAGATACAATCTCGCACTGAAAACACCAGATAGAATGTTTCGATCCCATCCGGAATGCAACTCACCTTGATATCGGAACATTTTCTTCTTCCCCAACCAACCTTTGAGGGCCTCAATGTAAGCTGGGAATGAGGAATGTTCGAACTTGATTTTTCCATTGAATTTTTGGCTCGCTTTCCCAATTAGCATGGGTAGAGTTGGTTGAGGGTGCGTGTGGTCGCTCCCTTGTCCAAAGAGCAGGACCTCAGGTTTCCATCCCATGGTTTCATGCTTGTCCAACAGGCGCTGCATTCGTTCCATTGCAGTATCAACATTCACATCGAGAGAGTCCTTTCGGTCCAGAGGTCTTTCCTCAAAACCCCAAGCCATGAGATTTGGATAATCGGGCACTTGTTGAACAGCCAAAACCTTGGTTTTTCCATCACTTGCGTACCAGTTGAATACACCACCGGCTTCCTGAATCCATGGCCCGGCTCCTCGAGTGAAAATGAATGAATCAAGTCCGGCGCCCTTGAGAATTGCAGGCAACTGTGCAACATGACCGAATGGGTCGGGGACATAGCCCACTTCTGAACGTCCACCCCAGCGTTTTGCGGTGCGCTCNCCCATCAGTAAATTGCGAACNAGTGCTTCGCCTCCAACGATGAATTCATCGGGTAAAACATACCAAGGNCCGATATTCAATCGCCCTTTTTTGACCAGTTTTTCAATTCGATTTGCATTTTCAGGTTTGACTTCAAGATAATCCTCCAAGACGATGGTTTGACCATCCAATTCAAAGGTTGGATACGCAGTCGGATTGTTTTCCATCAAATCGAGCAAGTCATCGACCAACTCCACCAATCGATATCGATATTTCTGGAAAGGCAAGTACCANGCTCGATCCCAATGGGTATGTGGGACAATATGCCCCGTGAGTGGAGCGTCTTTCAAACGACCNGTTTTGGCTTTGGTGAGTTTAGGATAACGACTGCCNTCAGCCGCCTCTTTGGGCAGTGGCTCAATTTCAGGTAGGGGTTCCTCTTCATCTTCCTCGTCGGGCACCTCCCACTTGTCGGTTTCACTCGCNGCAATCCGTTCTTCTTCCTCCGCCTTGGTCAATGCAGCTTCTTGTGCAGCCAATTCCTCTGCATCAACAATGACCTCTTTTTCCTGTCCNGTCATTTTTGCCATTGCTGCATCAAAGGAAGTNGTTGGTTCACTCNCGTCTTCATTGAGTTCNGAATCAACGTCTNTGGNNGGTGGCCCTCGACTGGGNGGTCCACGACGGNNGGGTGGTCCTCGTGCGGGTGGACCTCGCTTGGGTGGCTCACGTNCCTCAGGTGCAGCTATGGGCTCCGGTGAAGAGGTTTCATCCGACAAATCCTCTACTTTGTTGTCGACAAAGGCATCNGCGGGAGGNCGGAGTGGTGGCCTAGANGGGGGTCCACCAGAGGGTCCAGAAGGTGGNCNNNNAGANGGNCCAGAAGGTGGTCCACTAGACGGTCCAGAAGGNGGGCCAGNAGGCGGGCTNCTTGGAGGTCCGGNCGGGGGNCCTGACGACGGCCCTCGACTCGGCGGTCCACGTTTTGGCGGTCCGCGTGAGGGGGGTCCTCTTGAGGGAGGTCCACGCGGTGAATCTTCGCCACTCGTCTCCTCTTTGTCCGGGG